>JANJUF010000076.1 GCA_024710705.1 Gemmatimonadaceae bacterium | reverse complement strand
CACGGGCTGCACCCTCTGCGCCACGCTCGCCCCGCACATGATGACCATGGACCGCGACGGCAAGGCGCAGGTGCTGCGCTCCCCGGTGGAGTGGTCCCGGGCCGAGGGCGACTTCGTGCACCAGTGCCCGACGGCGGCCATCAAGGTAGATGCGGTCGACGGGGACGAGCGACGCTCGACGATGGAGATGCCACTCCTGGAGGAGACGTAAGACGGAAGAGAGAAGACGGAAGGGAGTGCGCCCACGCCTTCCGTCTTCCGTCTCTACACAGATCTCTCCCGTCCAGTGTAGATTTGAATTCAGCCTGCCGGCTCCAGCCGGCAGTGGCTCAGGTGATCATCTCAGCCCGCCCTCCGGGTTGAACCCGCGGCGGGCACCCTCAGGGTCCCGATGTCCTCCCAGAACAGCTTCCGCAGCCGCGATACGCTGACCGTCGACGGTCGGGCGTACATCTACTACAAGCTCGACGCCGTCGCCGGCCTCCCGGGCGCGACCGTCGCCAAGCTCCCCTTCTCGCTCCGCATCCTCCTCGAGAACCTCCTCCGCAACGAGGACGGCGGCTTCGTGAAGCAGCAGGACATCGAGGCCATGGCCACCTGGAACGTGAAGGCCACGGTGGACAAGGAGATCGCCTTCCGCACGGCGCGCGTGCTCCTCCAGGACTTCACCGGCGTTCCCTGCGTGGTGGACCTCGCCGCCATGCGCGACGCCATCGCCACGCTCGGCGGCGACCCGAAGAAGATCAATCCGCTGCAGCCGGTAGACCTGGTCATCGACCACTCGGTGCAGGTGGATGAGTACGGCAGCGAGGCGGCCGAGTTGCTCAACACCAAGCTCGAGTACGAGCGCAACGGCGAACGCTACCAGTTCCTGCGTTGGGGCGGCACGGCGCTGCGCAACTTCCGGGTGGTGCCCCCGGGTACCGGCATCTGCCATCAGGTGAATCTCGAGTATCTCGGCCAGGTGGCATTCGTCGGTGACGAAGGCGGCAAGCCGGCGGTGTACTGCGACTCGCTGGTGGGCACCGACTCGCACACGACCATGATCAACGGCCTCGGCGTGCTCGGCTGGGGCGTCGGTGGCATCGAGGCCGAGGCGGCGATGCTCGGCCAGCCGGTGTCCATGCTCATCCCGGATGTCATCGGCTTCAAGCTCACCGGCAAGCTGCCGCTGGGCGCGACCGCCACTGACCTCGTGCTCACCTGCACCGAGATGCTCCGCAAGAAGAAGGTGGTCGGCAAGTTTGTCGAGTACTTCGGCAACGGGCTGTCGTCGCTGTCGCTGGCCGACCGCGCGACGATTGCCAACATGGCGCCCGAGTACGGCGCGACGATGGGATTCTTCCCGGTGGACGCCGAGACACTGAAGTACCTGCGCCTCTCGGGGCGCAGCGAGCATCAGGTGGCGCTGGTGGAGGCCTACACGAAGGCGCAGGGGCTGTTCCGCACCGACGCCACGCCGGATCCGGTGTTCACCGACACCATCGAGCTCGACCTGGGGACGGTGGTGCCCTCGATGGCGGGGCCGAAGCGTCCGCAGGACCGGATCCCGCTCACCACGTCGAAGGCCGCGTACCAGACGGCGCTCGCCGAGGAGAAGGCGCGCGTTGCGGCGGCCGCCAACGGCGGCAAGACGCCGGGATCGCCGGCGGCGGCGATGGTCTCCGAGGGGGGCACCGGCACGCTGGTGGAGAATGCCGTGGCCTGCACGCACCGCGGCGAAAGCTTCCAGCTCAAGGATGGCGCGGTGGTGCTGGCGGCCATCACGAGCTGCACCAACACGTCGAATCCGAGCGTGATGCTCGCGGCCGGACTCCTCGCCCAGAAGGCGGTGGCGGCGGGCCTCCAGACCAAGCCCTGGGTGAAGACCTCGCTGGCGCCAGGCTCGAAGGTGGTGCGCGACTACTTCGACAAGGCCGGCGTCCAGCCGGCGCTGAACGCGCTCGGCTTCAACATCGTCGGCTACGGATGCACCACCTGCATCGGCAACTCTGGCCCGTTGCCGGAAGCCATCAGCAAGGCCATTGACGACGGCAAGCTGACCGTGGCCGCGGTGCTCTCTGGCAACCGCAATTTCGAAGGGCGCATCAATCCGCAGACGCGCTTCAACTATCTGGCGTCGCCGCCCCTGGTGGTGGCCTACGCACTCGCCGGGCGCATGGACATTGACCTCGAGAAGGAACCCCTCGGCGTCGGCACGAATGGCCCGGTCTTCCTCCGCGACATCTGGCCGTCGTCGAAGGAAGTCGAGGACATCGTCCTCACCTCGGTGAAGCGCGAGCAGTTCGAGAAGGAATACGCCGACGTCTTTGGCGGCGACGCCGACTGGAAGGCCGTGATCGCGCCGACCGGCGAGCGCTACGCCTGGGACGACAAGTCCACCTACGTGAAGCACCCGCCTTACTTCGAGGGGATGTCGAAGACTGCCCCCGGCGTCAAGCAGATCGCGGGCGCACGCGTACTCGGCATGTTCGGCGATTCCATCACCACCGACCACATCTCCCCGGCCGGCTCGATTGCCGAGAAATCGCCGGCCGGCCAGTGGCTCAAGTCGCTGGGCGTGGAGAAGAAGGATTTCAACTCATACGGTGCCCGCCGCGGGAACCACGAGGTGATGATGCGTGGCACCTTCGCCAACATCCGCCTCAAGAACGATCTCACGCCGGGCATGGAAGGCTGGTGGACGCGCACGGCGAAGCACGCCGAGCCGACATCGTTCTATGAGGCGGCGATGGCGTACCAGGCCAAGGGCACCCCGCTGGTGATCATCGCCGGCAAGGAGTACGGCACCGGCTCGTCACGCGACTGGGCGGCCAAGGGCACGATGCTGCTCGGGGTGCGGGCGGTGATCGCCGAGAGCTTCGAGCGGATCCACCGCTCGAACCTCGTGGGCATGGGCGTGATCCCGCTGGAGTTCGTCAACGGCGAGACGCGCCAGTCGCTGGGACTCACTGGCTTCGAGACCATCACCATCGAAGGGATGAGCGACGAGATGTCCCCGCGCGCGACGCTGACCGTGAAGGCCGACGGCAAGCGCTTCCAGGTGCGCAGCCGCATTGATACGCCGGAGGAGATGAACTATTTCCGGCACGGGGGGATTTTGCACTATGTGTTGAGGCAGCTGGCGTCGTAGCGGACACGAGACGGAAGACGAAAGACGGAAGAGGGAGGTCGACTGGATCGGCTTCCCTCTCTCGCATTCCGCACCTTAGTTTTCCTCCGTCTTCCGTCTTCCGTCTTCCGTCTTCCGTCTCCCGAATGGGCCTCCCGTTCGCCCCAGACCGTCCGCTCCACCTGGAGCTACTCGGAGGCATCGCGCTTCGGGGGAGCCCCAACGGCGACGCGTTTTTGGCGCAGACCAAGCGGGTGGCGCTGTTGGCCTACCTCGCGGCGGTGCGGACGCGCGGATACGTGCGGCGCGACGTGATCGCGACGCTGTTCTGGCCGGAGCTCGACCAGGGCAGTGCGCGCACGAACCTCCGAAAGGCTGTCTTCGCCATCCGCGAGTCGCTGGGCGCAGACGTCATCCTCGGCCGCGGCGATGAAGAACTCGCGCTCAATCGCGAGATGGTGTGGTGCGACCTCTGCGCCATGCAGGACGCCGCCGCGTCGCCGTTCCCGTCGCGCGCCTACGAGCTGTACAAGGGGCCGTTGATGCCGGGGTTCTTCGCCGATGCGCCCGGGTTCGAACAATGGCTCGAGGAGGAGCGCCGCGCCGCCGAGGAACTCGTCGTCGAGGTCACGATCCGCGAGGCCGAGCGCGAGGAGAAGGAGCAGAACCTCACGGTGGCTTCCAAGTGGGCGCGGCGGGCCAGCAAGCTCGCGCTCCAGGACGAGCGCATGGTCCGCAAGATCATGAACCTGCTCGACCGTGTGAGCGCGCGCGCCGACGCCGTGCAGGTGTACGAACGCTACGCCCGCTGGCTGAAGGAGTCGCTCGAGGCCGTCCCCAGCGCCGAGACCCGCGAACTGGCTGAGCGCTTCCGGCGCGGATGAGCGTCCGCGTCCTCTGGAACCCGGCGTCCGGTCGCGGACGCGGCGCACGCGTCATCAGTCGTATCCGGGCGGCCTTCGGGGCAGAGGGCATCATGGACTTCAGGAGCACGGCCGCCGCCGGCGATGAGGCGCGCCTGGTGCACGAGGCCCTCGATGACGGCGTGCAGACCATCGTCGTCGCCGGCGGCGACGGCACCTGGGGGAAGTGCGCGGTGGCGCTCGCCCAGGCCGGTTCCCCGGCGCGCATGGCCTTCGTGGCCGCCGGCACCGGCAACGACTTCGCCAAGAACCTGCGCGCTCCCGCACGGGACCTCGCGGCGATGGCTCGGCTCGCCGCGCGTGGCGGCGAGGAGCGACGTGTGGACCTCGGACGCGTGGACGACGCCTGGTTCGCGAATGTCGCTGGGTTTGGGTTCGACGTGGCCGTGCTGCGCGCAAGCGCGCGCGTTCCGCTCTTGCGTGGGCCAGCGGTGTACGTGGCGGCGGCGCTGGGCGAGCTCCTCGGCTATCCTGGACTCGAGGCGCGCATCGGCGGCCTGCCTGGCGTGGACGCCTCGCGTGCCGCGCAGCGCCTCATGCTGGTGGTGGCCAACGGCAAGGAGTTCGGCGGCACCTTCCGCATCGCACCGGCGGCACGCGTGGACGATGGCCGGCTCGACGCCGTGCTGTTCAACGAGTTCTCGCGCCGCGGGCGGGTCCCGCTCCTGGTGCGGGCGATCCGCGGCACCCATCTCTCGCATCCCATGGTCCAGCACCACGCGGGGGCGACCTTCACCCTCGCCTGCACCGAGCCGCCGTGGTTCGAGCTCGACGGCGAGTTGCATCGTGCCGCGTCACCCGAGGTCACGATCCGCTGCGTGCCGGGGGCACTCCGCGTGCTCGACGCCCCGGCGCCGCGCTGACGCGCAACGTCAGGCGACGCGGCGCGGGCCACCCGGCTGACTGGAGGACCGGAGCGTCTCGCGAAGCAACACGGCAGCGGCCGCCCGGGTCGGAACCTGGAGCCGGCGCAACAGCGCCTCCACGTGCCGACGCACGGTGTGCAGGCTGATTCCGAGGTGCTCCGCGATCTCACGGTTCCGGAGTCCCTGCGCAATGAGTTCCACCACCACCCGCTGGCGGGGGGTGAGGTCCAGCGTCGGGGCACGCCCAGCCCCAGGCGGGAGCACCACGAAGAGTGACTGGCCGCAGAGCCGCACCGACACGGCTGTCTTCGCTTCCAGCGTTCCTTCGCGGAGTTGCGGAAGGATCTCGTTCGATGCGGCGAGCACGGTACCGCTGGCGTCCGTGACGACCGCCGGGACGCCGAGGCAGCCCAGGAGGGTGGCGAGCTCCGCGCCGAGGGCGCGCGGGGTGGACGGCAGGGG
Source organism: Gemmatimonadaceae bacterium (assembly GCA_024710705.1). Taxonomy (GTDB): domain Bacteria; phylum Gemmatimonadota; class Gemmatimonadetes; order Gemmatimonadales; family Gemmatimonadaceae; genus Pseudogemmatithrix. The sequence goes on along the minus strand of JANJUF010000076.1, from coordinate 14,993 downwards.
CCGACCCGAAAGGATCAGTGCGGGACGGGAACTGAGGGCTGCGGGCATGGCGGACTCCTTGAGGAGGGTGACGCCTGAACCCTAGGAGTCGAGAGTCCCGTCTCCGTGCCGTTGCCGTCCCGGTGGCGTCCCGCGAGTGTCCGGCGCCCCAGCGGGGCCGGCCCGCGCCTACGAGAGGCGGACCCGCCCCTTTCGCAACTCGGTGGCCGCGGCTGTCCGGTTGGGCACGTTGAGGCGGTGGAAGATCGCTTCCAGGTGGCGGCGCACGGTGTGCGTGCTGATCTGCAGCCGCTCGGCGATCTCCCGGTTGCGCAGCCCCTCCACGATCAGGCGGCCAACGGCCGCCTGCCGCGGCGTGAGTTCGACGGCATCCTCTCCCATCGATCGCATCACCTCCACGCGCACGACTACCCCGGCAAGGCGTGCCGTCGCCATCCGTACGGTTCCGGGCTGGGCCGCTAGGATTTCCATTTCCGCAGACGGACTCGCCGCGATGACTTCGGCGGACTCGGGGTCACGGATTAGGGCCGCAAACCCGAGCCGATGCAGCAACGACGCAAGCTCGACGGCAACGTCGCCCACATTGGACACATTCGGACCCGTAGAAGTCATGGGCGACAAAATTCACTCCGGTTCGGGTTCGCACTATGGGTCATTTGGCCCATCCTCTATACCCGACGTGGCCGCGGGATCGATTGCTCGACGCCGTTGCGCCAGTCCCGCCGCGGCGACAGACTTCGGGTATGACACTCATTAGAACGCGGCGCCTCGCCTTGGCCTGCTTCCTTGCGTTGGTGGGTTCGGTCCAGCTCGCCGGCGCCCAGGATGCCCGCCCCGCCGGCCCTCCCGGGGTCGGCGACCTCGCCCCGGACTTCGCCCTTCCAGGAGCCACGATGACGGGGCCGAGTCAAACCCCCGTCAGACTCTCCGATTTCCGCGGCCAGACGGTGGTCATCGCCTTCTTCCCCAAGGCCAGGACCGGTGGCTGAACGGCCCAAATGGAGGCGTACCGTGATCAGTACGCCACGCTCTTCAAGAACGGTGAGGGAGTTCGGGTCCTCGCCATCAGCACCGACGACCAGGCCACTTTGGCCAGCTGGGCGCAGGAGAAGTCCTTCCCGGTGACCTTCCTCAGCGATGCGCAGGCCGAGGTGGGCCAGCTCTACGACGTGAAGATTCCGGCGGTGAACTTCCTGCGGCGGGTGGTGTTCGTGGTCGGACCCGATGGGCGGATCGCGCACATCATGCGGCCGTTTCGCGAACTCTCGGCCGACGCCTACACCGAGCTTGGCGAAGCGGTGCGACGGGCCTCGGGCACCAACTGATGGATGCCTGAACGGGGCGCCGCCGAGTCGCTGGGACTCATCTACACGGCGGCGCTCGAGGCAGCCGACCCGGCGCGCGCCGTGCGTGATGGGCTGGCGGCCAATGAGGTGAGCCTCGAACTCGGACGCGACCGACCGCACTGGATCATCGCACTCGGCAAGGCCGCACCCGCCATGGCGGGTGCGGCCTTGTCGCATTGCGCCGAGGCAGGGCTGGTCGTAGCCGGCGGGCTCGTGGTGGCAGCCGAGGAGCCCGCGCGCGAGGAATTCCCATCGACCATGGAACGGCTGATAGGTGACCACCCCGTTCCGGGCGTCCGCTCGCGGCACGCGGCCGACCGACTGGGTGCGCTCGTCGAGCGGGTCGGTCGGGACGACGTCGTGCTGGTGTTGATCTCCGGCGGTACGTCGAGCCTGATCGGCGCGCCGATTGATGGGGTGCGCGCCGAGGACCTTGCGGCGCTGCACGCGCTGCTCCTCGGCGCTGGCGTCCCGATCACGCGCATCAACGCCGTCCGCAAACGCTTCTCGCGCTGGGGCGCGGGACGCTTGGCGGCGGCACTCGAATGCGGCCGCATCATCCCGATCCTGCTCGCCGACGTGCCGAACGAGGATCCGGCGATGATCGGGTCGGGACCGGTCTCCCCCGACGCCCTGGAAGCCTGGCACGTGGAGCGCATCCTGCGCGGCGCCGGCATCGCCGTGCGCGTGCCGCTCTCGGTGGCATCCACCCTCGGCGCGATGCGAGCCGGGGTGATCGCCGAGACACCAAAGGAAGGCACCCCGGCCTTCGCGCGCGTGGAGCCGCCGTTCATCGTCGGGAACTCTGCCGCGCTCGAGGCGGCGGCCGCCAAGGCCCACGCCTTGGGCTTCGCCCCAGTGCTCCTCTCGAACACCAGCCTCACCGGCGACGCCACCGGCGCCGGGCGCGTGCTGGCACACGCGCTGGCGCGCGCGACCGCCGGAAGCTGCCTCATCTGGGGAGGTGAGACGACCGTGCGGCTCCCCGAGCATCACGGACTCGGTGGGCGGTGTCAGCAGCTGGCCCTCGCCGCGGCCGAAACGCTGGATGACCTCGGCGTACGCGACGGATGGCTCCTCGCTGCCGGCACCGACGGGCGCGATGGTCCGGCACCCGCCGCTGGCGCGCTGGTGCACGGGAGCACGTGGCGCGCGAGTGTCGAAGCGGGCGCCGAGCCGGGTGTGGCCCTGCGGCGCTGCGATGCCTTCGGCGCGCTGCACGCCGCGTCGGCGCTCCTCCCGCCCGCCGTCACCGGCACCAACGTGATGGACATCGTGGTAGCGGTGCGTCGCTAGGCGGGTGAAATTGCGCGGATGAGCGCCCGCGCCCCAAAGCCATTCACCGTCGCCCTGATCCAGGACGGCGTACACGCCACCGCCGAGGCCACCCTCGCCGCGACGGTCCTGCGCATCCGCGACGCCGCCGCGAAGGGGGCGCAGATCATCTGCCTCAAGGAGCTGTTCAACGCACCCTACTTCTGCAAGAAGTTGGACGCATCGCGCTTCGACCTCGCCGAGCCGGTGGATGGTCCCACCGTCACGGCGCTGCGGAAGGTGGCGCAGGAACTCGCCGTCGTGCTGGTGGTCCCCATCTACGAGCGGCAGGCCGCGGGCGTCTATCGCAACAGCGCGGTCGTGATTGACGCCGACGGCACGCCGCTCGGGGTGTATCGCAAGATGCACATCCCGCACGATCCGATGTTCGAGGAGAAGTATTACTTCGCGCCCGGCGAGAGCGACCGCCCCGTGCAGCCCGCCGGCCTGCGCGGCCCCGACGGCGAAGCGGGCGGCTTCATGGTCTGGAAGACGCGCTACGCTACCATCGGCGTGCTCATCTGCTGGGACCAGTGGTATCCCGAGGGCGCGCGCATCACGGCGCTGCTGGGCGCCGACATCCTGTTCTATCCCACCGCCATCGGCTGGCACCCGGCGGAGAAGGCCGAGTGGGGCGCGGCGCAGGTGGATGCCTGGCGCACGGCCCAGCGTGCCCACGCCATCGCCAACGGCGTGTTCGTGGCCGCACCGAACCGAGTGGGCCTGGAACCCGAGGCCGGCACTGATGGCATCGAGTTCTTCGGCCATTCGTTCATCGCGGATCCCTACGGGCGCTATCTCGCGCAGGCCGAGATGGGCGAGGCCACGCTGATGGCCACCTGCGATCCGGCGCTAATAGAGTACACGCGCCGCAACTGGCCCTTCCTGCGCGATCGCCGCGTGGACGCCTACGTGCCGATCCTCTCGCGTTGGCTCGGCAGCTGAGGGGCGCGCGATGACTGCAGCGAAGAAGGGCGCCGCAGCGGCCGCCGCCCTGCGGTGGCCCGCCGAGTGGGAGCGGCACGACGCCACCTGGATCGCCTGGCCCCATCACGAGCCCGACTGGCCCGGCAAGTTCGGGCCGATTCCCTGGGTGTACGCCGAGATCGCGCGCGTGCTCGCCGAGCACGAGCGCGTGCACATCCTCGTGCACGACGAGAAGACCGAGGAGGCGGCCTGGCACTGCCTGCGTATGCACGAGGTGCGGCAGTCGCGCATCCACCTGCATCTGTGCCCCAGCGACCGCGTGTGGCTGCGCGATTCCGCGCCCACCATGGTGCACGACGCCGACGGACAGGTGGTGCACGTGAACTGGGACTTCAACGCCTGGGCGAAGTACGAGAACTTCAGCCACGACCGGAAGATCGGCGCGTTCATTGCCGATCACACCGGGCTCGCGCGTCGGGAGCCTGTGCGTCCTGATGGCAAAGGCCGCGTGGTCCTGGAGGGCGGCGGCATCGAGACCGACGGCCGCGGCACCATGCTCGTCACCGAGGAGTGGCTGCTCAGTGATGTGCAGGTGCGGAATCCCGGACTGGGCCGGGCTGACTACGAGCGCATCTTCGCCACCGAGCTCGGCTGCACCAAGACCATCTGGCTGGGCGAGGGCTGCGTCGGCGACGACACCCACGGCCACGTGGATGACATCGCGCGCTTCGTGGCGCCAGGGGTGATTGTGCTGGCGCACGAGGAGGATCCGGCTGACGAGAACCACGTGCGGTCGCTCGATAACCTGCGGCGGCTCGACGGCGCGACCGATGCGACCGGTGCGCCGATCCGCGTGGTCACGCTGCCCTATCCGCGGGCGGTGGTGATGGACGGCGCGCGTCTCCCGGCGAGCTACGCCAACTTCTACATCGCCAACGGCGTCGTGCTGGTCCCCACATTCAACGATCCCAACGACCGGATCGCGCTGAACAGGCTGGCCGACCTGCTCCCAAGCCGCCAAGTCGTGGGGGTCCACGCCGTGGACCTCGTGTGGGGTCTGGGCACGCTGCACTGCCTCACGCAACAGCAACCGGCGGCTCGCAAGGCGCGCGGGAAAGCGACGGTCGGATAGCTCGCCCCGGGGCCGCCGATACTTCCCGGGAGATGGTGGCCCGGATTCCCCCGGCGCCCCGTGCTATCCAGATTATTGACAGCCTAGGCGCGATCTCCCGACGCGCCGACCTTCGCTCGTCCCATTGGAGTCCGTGTGCCCCGTCGCCCCTGGCCCCTCGTCTTTGCGCTCGTTGCTGCCGCCTGCGGCGGCGAAAGCGGCGATCTCCGACTCGGCATGGCCGGCCCCTTCGACGAAGGGTTCGGCCGTGCCAACCGCCAGGGTGCCGAGTTGGCGGTGGCCGAGATCAACGCCGCCGGCGGCATCGGTGGTCGCAGCCTCGTCCTCGAGTTCCGCAACGACCAGGGCGACGGCTCCCGCGCCGCCACCATCGCGCAGGAATTCGTGGACGACGAGTCCATCATCGGCGTGGTGGGGCACGTGACGTCCGGCGCGATGATCGCGGCGGCCAAGGTCTACGACGGTCGCCTCGCCGCGCTCGCCACCACGGCGTCGTCGGCGGCGTTGACGGGCATCTCGCCGTGGGTCTTCCGCGTGATCTCCAGCGACTCGGCCAACGGCGTGGACCTGGCCCGGTTCGCCACCCGGCTCGGCAAGCGCCGGGCGGCGATCGTGTACGAGAACGACACCTACGGCCGCGGCCTTGCCGACGCGTTTCGAGGGGAGTTCGAGGGCGACCTCATCGGCTTCGACCCCATTGACGCAAGTGGCGCCGACGCCGAGGTGTACGCGTCGTGGTTCCTCGAGCGCCGTCCCGACCTCGTGTTCGTGGCGGGCACCGAACGCTCGGGAATCGCGTTGCTGCGCGAAGCGCGTCGCGTGGGGCTCGCCGCCGACTTCCTCGGCGGCGATGGCTGGACCGGCATCGTGGCGGATACCGTGGCGGCTGAGGGCGCACTCGTGGGCGCGCCGTTCACGGCGCTCGACCCGCGCCCCGAGGCCCAGCGCTTCGTCGGAGCGTATCGCGAGCGGTTCGGTGCCGACCCCGATGGCAACGCGGCGCTGGCATACGATGCGGTGCAGGTGATGGCCGCGGGTTTGCGGGCGGTGGGCAGCAACCGCGAGCGGTTGCGCGGCTGGCTGGCCGGCCGCACGACCGACGCCCCCATCGCTGGCGTCACCGGGGCGATTGCCTTCCTCCCCTCCGGTGATCCAGTCGGCAAGTCCTTCACGATGACGCGGGTCCGCCGCGGTGAGCTGACGCCGGCCGAGGGCGCCCGATGAACTTCCAACTCGACACCATCCGCAGCCGCCTGATCGCGGGGCTCTCGCTGATTGTCGTGCTGCTGTTGACGGCCGGCGCCGTCGGGCGCGCCGCCATCTCGACCCTGAGCGACGAGATGGCCCGCACCCTCGAAAGCGTGCGGAGCGAGACGATGAACACCGCCGCGCTGACCACGAACGTCGCCCTCGAGCTGGCGGCGGCACAGCGCTATCTCGACGGAGGCGCAGCCGAGGACCTGGCGACGTTCCGGTCCACTGGCTGGGCCGCGCACGAAGCCCAGCGCGCGCTGATCTCGAGCATGGGGCTGACGTCGGCCGAAGTCGCCCTTGTGGCGACGATCGACGAGCGGCTCTCGAGCATCGAGACCGGGCTGGCCGCGGCCCATCGCCTGCGCGACCTCGGCCGGCAGGCGGCCGCCGAAGCGCGGGCTGCTGGCGTCCGCGCCGACGAGGCCGCGCTCACCGCGGACGTGGAGCGCCTCTCGCGGCTACGGGCCCGCCAGCTCGACGGTACGACGGCCGATCTCCTCGAGACCGCTGAACAACGGCAGCGGTTCCTCCTCATCGTCATCGTCGGGGCGATCCTGCTCGGCATCGGCATCGTGCTAAGCACGATCCGCTCCATCACCGGACCGCTCGGACTCCTGGTCGCACACGCCCGCGCGCTCAGCCGCGGCGAGCTGGACGTGCGCACGGACCGCGCCCTGCCGGGCGAGTTCCGCGAGCTCGCCGACGCCATGAACAGTTCCGCCGCCAACCTGTCGAAGGTGGCCGATGTGGCCAGTGCCACGGCGGAAGAGGTGGCGACGTCGGCGCATCAACTGACCTCGGCCGCCGAGCAGGTCTCGATGGCGGCCACGCAGACGGCCACCGCGATGTCGGACGTGACGCAGGGCGCCGAGGTGCAGGTGGCGTCGCTGCGCGATGCCGACACCGCGCTGCAGGGCGTGCGGCTCCGGGCCCACGAAGTGCGCGCCGGCGCCGAGGAAGTGATGGACCTCGCCGGCGAGATCGAGCGCCAGGCCCGCGAGAAGCGGGTGGAGATCGCGCGCGCACGCACCATGTTGGCGGAGATTCGGCAGTCCGTGGACCACGCCGCGCTCGAGGTAAAGGAACTGACCGCCACCGCCGAGAGCATCAATACGTTCGTGGGTATCGTGAGCCGGATCGCCGAGCAGACGAACCTGTTGTCACTCAACGCGGCCATCGAGGCGGCGCGCGCGGGCGCCGCCGGGCGCGGGTTCGCGGTCGTGGCCGACGAGGTGCGCAAGCTGGCCGATCAGGCCCAGCAGGCGGCTGAGGACGTCGTCCAGCTCACGGCCGTGGTGACGCGGCGCGTGGGAACCACCACGCAGGCGATGGCCACCGGCGCGGCGCGGGTGGCCGAGATCGAGACCGTATCGCAGGGCATCGATGGCGCGCTGGCGACCATCACCACCTCGGCCGAGCAGACCCGCACGGCGGCCACCGGACTAGGCACGGCGGCGGATCAGAACGTGGCTGCCGTGAGCGCCGCTGCCGGTGGCATCACCGCGGCCGCCCGTGCGGCCGAGGGGCACGCGGCCGCCGCCCAGCAGGTCAGCGCGTCCACCCAGGAGCAGAGTGCGGCCTGCGAGGAGATGTCCGGCGCAGCCAATGCCCTCCTCCGCGGGTCCGTGCGCCTGCGCGAGATCGTCGCCAGCTTGCGGCACACGGAATGACCGCCGGGCGCGTGGGCACGGTCCCGGCGGTTGCGCCGGGCACGCCCGCCGTGGTCCTGCTCAGCGGAGGGCTCGACTCCGCCACCGTGCTCGCGCTGGCCACGAAGGCCGGGTATGCGGTGAACGCGCTCACGTTCCGCTACGGCCAGCGGCACGGCGTGGAGATCGAGCGGGCGCGGACGCTCGCGGCGCGTTGGAACGTCGCCCGGCACGTGGTCGCCGACATTGACCTCCGCCTCTTCGGCGGATCGGCGCTCACCGACGAGATCTCCGTCCCCAAGCACGACCACGCCGAGGACATGGACGTGGGAATCCCCGTGACCTACGTGCCGGCGCGCAACACCATCTTCCTCTCGTTCGCGCTCGCCTGGGCGGAGACGCTCCATGCCACCGACATCCTGATCGGCGTGAACGCACTCGACTACAGCGGCTACCCTGACTGCCGCCCCGAGTACATCGCCGCCTTCGAGACGATGGCAAACCTCGCCACGAAGGCAGGCGTCGAGGGCAGCGTGCGGACCCGCATCCTCACCCCGCTGATCGCCCTCTCGAAGGCCGAGATCATCCGCACTGGGCTGGCCCTCGGCGTGGACTACGCGATGACGACGTCGTGCTACGATCCGGCGCCGGATGGCACGGCGTGTGGCCGGTGCGACGCCTGCCATCTGAGGGCGCGGGGGTTTGCGGAGGCAGGCTTGAAGACGGAAGACGGAGGACGGAAGATGTGATGCGGGAGACGGGGGAACGGAGGGCACATACATTTCTCTTACGCTTGGAGTGCCCCCTCTTCCGTCTTCCGTCTTCCGTCTCGTGTACTCCATCAAGGAGATTTTTTACACCTTGCAGGGCGAAGGCTTTCACGCCGGTCGCCCGGCGGTGTTCTGTCGCTTTGCGGGGTGCAATCTGTGGACGGGACGCGAGGCCGATCGGGCGACGGCGGTCTGTAGCTTCTGCGACACGGATTTCGTGGGCATCGGGCCGGACGGCGGCAAGTTCGCGACGGCCGCGGCCCTGGCCGACGCCGTGGCGGCGCGGTGGCCGGCGGGTGCGGGCGGGACGCCCTTCGTGGTCTGCACCGGCGGAGAACCGTTGCTGCAACTCGACGAGGCCGCCATCGCGGCGCTGCACGCGCGCGGCTTCGAGGTGGCCGTGGAGACCAACGGGACGCAGCCCGCGCCGCCGGGGCTCGACTGGATCTGCGTGAGCCCCAAGGCCGACGCGGCGCTCGCGCTCACCGGCGGGGACGAATTGAAGCTCGTCTACCCGCAACCCCTGGCGCCGCCGGAGCGCTTCGAGCACCTCGACTTCGCCCACTGGTACCTGCAGCCGATGGACGGGCCCGACGCCGCCGCCACCACGGCCGCGAGCGTGGCCTATTGCCTCGCGCACCCGCGTTGGCGGCTCTCCGTGCAGACCCACAAGGCCCTCGGCATCCGCTAGCAGCGTCCGGCGCCGGGCGAAAGCCCTACTCCGAGGCGGAATCCAAGGATTGACGGGCGGGGTTGCCTGAGGGATGTTAAGGCGTCCTCTGCCAACGTGACCTCGGTCACCTGGTCTAGGCCGGGCCCCATCCGGGTCCCACCACTCACCGCTTCGAGGTATTTCTCGTATGCGTATCCGTTTCGTCAGCAGGATGCTCGCGGTCGTCGGTTTCCTCGCGGCTGCCGGCGCCGCCGACGCGCAGGGCGCCGGCACCATTGCCGGCAAGGTCACCGAGACGGGGGGTGGCCCCGTGGCCGCGGCCAGCGTCCTCGTGCAGACCGGCACTCAAGTCGTTGGCAGCGGGACGACCGCCGAGGATGGCGCGTACCGCATCGTCAACATTCCCGCCGGGACCTACTCGGTCATCATCCGCCGCATCGGGTACTCGCAGTCGCGCACCGAGAACGTCTCGGTCGCGGCCGGCGGGACCACCACGCTGGATGTCGCGCTGAACCCGAGCGCCGCCATCCTCAACCCGATCGTCCAGACCGGTGTGCGTGGCGTCGGCGGCGAGAAGGTCCTCGAGTCGCCGAACTCGATCTCGCTGATCAGTTCGGAGCGCATCGCCGAGCGCCCGTCCGTGACCGTCACGGACCACCTCAAGGGCCAGCCCGGACTCTCGATCTCCAACGGTGGCATCGTGCAGGCGAACATCGTCTCGCGCGGATTCAACAACGCCTTCTCGACGTCCATGCTGATGCTCCAGGACTACCGCTTCGCCGGGGTCCCGTCGCTGCGCGTCAACGTGCCCTTCCTCTTCACCGGCACCGGTGAGGACATCGATCGCATCGAGGTCCTGCAGGGACCGGCCTCGGCGCTCTACGGCCCCAACTCCGGCGCCGGCGTGCTCCACGTCATCACCAAGTCCCCCTTCGCCTCGCAGGGCACCTCGCTGACCCTCGACGGCGGCGAGCGCTCGATGTTCCGCCTCGCGGGCCGGCACGCCCAGCAGCTCTCCAACACCTTCGCGTTCAAGGTGTCGGGCGAGTACTTCCGCGCCAGCGACTGGGAGTACCGCGATCCGAACGAGACGGGGGTGAACAACACCGGCCTCTACGGCACCGATCCGCGCATCCCAGCCTCGCGCCAGAACCAGCCGATCAACCGTGACTTCGCCCTCTCCAAGTACAGCGGCGAGGCCCGGCTCGACTGGAAGCCGAACGAGGATACCGAAGCCATCACGACCTTCGGCTACACCATGGCGGGTTCAGCGATCGAAGTCACCACGACCTTCGGCGCCGCCCAGGTGCAGAACTGGAGCTACACCAACTTCCAGCAGCGCTTCCGCCACAAGGAGTTCTTCGCCCAGGTGTTCTACAACCAGTCGAACTCCGGCAACGACGATCCCCTCGACGACAACGGCACCTTCTACCTCCGCTCCGGCCTCCCGGTGGTGGACAAGTCGAGCGTGCTCGTGGCGCAGGCGCAGCAGGGCTACAACCTCGGCAGCACCCGGCTCGTGGGCGGCGTGGACTTCATTGCCACCACGCCCGAGACCGAAGGCACGATCATGGGCCGCAATGAGGCCGATGACAACATCCAGGAAGTGGGCGCGTACCTGCAGTTCACGCAGCCCCTCTCCGAGCGCGTGGACTTCATGGGCGCCGTCCGCGGCGACATGAACTCGCGCATCGAGGGCACCCAGTTCTCGCCGCGCGCGGCCATCCTGTTCAAGGCCACGCCGACGCAGAACTTCCGCTTCACGTTCAACCGGGCCTTCAACTCCCCGGCGTCGTTCGCGTTCTTCCTTGACCAGTGGTCCGGCGCGACGCCGGCGCCTGGCATCCGGGCCCAGATCCTGGGCAACCCGGCCAAGGAAGGCTGGCAGTACAACCGCAGCTGCACCGCTGGCGTCAACGGCGGCCTCTGCATGCGCTCGCCCTACACGGGTGGCGTCGTGATGGAGTCGTCGGTGGCGGCGGGCTACCCTGCCTTCGCCAACGCCCTCACGGCCATCGTGCCGAACCTCCCGCTCTCCCCGACCTTCACGGCCGCACAGCGCGCTGCGCTGGCGGGGGCGCTCGCCGGCCCGGTGGGTGTGATCGTCCGGTCATTGACACCGACCTCGGCGCAGACGCCGTCGGTCATGATTGACCCCAACACGCGTGCCGCCATCACCAATCCGGCGAACGTGCGTGACATCGCCCCCCTCGGCGCCAACTTCTCGAACACCTGGGAACTCGGCTACAAGGGCATCATCGGCGACAAGCTCCGCTTCTCGGCGGACTACTGGTACCAGATCCGGCCGGCCGAGCCCACGACGCAGGTCGTGAACCCGGGCGTGCACTTCGCGCCCACCCAGCTCGGTGGATACCTCTTCGCCAACATCGTCGCCCGCCTGCAGTCGGATTACGGCATGGACGCGGCGACGGCGAACGCCACCGCAGCCGCGGTGGTGCCCGGCCTGACCACCGTGATGGCGACGATCCCGCAGGGCACCATCGGGTTCGACTCGCCGCTGTTCGACCAGCCCTACTACGTGGTGACCTACCAAAACGGCCAGGGCACGGTGGACGCGCGCGGTCTTGACCTCGCCCTCGACTATCTCTTCAACGACATGTGGAGCGTCGAGGCCACCTACTCCAAGCTCAACCGCAACCTCTACAACGACGCGCCGGGCGCCTCGGCGCTCAATCCGCTGGCCGCCAACACCCCGAAGCACCGGGGATCGCTCACCGTCCGTCGCGTGGACGAGGTGCGCGGGATGAACCTCGAGCTCCGTGGCCGCTACATGGATGCCTTCGACGTGAACTCCGGCGTGTTCAACAACTTCGGCATCAACACGCCGACGCCGTACTCGCGCGTGCCGGTCAACGCCTTCATTGACGCCGGCTTCTCGTGGCGGCTCCCGGTGGCGCAGAACATCCGCTGGTCGCTCAACATCCAGAACCTGCTCAACAACGAGGTGCCGTCGTTCATCGGCGTCGCCCCGGTCGGCCGGTTCACCACGACCCGCATCGCCTACACGTTCTAACCCGTTCCTGCAGGGCCGACGGGGGGTGGGCCACCAAGGCCCACCCCCCGTCGTGTATCTTTCAACGTGCTCCTCCTCGACCCCTCCCGCCGTCCGGTCATCGGGCACCGCGGAGACCGGGCCCACGCCCCGGAAAACACGCTCCCGTCGCTCACGCAGGCCGCCGCCCTCGGCGCCGATGCCCTCGAGCTCGATCTCCACCTCTCTCGTGACGGCGTGCCGGTGGTCCTGCACGACCCGACGCTCGACCGCACCACCGACCGGTCGGGCGCCGTCCGAGGCTTCACCATCGCCGAACTGCGACACGTGGACGCCGGTGCGCGCTTCTCGCCGGACGGCGGCCGCTCCTTTCCCTTCCGCGGACAGGCCATCCATGTGCCCACCCTCGAGGAGGTGCTCGAGGCCGTGCCGCACCTGCCACTCATCCTCGAGATGAAGTCGGTGGAAGTGGCGCGCCCCGCGCTCGAGGTGCTCCGGCGAACCGGCAGCCTGGCGCGCGTATTGGTTGGAAGCTTCCTCGACGACGCGCTGCGTCCTTTCGCCGAGTGCGGCGTCCCTGTAAGTCCGGGCTCCAACACGCTCACCCTGCGGTATCTTCCCGCCCTGTTGGGCGCCCGCCCCGCGACCCTTCCCTTCCAGGCCCTCTGCATCCCACGCTTCCACAACGCGATTCCGCTACCCGTCCGCGCCTTCACGGCGATGATGCGCGCCGCCGGCGGCCCCACCCACGTCTGGACCGTCAACGATCCGGCGATGGCGCGCCGTCTCTGGTCGCTCGGCGTCGCCGGCATCATCACGGACGACCCCGGCTCCATCCTCCGCACCCGTACCCAAGTCGAATCCGCGTGAGCGCTCCCACCAAGCCCGAGAAACGCCCCACCAACTACAAGGCCGCCTGGGCCGAGGCCCGGCGCCTGATGTGGCAGCATCGGCGCACGCTGGGCATCGGCCTCGTGCTGATGCTCGTGAACCGCCTCGCTGGCCTCGTGCTCCCCGGCAGCGTGAAGTGGATCGTGGACGAGGTGCTCACCAACGGCCGCACCGAGCTGCTCGCGCCCATCGCCATCGCCACCGGCATCGCCACGCTGTTGCAGGCCTCGAGTTCCTTCGCGCTCTCCCAGGTCATTTCAGTCGCCGCCCAGCGCGCCATCACCGAACTCCGGCGTCGCGTGCAGGCCCGCATCCTGCGGCTCCCGGTGAGCTTCTTCGACGCCACCCAGAGCGGCGTGCTGATCAACCGCGTGATGAACGACGCCGAAGGGATCCGCAACCTCATCGGCACCGGCATCGTGCAGTTGGTGGGCGGGATCGTCACCGCCGGCATCGCCCTCGGCTACCTGTTCTATCTCAACGCCACGCTCACGTTCCTCACCATTGGGTTCCTGGCGATCTTCGGCGGCGTGATGGCCTATGCCTTCACCAAGCTGCGACCGATATTCCGCGAGCGCTCCAAGATCCAGGCCGAAGTGAGCGGGCGGCTCGGGCAGGCCATGGGCGGCGCCCGCGTGGTGAAGGTCTATACGGCCGAGAAGCGCGAGGAGATCGTCTTCACCAAGGGCGCCAACCGCCTCTTCCGCAACATCGCCAGCACCATCACCGGCACCAGCGCGCTCGGCGCGATCTCCACCGTGCTCATCGGCGCGGTTGGCGTGCTCATCCTCACGGTGGGCGGACGCGCCGTCGTAGCCGGCACGATGACCCTCGGCGACCTCGTGAGCTACATCTTCTTCGTGGGACTGGTGAGCTTCCCGGTGGTGCAGATGGCCAACATCGGCACGCAGATCACCGAAGCCTTCGCCGGGCTCGACCGCATCCGCGAGATCCTCGACACTCCCACCGAGGACGAAGACGAACACGCAATCCTCGTCCCGCACGCGAACATCGGCGACGTGGTGTTCGAGGACGTCTGGTTCGAGTACCGCCCGGGCATCCCCGTCCTCAAGGGCATCAGCTTCACCGCCAAGGCCGGCACCACCACCGCGCTCGTCGGCTCCAGCGGCTCGGGCAAGAGCACGCTGATCTCGATCATCCTCGCCTTCAACCGCCCCAACCGCGGCCGTGTGATGATCGGCGACCAGGACCTCGCGTCGTTGAGGCTGCGCGACTACCGCAGCACGCTCGGCGTGGTGCTCCAGGACAACTTCCTGTTCGACGGCACCGTCGCCGACAACATCGCCTTCTCGCGCCCGGGCGCGACGCGTGAGGAAGTGATGGCCGCCGCCCGCGTGGCCCACTGCGACGAGTTCGTGCAGGGCTTTCCCGACGGCTACGAGACCATCGTCGGCGAGCGCGGCGTGAAGCTTTCCGGCGGGCAACGGCAGCGCGTGGCCATCGCCCGTGCCATCCTCGCCGACCCACAGGTGCTGATTCTCGACGAAGCCACCTCGAGCCTGGACTCGGAGAGCGAGCGCGAGATCCGCGAGGCGCTCCGCCAGCTCCGCGCCGGCCGCACGACCTTCGTGATCGCGCACCGGCTCTCGACCATCCGCTCGGCGGACCAGATCCTCGTGCTCGAGCAGGGAGAGATCGTGGAGCGCGGGTCGCACCGGGCCTTGATGGAACTCGGGGGGCGCTACAAGGTGCTGCACGACACGCAGCACGCGGTCGAGCAGGACCTGTTCATCAATCCGGGCGAGGAAGTGGTGCCGCTCGAGGATCTCGGCGCGCCTTCAGAGAAGCTCTGAGTTCTGCGCGCGGTCAGTCGGCTTGGATCCGCGCGCGGTCAGTCGGCTTGGATCCGCGCGCGATCAGTCGGCTTGGATCCGCGCGCGATCAGTCGGCTTGGATCCGCGCGCGATCAGTCGGCTTGGATCCGCGCGCGGTCGGGCGGCGGGGGAGCCCCTTCGTTCGCCCACGCGCTTACACGCTGCGAGCCTCGCCAAACCGCGGCGAGT
>JANJUF010000044.1 GCA_024710705.1 Gemmatimonadaceae bacterium | reverse complement strand
CCCGGGGCACCCGCGCGCGCGTGGGCGGCGCCCTGCCAACGCCCGCCCGGGTTATCCTGGCCGGCGCCTCCGCCCCGACCACCAGCACCTGGGTGGGCGGGTGCCGCATCCCCCGCGCCCGCCCGCGGCGCCACGGCAGCGACGCCACGATCACGGAGCTCTTGGCCAGCAACACGATCTACGTGATCCCGCGGATGAATCCCGACGCCGCCGAGGCCTTCTTCGGCGCGCTGCGCGCCGAGCGAATGGGCAACGCGACGGCCTTCGATGACGATCGCGACGGCGCCACCGACGAGGATGGCCCGGACGACCTGAACGGCGACGGCCTGATCACGATGATGCGGGTCAAGGCGCCCGGCGGGGAATGGATGCCCGATCCGGTGGACCCGGCGCTCATGCGTCGCGCCGATGCCGCCAAGGGCGAGCGTGGCATCTACCGCCTGCTCGTCGAGGGCCGAGACGACGACAATGATACCGAGTACAACGAAGATGCCGCCGGCGGCACCGACATCTCGCGCAACTTCGCCAACAACTACCGCTTCTTCGGCGAGAACAGCGGCTTGCACCCGTTCTCTGCCGAGGAGTCGCGCGCGGTGGCCGAGTTCGTCTCCACGCACGACAACATCGCCGCGGTCTATGTGCTCGGCATGCAGGACAACCTGCTCAAGGCCTGGGAGGGACGCCGCGTCCCCGGCATCGGCGGGAATCCACAGGGCACGTCGGCCGGTGGTCCGCTCACGGCCTCGTTGCCTGAGGACAACGGCGTCTTCACCGAGCTGTCGCGCCGCTTCAAGGCGACGACGGGTTGGAGCGAAGGTCCCGCCAGCGCCGCCGAAGTGGGCGATCCGCTCTCGTGGGCCTACTTCCACATGGGACGCTACGCCGTGGGCTCGCGCGTGTGGTGGCCTGGCAAGGCGACGGCCGACACGGCCGCCGGACGTCGCGCGCCGACCCCTGATCCCATCGCTGCCGAGCGGAACGAGTATCGCTGGATGAAGGCCAACCGTCCCGATGGGTTCGTGGAGTGGACGCCGGTGTCGGGCTTCACGATTGACGGCGAGGCGGTGGAAGTCGGCGGCTTTGCGCCGTTCGCGCAGCTGAACCCGCTCGGTGGGCAGCTCGACAGCGTCGCCGCGAAGCACACCGCCTTCGTGGTGGAACTCACTGGATTGCTGCCGGCCCTCACCGTGCCGAGCGTGACGGTCACCGAGGTCGGTCCGCGGGTGTACCGCGTGACGGCCCGGGTGCAGAACGACAAGTACCTCCCCAGCAACGCCGCCATCGGCGTGCGCTCGCGACTCCCGCATCGCGCCCGCGTCGAGCTCACGCTCGGCCGCGACCAGACGCTGAGTGCGGGCCGACGCATGAACTACATCAACGCCCTGCGTGGCAGCGGCGGGACGGAGACGTTCGAGTGGGTGGTCGTCGGGGCCCCGGGCTCCACGCTCACCCTCACCGTGGGTTCGCCGCACGCCGGGCTCACGACCCAGACCATCACACTCCGCGCGAGGTAGGCGACCGATGACGATCGCACGTTCGAAGTCCATCGCGCCGCGCAAGCACCTCGCCGCGCTCCTTGCGGCGGCGACGCTTGCCGCCGCGTTCGCCGCTTCACCGCTCGCGGCGCAGCAGATCCGCACCGCGCCGCCGCCGGCGCGCGCCACACAGCCACCGGTGGCCGGTGCCCTCGCGGCACTCGGGTCGCCGCCGAATCCCAAGGTCGCTGTCGCCTGGGACCGCTTCTACGACCACGCCGGCCTGCTCGAGATCGGACGTCGCATTGCCGCCGCGCATCCCGGCACCGTGAAGCTCGGCAGCATCGGGCGCAGCACCGAAGGGCGCGACATGTTCCTCCTCACCGTCACCGACTTCAGCGTCGGCGATGCCGACCGGAAGCCGGCGATGTGGATCGACGGCAACATCCACGCCAACGAGATCCAGGGCTCGGAGTTCTCGCTGTACACGGCCTGGTACCTCGCCGAGATGCGCGATCGGGTGCCGGCGGTGGATTCGCTGCTGCGCAACTACACGCTGTACATCGTGCCCACCATCAATCCCGATGGGCGGGACCACTACATCCACCAGCCCAACACCGCGAGCTCGCCGCGCACGGGTCTCGCGCCGCGCGATACCGATCACGATGGGCGCGTGGATGAGGACGGCCTCGACGACCTGAACGGCGACGGCCACATCACGCAGATGCGGCGGCGCAACGTGAACGGTCGCTTCCGCGTGTCGCCGGAGGATCCGCGACTCCTGATCCCCGTGTTGCCGGGTGAGCAGGGGGAGTATGACCTGCTCGGCCAGGAAGGATTCGACAACGACGGCGACGGGCAGGTGAACGAGGACGGCCCCGGCGTCTATGATCCGAACCGCAACTGGCCCTGGCGCTGGGCACCCCAGTACGTGCAGGGCGGCGCGGATCGCTATCCCGGCTCGCTGATCGAGACACGCAACGTCATGGAGTTCGTGATCGCGCACCCGAACATCGCCGGCGCCCAGAGCTACCACAACAGCGGCGGCATGCTGCTGCGTGGCCCCGGCGTGCCCCAGGACGAGTACCGTCCGCAGGACGTGCAGGTGTTCGACCAGATCGGCCGCGTGGGCGAGGAGATCCTGCCGGGCTACCGGTACATGATCGTCTGGCGCGACCTCTACACCGTGTGGGGCGGCGAACTCGACTGGTTCTACGGCGCCCGCGGCATCCTCACGTTCAGCAATGAGCTGTGGACCTCGTTCCTCTACTTCTACAAGGAATCGTCGGGCGGTGGCGGCGGCTTCGGCGGCGGCAATCCGCAGAACCGTCAGTTCCAGACCACCGAGTCGCGATTCAATCGGCTGTTGCTGATGGGCGAGGCGATGGTGGAGTGGACCGAAGTGGACCATCCGCAGTTCGGGAAGGTCGAGGTGGGCGGCATGAAGAAGAACTTCGGCCGCGTGGAGCCGGGCTTCATGCTGCAGAGCGACGGGCACCGCAACATGATGTTCACGCTTTTCCAGACGGCGCAGATGCCGTTGGTGGAAGTGGACTCGGTCACGACCCGCTCGCTGGGCGGCGGCCTCACGGAAGTCACGGCAGTGGTGGTGAATCGCCGGCTGGCGCCGACGCATACGCAGCAGGACCTCGAGAACCGGATCTCACGGCCGAACCACATCACCCTCACGGGTGGGCGCGTGATCGCGGGGTTCACGATTGACAATCCGCTCACGGGCGACGCGACCGAGCAGCGGCGTGATCCGGCCACCATTCGCGTGGCGAACATCGCGGGTCAGGGGATCGTGCGCGTGAAGTGGATCGTGCAGGGGGCGGGGCCGTTCACCGTCACGGCCGATTCGCCGAAGGGCGGGGTGTCGTCGATGCGGTCGAGGTAGGTCGGCGTCCACCACGACGGCACGAAGGGTCTCGAGGCACCGAGGGCGAACGAACCGTCGCCAAAGTCGAAGGTCCTTGAGTCAGGGTGCAGACAAAGGGTCCCGCCGTTCGGGGCCCTTTGTCGTGTTTGCCCCCCCTTGCGCGAGGCTCCGGCCCGCCGTAACGTACAACCATATGGTTGCACGTTCTCCCCTCTCCGATGCGGCCCTCGACCGGCTCTTCCGCGCCCTCGCCGACGCCACGCGCCGTGACATCGTCGCCCGCGTGCTCGCTGGCGAGGAGGCTTCCGTCAGCGCGCTCGCCGAACGCTACGAGATGTCCTTCGCCGCGGTGCAGAAGCACGTCGCCGTGCTCGAGGAGGCGGGGCTCGTGAAGAAGCGCCAGCAGGGCCGCCAACGGATGGTGCGCGGCAATCCCCAGCAGCTTGCGCGCGCCCGCGCCTTGCTCGCCCAACTCGAGGCCCTCTGGACCTCTCGCTTCCAACAGCTCGACGCCATCCTCGCCGAGCCCAGTCCCCGCCAGGAGTAGACCGCCATGCCGATCACGTCCGTGACTTCCGATGAGAAGGCCCTCACCCTCACCATCGTGGCCGATTATCCGGTGCCGGTGGCCCGGCTTTGGGAGGCCTACTCCGACCCGCGGCAGCTCGAGCGCTTCTGGGGGCCCGTCCAGTGGCCCGCGACCTTCACGCGGCACGACATGGCCGTGGGTGGCTTCTCGCACTACTACATGACCGGCCCCGACGGCTCGAAGTCGCGCGGCTGGTGGCGCTACCTCGCCGTCGAGCCGCAGAAGCGCATCGAGGTGGAGGACGGCTTTGCCGACGAGAACGGCAATCCAAATCCGAAGATGCCCTCCATGCGGATGACCTTCGACTTTGCTTCCACCCCCACCGGATCCCGATTCACCAGCGTCACCCACTTCACCAGTCTCGAGGCGATGGCCGAGCTCGTGAAGATGGGCATGATGGAAGGGATGCGTTCGGCGATGGGCCAGATCGACGCCGTGCTCGCCGATCTCGCGACCTTCGCTGCCGATCGCGCCACCGAGGCGCAGCTACTCAGCGATACCCAGGTGCGGATCAGCCGCGTCATCCGCGGATCCGTCACGGACGTCTGGCGCGCGCACCACGACGCGTCCCTGATGAAGCGCTGGCTACTCGGGCCCGACGGCTGGACCATGCCGGTCTGCGAAATCGCCACCAAGGTCGGCCAGCGCTACCGCTACGAGTGGGAGGCCACCGACGGCTCGCAACGCTTCGGCTTCGCGGGCGAACTCCTCGAGGTCGCGGCTCCGTACCGCGCCGTCACCAGCGAGCAGATGATCGGGACGGACGGTCCCAGCGTCCGCAACGAGATGACCTTGGTGGCCGTGCCCGGTGGTACCCTGCTCAGCATCGTCATCACCTATCCGAGCAAGGAAATCCGCGACCAGGTCCTCGCCACCGGCATGACCGGCGGGATGGAGCAGAGTTACGCGCGTCTCGAGCGCGAGGTGCTCGCGGCGTAAGCATTTTCGCGGACGGGTTCACCACGAAGGCACGAAGGGCTCCGATGTCGGCGAGGGCTGCAGTTCACCCTTCAAGAAGTTCATGAATGGCACCGCGAACGCCTCGCTCGCTTCGGAGTCCTTCGTGTCTTATATGTCGCAGCGGATGTATGTTCGACGGCAGGCGAGGCGTGAGCCCGCTAGTGTCTCGGTCCCCAGAGCCCGTCACGAAGCTAGGGCCGCGTCCTCGTCAGTCGATCACCGAGAGCCCGGACGGTTGCCCGGTGCCCACGCTCCGCGTGGAGCCCGCATACGTAAGACCGGTGCGCGGGGTGGTCCTCACGCCGGAGGGCGGATGTTCGTCGGCATTGATGTGGCGAAGGCGTCCGTGGTCGTGGCCGTGCATCCCGACGGCGCCACGTGGACGACGGGCACGACGGGGCGCGAGCTGCGGGCCCTGGCGCAGCGCCTGCGGCAGCTCGCGCCGCAGCTGGTCGTGCTCGAGGCCACGGGCGGCTTCGAGGTGCCGGTGCTCGGCGCGCTCGCGGCGGCCGACGTGCCGGTGAGTCTCGTGCAGCCGGGGCGCGTGCGGCACTTCGCGCGCGCGCACGGGCAGCTCGCGAAGACCGACGTGGTCGATGCGCACGTGCTCGCGCAGTATGCCGCGCAGCTGGAGGCAGCGCAGTACGTCATGCCCGACGCGGTGCAGCGGGACCTGATGCTCCTCGTCGCCCGGCGGCGGCAGATCGACGAGATGCTCGTGGCGGAGCGCCAGCGCCTCGAGCAGCAGCAGGTGTTCCCGACGTCGCCCGTGCGCGCGGACCTGGAGGAGACCATTGCGTTCCTCGCGGCGAAGCGGCGCGACCTCGACCGCCAGCTGCACGACCACATCGCGGCGCACCCGCGCTGGGCGGAGTCGGCGGCGCTCCTGCGCGAGATCCCGGGCATCGGGCCCGTGACGCTGGCCACGGTGCTCGCCTTCCTGCCCGAGCTCGGCACGCTGACGCGCCAGCAGGTCGCCGCGCTCGTCGGCGTCGCGCCGATGGCGCGCGAGAGTGGGCAGTGGCGCGGGCGGCGCCACATCCACGGCGGCCGCGCCGCCGTGCGGCGCGTGATGTACATGGCGACGCTCACCGCCATCCGCTGCAATCCGTGGCTCCAGCCCTTCTACGCCCGGCTGCGCGCCCGCGGCAAGACGGCGAAGCAGGCCCTCGTCGCCGCCATGCGCAAGCTCGTCGTCCTGCTCAACAGCATCCTGAAGACGAAGCAGCCGTGGCGCGCCCCGATGGCGGCCACGGCCTGACCTACACTCCACACACACGGTTGCTTCGTGGTAAACGTCGTCAGCGCTTGTCCACCGTGCGCTGCGGGCCGGTGTTGCGCCGGCGGCTGCCGACGACGAGATCGTCGATGCCGCTCTTGTCCGCCGAGGACTCGTCGTCTGGCGACCCGCGCTTGGCAATCAGCCCCAGCAGCGGTGGCGTCATGAACGTGGTCACCACCACCATCAGCATCAGCGCCCCGAAGCGCTCGGCCGTCAGCACGCCTGCCGCCAGCCCGAGTTTGGCGAAGATGAGCCCGACCTCGCCACGCGGCACCAGCGCCACGCCGATGAGCAGCTTGTTGCCCTTGAACCACCAGGGCGCGAATCCGGCGAGCACCTTGCCGATCACGCCCACCACGATGAGCAGGCTGCCGACAATGAGCGCATCGCGCGTCACCAACGCCGCCAGATCCACGCTCGCGCCCACCGACGCGAAGAACATCGGCACGAAGAAGTAGCCGAGCTGCGTGGCGCTGTGCTCGATCTCCTTGCGTTGCGGCGTGGGATGGAGGATGAGTCCCGCGGCGAAGGCGCCGATGATCATCGCCGAGCCGGCCTGCGTGGCCAGCCACGCAAGCAGCAGCGCAAAGCCCAACGCGATGGTCCCGAGCGCGCCGGTGACCTTCACGTTCTCCACCAGGCGGAACAGTGGCGGAATGGTCACGCTGCCGAGGGCGATGGCGATGACCACGAACCCGATGGCCACCGCCGAGATGCTGGTGATGCTGCCGATGGTGACATCGGCACCGGCCACCATGCTGGCCACGATGGACAGGATGATGAGCCCCACGACGTCGTCGAACACCGCCGCACCGATCACCACCTGCCCTTCGGAGGTCTTCAGTTGCCCGAGATCGGACAGCACGCGTGCCGAGATCCCGATGGACGTGGCCGTCAGCGCCGCACCGATCACGATGGCCGGCAGCATCTCGATGCCCATCCAGCGCGAGACGACGATGCCGCCGGCAAACGGCAGGACGACGCCAACCAGCCCGGCGACCAGCGCGGTCGAGCCGACCTTCGCCAGCGCCCTGAGATCGGTGTGCAATCCGATCTGGAAGAGCAGGATCAGCACGCCGAGCTCCGACAGCGCGTGCAGCACGGCGTCATCGGGATTGAAGATCCCGAGCACGCTGCCGCCCAAGAGCACGCCGGCAATCAGCTCGCCGAGCACCGCCGGTTGGCCGATGCGCTGGGCCAGTTCGCCGAACAGCTTGGTCGCCGCGATGACGGCGACCAGGACGACGAGGAGATGTTCGAAGCCGCTGTCGCCACCGGGGGCGGCGAGCAGCATCGGGAGGGAAAGACTCACCGTGCCTCGCGAGTTGGATTCATGGGGAAGGGCCGCGTGCGTCGCGCGCGCGGCCGTCAATGATGGTTATACGCGATGCGAACCGAAAGTGTTGCCTACCGCGCCGCCTCGCCTTCGAGATACGTGTATCCCTCGAGGCCGGCCACATACTCGGCGATGAACATGTTCGCCTCCTCGCGCGAAATCTCCTTCGCCGCCTGCACCTTCCGACGGAAGGTCGCGAGCAAATCAGAAGCGCGGAACTGCACGTAGTTCAGCACCTCGGTCACGGTATCGCCGTGCACCAGGTGCGTGACCTCGTAGGCATCGCCGTGCAGCCGGATGTGCACCGCGTTGGTGTCGCCGAACAGGTTGTGCAAGTCCCCGAGAATTTCCTGGTACGCCCCGGTGAGGAAGATGCCGAGGATGTAGGAGTCGCCGTCGCGGAACACGTGCAGCGGCAGCGAGGGCTGGCCGTCCCGCCCGCCGATGAAGCGGTCGATCTTGCCGTCCGAGTCGCAGGTCACGTCCTGGATCGTCCCGCGACGGCTCGGCTCCTCATCCAGCCGATGGATCGGCATGATCGGGAAGAGCTGGTCGATGGCCCAGTTGTCCGGCAGGGACTGGAAGAGCGAGAAGTTGGCGAAGTAGCGGTCCACCAAGGCCGCGTCGAGGTCGCGGATGATGTCGTCGAATGACTCCCGCTTTCCCGCCACCAGCTTGGCCACGGCGTTCAGCGTGCAGAGGTAGAATCCCTCGGCCAGCGCGCGCTCGCGCAGCGTGAGCACGCCCGAGCTGAAGAGCTGCTGGGCCTTTTCCTTGTCGAACGCCGCGTCGTGGTAGATCTCGCGGATGCGGCGCATCGAGACGTTCTTGCGCGAGACCGTCTTGAGGTCTTCGCTCATCTCGTGCAGGAGGGCGTGGTCGTCCTCGGTGAGCGTCGGCGGCTGCGGCTCGTTGGCCGACTCCACGTCGATCACCGAAATCAGCATCAGCGCGTGGTGCGCGGTGAGCGCCCGCCCAGACTCGGAAATGATGTGCGGCGCCGGCAGCGACTCCTCGCGGCAGGTCTCGGCCAGCGTGTACACGATGTCGTTCGCGTACTCCTGCGCCGAGTAGTTCATCGAGGCCTGGGCGGTGGACTGCGTGCCGTCGTAATCCACGCCGAGCCCGCCGCCGACGTCCACGTAGCGGATGTCGAGGCCGAGGCGACGCAGCTCCACGTAGAACCGGCTCACCTCCTGCAGTCCGCGCTTGATGAAGCGGATGTCGGTGATCTGCGAGCCGAGGTGGAAGTGGATGAGCTGCAACCACTCCGACTTGCCTGCCGCCCGAAGCCGATCGATGACCTGCATCAACTGCGCGGCATTGAGCCCGAACTTCGACTTCTCGCCCCCGGACTGGGCCCAACGCCCGGACCCCTCGCTGGAGAGCTTGATCCGGACGCCCACCGTCGGCACGATCTTCATGTCCTCGGCCACCTGCAGCAGCACGTCGAGCTCACTCACCTGCTCGATGACCAGGATGACGGTGTGCCCCAGCCGCTGCCCCATCAGGGCGAGGCGCATGAACTCCTCGTCCTTGTAGCCGTTGCAGATGATCAGATGGTCGGTGCGGTCGCTCATGGCCAGCACCGCCTGCAGCTCGGGCTTGGAGCCGCACTCGAGGCCCACCCCGGTGGCGTGGCCGAACTCGACGATCTCCTCCACGACGTGCCGCTGCTGGTTCACCTTGATCGGATAGACCGTGGTGTACTTCCCCTCGTACTGGAACTCGGCGATGGCGCTCGAGAACCGTGCGTGCAGCATCTCGATGCGCGCCTTGAGGATCTCGGAGAAGCGCAGCAGCACCGGCAGGCCGACGCCCTGCGCCTCGAGGTCGTGCGCGAGCTCGAAGAGGTCGATTGTGCGGGTCGGCGAGTCCTTGTCCGGCCGGACCACGACCCGCCCCTTCTCGTTGATGTCGAAGAACCCGTCGCCCCAGCCCTCGATGTTGTAGAGCGCCTTGGCGCGCTCGACGGTCCAAGCGGTGGGCTCGGCCGCGGCCTTCGTCGGGGCGACGGCAGGCGCGGGCGGCTCGGGACGGGAAGTGGAGGTCATGGTTGGGGAAGAATACGGGATTCGCGGCGCCAAGGGTACTGAACCGGCGGCTGGCCGGAACCTCCGGCCCGCTGCATCGTAGGGCGTTCCGTCGGACCCCCAGAACACCTCTACACGGAGCCGTGGGCATGCAGCGTGTCCTGAAGTACCTGTTGATCGGCGTCGGCGGCCTGGTGACCGTCGTCCTCCTCGCCGTGGTCGGCCTCTATGCCTGGTCGAACGGCGAGCTCGCGGCGACGGTGCCGCAGCCCACCCACGCCTTCTCCGCCCCCACCGATGCCGCCGCCGTCGCCCGCGGCGAGCACCTGGTGCGGGCATTGGCGAAGTGCGTGGACTGCCACACACAGGATCTCGGCGGCGGGACGATGATCGACGATCCGGCCTTCGCCGTCCTCTACGCCCCTAACCTGACGACCGGACGCGGCGGGATGCTCAGCGGATACTCGGACGCAGGGCTCGAGCGCGCCATCCGGCACGGCATCGCCCGCGACGGGCGTCGGTTGCTGGTGATGCCGAGTGCCGAGTACCAGTTCCTCTCGGACGACGACGTGGGCGCCATCATCGCCTACCTGCGGACGGTCGCACCGGTGGATCGCGATCCGGTGCCCACGAAAATCGGCCCAATCGCCCGCGCCCTGCACGCCAAGGGGGACCTTCCGCTCTTCGCGGATGTGGGCGTCCGCCACGCCGAGGAGTCCGTCCCGTCGGTGCCGATCGATTCCACGGTGGAGTACGGCAAGTACCTCGGCGAGATCGGCTGCTCGGGCTGCCACGGCGCCACTTACGGCGGCGGGAAGATCCCAGGCACGCCGCCTGATTGGCCGCCGCCGTCGAACCTGACGCCCACCGGCATCGGCCACTACAGCTTCGCCGACTTCCAGCGGGCCCTGCGCGAGGGCGTGCGTCCCGACGGCTCGAACCTGCATCCGCTGATGCCGATCCCGGCCACCAAGCTGATGACGGAGCTCGAGTTCACGGCCCTGTGGAAGTACCTCCGCACGCTGGAGCCGCGGGAGTTCGGGACGCGCTGACGATCACGGCGTTCAGCGGTTCAGCTGATCACGCCCCCGCTCGAGGAAGGGGATCCCGCGCTGCATCCACTCGGGCGCGGGCGCCCCGAGCAGCTTGTTCGCGAAGAATTCCTGCATGCGGCGATCAATATCCTTCTGGTTGGCGTACTTCCGCGGATTGTGGGCGTCCCCGTTGTAGTTCACCATGTACGCCTCCTTGCCCAACCGCCGCATCGCCACGAAATACTCGATGCCCTGGTACCACGGCACCGCCCCGTCGTTGTCGTTGGCCATGAACAGCACCGGGGTCGTGACGCGGTCGAGGAAGAACAGCGGCGAGTTCTCGATGTAGCGCTCGGGATACTCCCACAGCGATCCCCCGATACGGCTCTGCCCGCGCTCGTAGTTCACGATCGCTCGCTCCACCCCGCTCTCCCAGCGGATGCCGCCGTACGCCGAGGTCATGTTCACGACCGTGGCGTTCGGCACCGCCGCCGCGAAGAGATTCGTCTGTGTGATGATGTATGCCGTCTGGTAGCCGCCCCAGCTCTGGCCGCCGATGCCGATCCGCTTGGGGTCCACGAAGCCGCGGGCGATCAGCGACTGCACGCCCGGCACGATGCTCTTCACCGCGCTGGGGCCCGGGTAGCCCGGGGTGTAGTGGATGTTCGGGAAGAACACCACATAGCCGAGTGACGTGTAGACCGTGGGATTGATCGTGTTGCGACCGGCCGGGCGTGAGTAGTTGTACAGCCCGTCCGAGAGTTGCTCGTAGAAGTACACCAGCATCGGGTACTGCTTGCTCGGATCGAACCCCTCCGGTGTGAAGACCAGCCCTTCGGTGGGCACCCCGTCGCTGTTGAGCCAGTGGTGCAGTTCCACGTTGCCCCATCGGTACTGCGACTGTTCCGGCATGGCGTCGCTGATGCGGGTGAGCGCATGGAACGAAGGTCCCGTCCAGAGGTCGGGGAACTCACGGAAATCGGCGCGCGCCACGAGATACTGGTCGGCGGCCCGTGCCTTCTGCAGCCCGGGCCAGGACTTCGGCGCCATGATCAACGACTCCGGCGCCGCAACCACGCCGAGTCGCTCGCGATAGAAGCCGGCGTACTTGGTGTCGTTGTCGAAGGCCCGCAGCATCAGCGGCTGCGTGGGGTCGAAGGCGTCGGCGTCCGGATCCAGCTGCACGGTACGAAAGGTGATGCGCTCGCGCCGCCCCAATCCGTCGGTGAGGTTGCGCGCCGGCCGCGCGCCGGTGGGATCCACTTCCCAGATGTCGTAGCGGTCGTACACCAGCACGGCGCGGTCGCCGGTGGTCCAACCGCCGAGTCCCCAGGGGCCCGGCTCGCTCGGCGTGTCGTGCGTCTCATCCTCGAACGACACGTCCGTCACGCCGACGACCAGGTCGCGGGTGCGGTTCGCGGCGATGTCGTGCACGCGCCAGCGCCCGTCCTCCCACCACGTCACGTACTTCGCCTCCGGCGAGAGCTGACCGCCGCTGCGGACCTTGGTGGCGATCTGCCGTGACGCGCCGCTGACCGTGTTCAGTACGTGGATGTCATTCCCGCCGTCGCCGGCGATGGCATCCAGCTCATAGGGCACATTGGTCGTCGCCACCGCCACGCGCCCATCGTCCGAAAGCGTCACGTTCGGCAGGTCCGGATTGGCGAGCGGCCGGAGTTGCCGCGTGGCGACGTGCCACACCGCCGTGAACTGCCGCGACCGATCCTGTCCGGCCTGGACGCGTTGCATCGGCTGCGGGCGTGCGTCGCGCCAATGCCAGAGGTCCACCACGGCCTTGTCGGCCAGCGAGTCGGCCGGAATGGAATCGGGGAGGATGCGCGAGAGCCCGAGGCTGAGCACGCCGCCCTGCTCCACGAACGCCAGCCGCGCGCGCTCGTTGACCTGCAGGCCCTCGGGGACGTCGGTCGCCGCCACGGCGCGCGTGGCCGCCTGCGGGCCACCGCGGCCGCGCGGCCCGCTGAGCGCCGCATGATAGACGGCGAAGCGCGGCGTGGAGTCGCTCCACAGGTCCGCATCGGTGACGAACGCCAGCTGCGTCCCCGCGTCGTCGAACACGAGGCTCCGGTAGTTCCCGGTGCCGCGCTTGAGGACGGTCTCCGCACCATCCGCGAGCGCGCGGACCATCACGCCATCCACACCAAGCGAATCGGCGCCGGTGCGGCTGTAGGCCAGCCAGCGCTCGGCGTCGTCCACCACGTAGTTCGACACGCCCTCGATGCGCGTCTCGACGCCCGTCGCCAGTTCACGGATTACCAGCGTCGAGCCGCTGTCCTTCCGGCGCGGGGCCGGTCGCGTCGAGTCCGTCGCCGCACCGCGGGCTCCGCGCGGACCCGCGCTGCCGGCAGCGGAGTCGGCCTCTTCCTGATACAGCACGAAGCGCGATCCATCGCGCGCGATCGTGAAGCCCCGCACCTTCTCGATGGTCGTCACCCGCCCGTCGGCGAGCGAGAGAATGGCCAGCGCATTCTTGGGCTGGTCGGCCGGGCGCGCGCGACGGGCACGCGCCGAGTCGAGCGCGGCCTGTGACGGATACTGGAGAAAGACCACGTGCCGCGAGTCGGCGGTGATGCGGGCCGCCTGCGCAGTGAATCCCTGCCCGGTCACCGATTGCAGCGGGCGCCCGGTGGACCCGCGCGGCACCCGATGCTCCGTCGTGCCGCGCGTGGCGCGCGCCACCAGCATTCCGTCCCCCACCGTGGGCGTCAGCGTGTACACCGCCCACGCCCCGTCGGGCGAGAGCGTCGGCTGGAGAATGGTCCGCCACAGGTCGTAGGTGTCCTGCGTCAGGGGGCGCTTGGCCTCTTGGGCGAGCAGGAGCGTCGGGAGGACAACGGCGAGCGCGACGGCGCGGAGCGCGGGTCGGAGGGCGTGGAGCGGCATGCAGGCGACCGGTTCGGGGTTATCTTCTGCGGGCGACGCCCAATGTACGCATCCTTCCCCTTCGTCGTTGCCGCCCCCATGAAGCGACTCGCTACGTACTTCCTGCGCGGCCTCGTCCTCACGGTGCCGCTCGTCGTCACCGGGGCAGTGGTCTGGATCACGCTCCGCACCATTGACGGCTGGCTCGGCCTGCCCATTCCCGGTGCCGGACTGCTCATCACGCTCGCCGGCATCACGCTCATCGGCGTGCTCGGCACCAACCTACTGTGGACAGGATTCGTGGAGTGGCTGGAGCGCATGCTGGACCGCCTGCCCTTCGTGCGCATCCTCTACAACGCCACCAAGGACCTCCTCGACGCCTTCGTCGGTGAAAAGCGGCGCTTCGACGCACCGGTGCTCGTCGCGCTCTCCGCCGACGGCGCGGTGCGCACCTTCGGGTTCATCACGCAGCAGTCGCTCGCGAAGCTGGGATTGGCCGACGACGTCGCGGTGTACTTCCCGCAGTCGTACAATTTCGCCGGGCAGCTCATCGTCGTCCCGGCCGCGCGCGTCACGCGGCTCGAGGCACCCAGTTCCGACGTGCTCGCCTTCATCGTTTCGGGCGGCGTGACCGAGGTCCCGAGCGCCAAGCCGTAGGCCTCGCGCGTTCCTATTTCCTTGACATGACGGCGCGCGCGTCTAGGATACTCGGGTCGGGCGCGCGCTCCGGGTCCGCGCGCCGACGTTCCGGCCGGCCGACCGGCACCCCCCGACCCCGCTCCGCGAGGAGCGTCGAGCGTCCATGATCGCCTCTGAGAATCGCGGGAACTGGGGTTCCCGCCTCGGCTTCATCCTTGCCGCCGCTGGCTCGGCGGTCGGCCTGGGCAACATCTGGGGATTCCCGATGCAGGTGGGCAAGGGCGGCGGCGCGATCTTCGTGCTGCTCTACCTCGTCTGCGTCTTCGTGATCTGCTTCCCCATCATGATCGCCGAGTTGGCGCTGGGTCGCTCGTCGGGGAAGTCGCCGATCGAGGCGTTCGCCGTCACCAAGCCGCGGAGCGGCTGGTGGCTGGTGGGAACCATGGGCGTACTCGCGGGCGTGGGCATTCTCTCGTTCTACGCCGTGATCGCCGGATGGACGCTGGCGTACGTGTGGTTCACGGCCACCGGGGCCGTGGTCGGCACCTCGGCGGAGATCGGGGCCTTCTTCGGCGCCTTCGTGGCCGACGGCAACAAGAACGTCGTCCTCTCGCTGGCCGTGCTGGTCATCACCGCCGCCATCCTGCTCGGCGGCGTCCAAAAGGGCATCGAGCGCGCCGCGAAGTTCATGATGCCGGCGTTGTTCGGCCTCCTCATCCTGCTCGGGCTGCGCGCCCTCACCCTGCCCGGCGCGTCGGAAGGGCTCGCGTACTACCTGAAGCCCGACTGGAACGAGATCTCGAACCCGCAGGTGATCAACGCCGCGCTCGGCCAGGCCTTCTTCTCGCTCTCGCTGGGCATGGGCGCGATGATCACCTACGGCAGCTATCTCTCCAAGCAGACCAACGCCGTGACGTCGGCCGTGTGGGTCGCGAGCCTCGATACCGCGGTGGCGCTCCTCGCCGGCTTCATCATCTTCCCGGCCGGCTTCTCGATCATGGGCTTCGACCCCTCGACGAGCGGCCCTGGACTGATCTTCGCCGTGCTGCCGCAGCTCTTCGCGACGCTGCCGGGCGGCCAGCTCTTCGGCACGTTCTTCTTCGTGTTGCTCGCCCTCGCCGCGCTCACGAGCACGATCTCGCTGCTCGAGGTGCCCACCTCGGCGCTGGTGGACCGCGGATGGCCGCGTAAGAAGGCCGTGCTCGTGCTCACCGCCAGCATCACGGCGTTGGCGATTCCCTCGGTGCTCTCGCAGGGCGCCGTGGCGTCGCTCTCGAGCCTGCCCGGCCTCGGGATGGACTTTCTCACGCTGATGGCAACGGTGTGGAACAACTGGGCGTTGCCCATCGGCGGCTTCCTCATCTCCATCTTCGTAGGCTGGGTGTGGGGCGCCGACAAGGCCGTGGCCGAGTTGACCACCGAGGGGGCGCACTTCCCCTTCGCGAAAGGCTGGGTGTTCCTGATCAAGTACGTGTGTCCGCTGGCGATCCTGTTCATCATCATCATGACGGCCCGCGGCTTCTTCGCCGGCTGATCCCCCTCCTTCTTCCCACTGGGACCTTTCATGGAACAACTGACCAACCAGATCGCCGCCGTTGACTCGTGGGTGTGGCAGCCGTTCGCCATGCCGGTGATCCTCCTGCTCGTCGGCGCCTGGCTGACCTGGCGGACGGGACTGGTGCAGGTGCGCCACTTCCCCACCGCGGTGCGGATGTCGCTCAGTGGGATGTTCTCCAAGACCACCGAAGCCGGGACGATCTCGTCGTTCCAGGCGCTCTCGACGGCACTGGCGGCCACGGTGGGCAACGGCAACATCGGCGGCGTGGCGACCGCAATCCTGCTCGGCGGTCCGGGCGCGATCTTCTGGATGTGGATGTGCGCCGTGGTTGGCATGGCGACGAAGTACTCGGAGGCCGTGCTGGGCGTGCACTTCCGCGTGCGGACGGCCGCTGGCGAGCTCGCCTCCGGCCCGATGTACTACATCCAGGACGGCATCAAGAACAAGTCGTTGGGCAAGGCGCTGGCGATGGCCTTCGCCTTCTTCGGCATGTGCGCCGCGCTCTTCGGCACCGGCAACATGGCGCAGTCCAACACCGTGGCCCGCACCTTCGTGTCGGCGATGGACACCATCTTCAGCGTGCAGGTGAGCACCTGGGTGCCGGGCCTGCTCATCACGGTGATGGTCGGGCTGGTACTGCTCGGCGGCATCAAGCGCATCGCGGCCACGGCGGAAAAGCTCGTGCCGGCGATGATCGTGCTCTATCTCCTCGCCACCGTCGCGTTCGTGCTGTTGAACGTGACCAAGCTCCCTGGCGTGCTGCTGATGATCGTCCAGGAAGCCTTCACGCCCACGGCGGCGATCGGCGGCTTCGCCGGCGCCACGGTGGCGCAGGCCATCCAGTTCGGCGTCAGCCGTGGCGTGCTCTCCAATGAAGCGGGCCTCGGCTCGTCGCCGATCGCCCACGGCATCGCCGACGTCAAGCACCCGGTGGAACAGGGGACGGTCGGCGTGTTCGAGGTGTTCGTCGATACCATCGTCGTGTGCACGGCGACGGCCTTCGTCATCCTCGAGTCGGGCATGTGGACGGACGTGGCGTTCCAGGGCGCCAGCGGCGACCTCACCGCCGCGGCATTGGGCACGTCCATTCCCTTCGCCTCGGGCATCGTGGCGCTCTGCTCCTTCCTCTTCGCGTTCTCCACGCTGATCGGGTGGTGCTACTACGGCGAGAAGTGCTTCGAGTTCATGTTCGGCTCGTCCCTCGTGAAGGCATACCGCGCAATCTTCGTGGTGCTGATCATGGTGGGCGCGGTGGTCTCGGTGCCGCTGGTCTGGGCGCTGGGCACGCTGCTCAATGGCTTCATGGCCCTGCCGAACCTCATCGGTCTGTTCGCGCTGTCGGGCACGGTGGCCAAGCTCACCCACGACTACTTCTCGGGGAAGAAGGAGATGTCGGTCCGGAAGATCTGACGGACCTTCGGCCGAACGCGTGACCACGAGGAGGGGGGG
>JANJUF010000030.1 GCA_024710705.1 Gemmatimonadaceae bacterium | reverse complement strand
AGAAGGCCGTGGCGTAGATGCGCTGCAGCATCTGCCGCTTCTCGTCGCCGCGCCAATAGGCACCGGCGGCGCTCAGCAGATTGAAGTGCTTGAGATACGACGTGTCGGGGACGTGCGGACCGCGACAGAGGTCCACGAAGGGCCCGTCGGTGTAGGTGGAAATGATCTCGCTGGGATCGCTGAAGTCCTCGAGCCGCTCGAGCTTGAGGGGGTCGTCGGCAAACACCTGCTTGGCCTCGGCCTGCGAGAGCTCGGCGCGCACGAAGGGATACTTCTCGGCCACCACCTTCAGCATCTCGGCCTCGAAGGCCTCGAGGTCCTCGGGCGTGAACGGCTTATCCACCTCGAAGTCGTAATAGAAGCCGTCCTCGATGGCCGGCCCGAAGCCGATCTTCGCCTCGGGGCGCAGGCGGCGCACCGCCGTGGCGAGGATGTGCGCCCCCGAGTGGCGGAGCACGCCCAGCGCCCGCGGATCCTTGTCCGTGAGGACCTGGAACGCCCCGCTCCTCCGGAGCGGCGTCATCAGGTCCTGGATCTCCCCGTCCACCGCCACGGCGATGGCCGCCTTGAGAAGCCCGGGCCCGATGCTGGCGACGACCTCGCGCGCCAGCGTCCCCGGCGGCACCTCGCGGGTCTTGCCGTCGGGAAGCGTGAGGGTGATCAACGCGGCCGCTGGCGCACTCATTCCGACACCACGTCGAGCACGATCGGCGCTTCGTTCCCGTGGCGGGCCGCCAGGGCCAGCCCCGCCACCAGGATCGCACCGAACGCCGTCCAGACGAGGACGAGGCGCCAAGGGCGACGTGCGGAACCGGAGGTCGGATTCGGAGGCGTGGACATCAGCGGGGCAATGGGAACGTCGGGAGCGGACGGAGACTTCGTGGAACGCTTGCCGCAGCCCGTGCATCAGGACACGTTGAAGTTAGCCGGGGGTTATGGACCCCGCCAAGCGTGAACCCAAGCCGGGACCGCCATGCGCGTGATCGAAATCGAGGGCGAGGGGCGCAGCGACCGTTGGCTGTGGTGGACGGTCGGGGGCGTCGCCGTGGGCGTGACGGCTGGTGTGCTCATCGCCGAGCGGTTCAGCGGGCGTCGCCCCAGCGGGCGAGGTCTCTGGCGTCGTGCCCGCGGCCTCGCGCAGACCGTCGCCGGCCAGTGGCTCCCGCTGCTCGAACTCGCACTCGAGCTCAAGGACATGTGGAACGAGCGCGAAGCGGACGACGACCTCGACGAGGCCGACGACCTCGACGACGACCTCGGCGACGAACTCGATGAAGAGATCGAGGCCGAACTGGAGGACGCCGACGAGTACGAGGAGGCGGACGCGCCATCCGAGGCCGCGGACGACGAGGAGTCGGAGATCGGCCTGCGGGTGTTGGAGGCCTTCCTCCACGATCCCGTCCTCGCCGAGCGCCCGGTGGAGATCGAGGCGGACGAGGACGGGGACGTGATCCTGCACGGCCGCGTCGGCGCCGCCCGCGAGGTCGCACACGCCGTCACGATTGCGCGCGGGGTGCCTGGCGTGACCCGGGTCCGGCAGCGACTTGAGGTGCGCGCCCGGCGGTAGGAGCCCTGCGGCGGGGCGGCTATCTTTTGCGGATGCCCGAGACGCCTGACGAGACCGCCGCCGAGTTCCCCACCCACTTCGACTTCGCCAGCGCCGAAGCCGGCCTGACCAAGGCCTGGGACGACGCCGGACTGTTTCGCGCGGTCGCCGAGCGCACCAAGCGTCTCGGGGGCGCGCGCGACCCCTTCACGATCCTGATCCCGCCGCCGAACGTCACGGCCATCCTGCACGTCGGGCACGGACTCAACAACACCGTGCAGGACGTGCTCATCCGCTGGCGCCGCATGGCCGGGGACGAGGCGCTCTGGCTCCCCGGTACTGACCACGCCGGCATCGCCACGCAGAATGTCGTCGAGAAGCTCGTCGCCAAGGAAGGGCAGACGCGCTTCGACCTCGGCCGCGAGGCCTTCGTGAAGCGCACCGAGGCCTTCGTCGAGGAGACGGGGGGCATCATCCTCCAGCAGCTCAAGGCCATCGGCGCATCCGCCGACTGGTCGCGCACGGCATACACCTTCAGCCCGGCACTCTCGCAGGCCGTGCGCGAGGCATTCGTGCGCCTGTACGAGAAGCAGCTGGTGTATCGCGGGCATCGGGTCATCCATTGGTGCCCACGCTGCCTCACGTCGCTCTCCGATGAGGAAGCCGAGTTCCACGACAGCGAAGGGGCGCTGCATCACCTGCGCTACGCTTTCGCCGATGACCCCACGCAGGGCATCACCATCGCGACCACCCGTCCCGAGACCATCCTCGCCGACGTGGCCATCGCCGTGCATCCTGACGACGCCCGCTACGCCGGGTTCGTGGGCCGCGAGGTGCTCATCCCGCTCACCGGCATCCGCATCCCGGTGATCGCCGACAGCTACGTGGAGCAGGATTTCGGCAGCGGCGCGCTGAAGATCACGCCCGCGCATGACGCCAACGACTTCGAGGTCGGCAAGCGGCACGCGCTGGCCATGCCAGTGGTGATTTCTCCCGAGGGGATGATCGGCGAGGTGCAGGATGCCACCGGTCGCGTTCCCGCCGAGTATCGCGGGCTCGACCGCTTCGACGCGCGCAAGCGCATCGTGAAGGCGCTCGAGGCTTCCGGCGCGCTCGTCAAGGTCGAGCGGCACGCCAACAGCATCCGGAAGTGCTACCGCTGCGAGACCGTCGTGGAACCGCGGCTCTCGGACCAGTGGTTCGTGCGGATGGCGCCATTGGCTGCGCCGGCCCTCGCCGCCGTGAAGGACGGCACCATCCGCCTGCTCCCGGAAAAATGGGAGAAGGTCTACATCAACTGGCTCGAGGGCATCCGCGACTGGAACATCTCGCGCCAGCTCTGGTGGGGCCATCGCGTGCCGGTGTGGACCTGCGCCAAGGGGCACAGCGACGCGTATCGCGTGGATCCCACGGCCTGCTCGGCCTGCGGCGACACCACGCTCGAGCAGGATCCGGACGTCTTCGACACCTGGTTCTCGTCGTGGCTGT
The DNA here is from genome assembly GCA_024710705.1 of Gemmatimonadaceae bacterium. Classification (GTDB taxonomy): domain Bacteria; phylum Gemmatimonadota; class Gemmatimonadetes; order Gemmatimonadales; family Gemmatimonadaceae; genus Pseudogemmatithrix. Next base: position 41,564 of record JANJUF010000030.1, on the reverse strand, counting down.
GGCCCATCAGCACCATGGGCTGGCCGAACGAGCAGGCGAAGGACCTCAAGGCCTTCTTCCCCAGCGACGTGCTCGTCACCGCGCCCGAGATCCTGTTCTTCTGGGTCGCGCGCATGATCATGTCGGGCTACGAGTTCCTCGGGAAAGCGCCCTTCCACACCGTGTACCTCCATGGCACGGTGCGCGACATGCAGCACCGTAAGATGTCCAAGTCGTTGGGCAATGGCATTGACCCGCTCGACGTGGTGCAGCGCTATGGCGCCGACGCGCTCCGCTGGACGCTGATCCAGGGAATGGGGCTGGGCGTGGACGTGATGCTCGACCCCAACGACCTCGAGAAGTCGTTCGCCCCCGGGCGCAACTTTGCCACCAAACTCTGGAACATCGGACGCTTCCTCCTGCTCCAGGTGGGTGACGAGCCCCTTGCCGAACTGGATCCGGCGTCGCTGCGCCTCGAGGACCGATGGATCCTCGGACGACTGCACGCGGCAGTTGCCGAATGCGACGCGGCGCTCGGGCCCGAACGGCCGCCGCGCGCACGCGCCGATGGCACGCCCCACTGGAGCGAAAGCCAACGGCAGATGGGGATGCGTCTCGACGCCTACGCCGAGGCCGCCCGGCGATTCGTCTGGAATGAGTTGGCCGACTGGTACCTGGAGGCAGTGAAGCCGCGGCTCGCGCAGCGTGGGGCGGACCGCGAGGTGGCGCGGCGGGTACTGGTGCACGTCTTCGATCAGGGACTGCGCCTGCTGCATCCGATCATGCCCTTCGTGACCGAGTCGCTCTGGCAGCGGCTGCCGAGCCACGAGCCGAACACCTTCCTCGCGACCGCCGCCTGGCCCCGCGCCGCACAGGCCGTTCCCGATGGCAGCGCCTTCGACCTCGTGCGCGAGGCAATTGACGCCATCCGCGGGCTGCGGGCCGAGTATGGCGTGCAGCCCGGACAGCCGATCACGGCGTACGCGGCCCTGAGCGACCGCTCGCGCGTGCTCGGCGAGTCGAGCGCGCTCATCCAGCGCCTGGCGCGCTGCGAACTCACGCTCGGCGCGGCCCCGGCGGGCGCCGCCGCCCACGCCGTGCTCGCGAGCGGGCTCGAGCTCACCCTGCCCCTGGCCGGCATGGTGGACGTGGCCAAGGAGCGCGCGCGTCTCGGCAGCGAATTGGACAACCTTACCAAGCAGCTCGAGGCGCTGCGCGGCCGCCTCGGCAACGAGAAGTTCACGGCGAAGGCGCCCCCGGCGGTCGTGGAGGCGGAGCGCGCCAAGGAGCGGGAGTGGGCGGCGCGCGCGGCGCAGCTCCAGCAGAAGATGGCGGAACTCGCGTGAGGGGCCGCGCGCGCACGCGGGTGCTGCGGATCGCGCTGCTCGCCGGCGTGACGAGCGGCGCCTGTGCGTCGCCCGGAATGCCGCCTGGAGGTCCGCCCGATGACCTCGAGCCGCAGGTCGTGCGCGTGACGCCCGACACGAACGCAGTGAATGTGCGCGCGCCGGCAGTGCTCATCCACTTCGACGAGGTGATCAGCGAGCGTCCGGCGGCGCAGACCGGGCAGGCCTCGAGCGCCGAGGCGGGTCTGCGAGGCCTCGTGCGCGTCTCGCCCAGCGATGGGCGCGAAGATGTGATCTGGCGGCGCACGGCGATCGAAGTGCGGCCGCGGCGTGGCTTTCGCCCGAACACGACCTACCGGGTGACGATCCTTCCCGGCGTAACGGACCTGCGCGGCAATTCCCGACGAACCGCCACCGAGGTGGTCTTCTCGACCGGCGCCACGTTGCAGCAAGGATCCGTGCGCGGCGTGTTCTTCGATTGGGCGGCCGGTCGGAGCGCCCCCGGCGCGCTGGTCGAGCTGTTCCTCGGATCCGACTCGACCTTCCGTTGGGTCACCGCCGCCGACTCCCTCGGGCGGTTCACGCTGCACGACCTTGCCCCCGGCGCGTATCAGGCCCGCGCCTGGATTGACGCCAACGGCGATCGCCGGCTCGGCCTCCGCGAGGTATCGGACACGGCCACGCTGGAAGTGGCGGACAGCGCGACCGTCGAGTTCTACGGCTTCATCCGCGATACCATCGCCCCGCGCCTCGAAGCGGTCGAGACGATCGATTCCACCGCGCTGCGCCTGCGGTTCGATCGCGCGATTCCCGTGGACTGGGACGCGGCCGGTGCGGTGGAGCTCTTCGCCACCGACTCGACGCCGATCGCGCTGGGCGGCGCGTTGTTGCCGCTCGCACGATTCGATTCGCTCCGGGTGGCCGCGCGCGCCGACTCCGCAGCCGCGGATACCGCAGACCCCCAGGCTGCGCGCGTCGCGGGCGACACCGTGCCCGCGGATCCGGGACCCGTGTTCGGCCGCCCCAAGCCGGAAACCACCTGGGCCATTCCGCTCGCCGCGCCACTCGGACCCGGCGCGTATCGCATCCGCGTATCCGGTGCGCGCGGGCTCAATGGTGCCACAGCCGTGATCGATCGCGAGTTTCGCGTGCGACCGCCGCCGGCACCGACGGCGCCCACCGACAGCGTGCCGCCCCAGCCGGCGGCGAACGTGCCGCCGCCGGGCCGCCCGTGACCGAGGCGCGGCAGCTCCCGGCGGTAGGCACGGTGCTCGAGCGGGCAGCGTTGCGCGCCCTCGCCGCAGAGTGGCCGCGCGCGCTCGTCGCCGACGCCGTGCGGGCAATCATCGCCGATGCGCGCGCGGGCCAGCCCCTTCCCGACTCCGACGAGGCCTGGCGCAGCGCCGTCGAGGGTCGCGTGCAGTCCCGCACGACCGCGACGCTGCGCGCCGCCATAAACGCCACGGGCGTGGTGCTGCACACCAACCTCGGCCGCGCGCCGCTCGCCCGCGCCGCACTCAGTGCCGTGGAACAGGTGGCCAGTGGCGCGTCCACGCTGGAGTACGACGTGGACGCCGGGGCGCGTGGGTCGCGCCACGTGCATTGCGCGGCACTGCTGGCCGAGCTCACCGGCGCCGACGACGCCATCGTCGTCAACAACTGCGCAGCCGGACTGGTGCTGGCCCTGCAGGCGCTCGCGAGCGGGCGCGAGACCATCGTGAGCCGCGGGGAGCTCGTGGAGATCGGCGGCAGCTTCCGCGTTCCCGAGATCATGGCGGCGAGCGGCACGACGCTGGTGGAGGTGGGCACCACCAATCGCACCCACGTGGCCGACTACCGCACCGCGCTCACGCCGCGGACGGGCGCGATCGTGAAGGTGCACCGCAGCAACTTCACGCTCGAGGGTTTCGTGGCCGAGGCGAGCGTGGCCGAGCTGGTGCCGGTGGCGGCCGAGGGCAACGTGCCGCTGTTGCACGACTTCGGCAGCGGGCTGATGCTGGACCTCTCGCCGTGGGGACTCAGCGGCGAGCCCACGGCGCGCGAGGCCGTCCGCGCCGGCGCCACGCTCGTGATGATGAGCGGCGACAAGCTCCTCGGCGGCCCGCAGGCCGGCATCATCCTGGGTACGCGCGAGGCCATCGCGGCCCTCCGGCGGCATCCGCTGGCTCGCGCCCTGCGCGTGGACAAGCTGACGCTCGCGGCGCTCGAGGCCACCCTGCAGCTGTATCGCGATCCGGCGCGGGCCCTCCGTGAGATCCCGGCGCTGGCCATGCTCACGGCGGCGGTGACTGCGATACGTGAGCGCGCCGAGTCACTGGCGACGCAACTCGGCGGCGCGACCGACTTGCGGATCGAGGACAGCGAGGCGACGGTCGGCGGCGGCGCCTTCCCCGCCGCGCGCATTGCCTCGGTCGCGCTCACCTTCGGTGGCGCGGTGGACGCGCTCGAAGCGCGGCTGCGGCGCGCGGCGTTGCCCGTGGTCGGCACCGTGCGCGACGGACGCCTGCGACTCGACCTCCGGAGCGTGCCGCCGGACCAGGACGCGCTGCTGCTCGCGCGGCTGCGGGCCGCACTGGGGCCAGTGTGAGGGCGGCCTTCCTCGACCGCGACGGCACGCTCATCCGCGATGCGCATTTCCTTCGCGATCCGGCGCTCGTGGAACTCCTGCCAGGCGTGCCCGTCGCGTTGCAGGCGCTGGCGGCGGCTGGATTCGCGCTCGTGGTGGTCACCAACCAGTCCGGCATCGCTCGCGGCCTGCTCACGGAAGCCGAGTACGATGCGGTCCGCGCGCAACTCGATGCGCTCCTCGCCGCGCACGGCGTGACGCTGACGGGCAGCTATCACTGTCCGCATGAACCGGAGCGCTCGGGTCCCTGCGAATGCCGCAAGCCGGGCACGCTGCTGCATCGCCGTGCCGCGGCCGACCACGATCTGGACCTGACCCACTCGGTGTACCTCGGCGACCGCTGGCGCGACGTGGCGCCGGCGCGCGCCCTCGGGGGCCGCGGGATTCTCATTCCCGGGCCAGACACACCCGACGAAGATCGCGCGCGGGCCGCCCGCGAGGCCGAAGTGGCGACAAGCCTCGGTGACGCCGTCGCGCTCGTCGTCGGCGCGCCGCGGAGCTAACTTTCCGCGGTGACGAGCTCCCGCGCGCGCCTCGCCGTGCTCGCCTCCGGCGGCGGCTCCAACCTCCAGGCCATTCACGATGACCTCGGTGCCCGCGCCCACGAGGCGCCGGCGACCTTGGCGCTGGTGGTGTCGGACCGGATCTCCGCGGGCGCGCTGACCCGCGCCGCCGACTGGCAGGTCCCCGCCGTGCCTCTGCCGAAGGAGCGCAATCACGCGCTGGGGGAGCTGCTCGCTGAGCACGACATCACGCACATCGCACTCGCCGGATATCTCCGCCTCATACCTGCCGATGTCGTGCGCGCCTTCCACGGCCGGATGCTCAACGTGCATCCCGCCCTGCTCCCCGCCTTCGGCGGACCCGGCATGTACGGCCAGCGCGTGCACGACGCCGTGCTGCGCGCCGGCGCGCGCATCACTGGCCCCACCGTGCACTTCGTGAGCGAGCACTTCGACGAAGGGGCCATCATCGCCCAGTGGCCCGTGCCCGTGCGCTCCGACGACAGCGCCGCGTCGCTGGCGGCGCGCGTGTTGGCGGTGGAGCATCGGGTGTATCCCTGGTGCATCGCCGCCGTGACGGCTGGCCAGATAAGTCTCGGCGCCGACGGCACAGTGCAGGGCCGTCCGGCCTATGACTTCGACCTCTTCGCCCCCGAACCGCGCCACCGGCACCCCTTTGCCGGCTGACGCGCGCCTCTCGCCTCTTCGACTCCCTGCCATGCCCGCCGCCCTGCTCTCCGTTTCCGATAAGACCGGCCTCGTGCCCTTCGCCCAAGGGCTCGCCGAGCTCGGGTATCGCTTGCTCTCCACCGGCGGGACGGCCAAGGCCCTGCGGGAGGCCAAGCTCAGCGTCACCGACGTGAGCGAGGTGACCAATTTCCCCGAGATGCTCGATGGCCGCGTGAAGACGCTGCATCCGGCGGTGCACGGGGGCCTGCTGGCGCGCCGTGACTTGCCGGCGCACATGGAGGCCATCGCGGCGCAAGGCATCGCGCTGATTGACCTCGTGTGCGTGAATCTGTATCCGTTCCGCGAGACGGCCGCCAAGGCGGGGCTCAGCGCCGAACACGTGATCGAACAGATTGACATCGGCGGCCCCTCGATGCTCCGCTCGGCGGCAAAGAACTTCGCCTCGGTGACGGTGGTCGTGGACCCGGCCGACTACACGCGCGTGCTGGAGGCGCTGCAGAACGGCGGCGATGCGAGCGAGATGCGCCGTGACCTCGCCGAGAAGGTGTTTGCGCACACCGCCGCCTACGATGCGGCCATCAGCGGATGGTTCGCCGCGCAGCGCGGCGACCGTTTCCCCGAGCGGCTCTCGCTGTCGTTTGAGCGCGTGCAGGCCCTGCGCTACGGCGAGAATCCTGGCCAGGCGGCGGCGTTCTATGTGGAGCGGGCCGGCGGCGGGCTCGGGGCGCTGCGGCAGCACGGCGGCAAGGAACTCTCCTTCAACAACCTCCTCGATCTCGAGGGGGCGATGCTGGCCATCGATCCCTTCGGCGACGAGGTCGCGTGTGCGATCATCAAGCACACCACGCCCTGCGGGCTCGCAACGGGAACCACGCCCTTGGAAGCCTACCAGAAGGCGCTGGCCTGTGATCCGGTCTCGGCGTTCGGCAGCGTCATCGCCTTCAGCGTGCCGGTGGACGAGGCGGCGGCGCAGGCCGTGGCCTCGCTGTTTGTGGAGTGCGTGGTGGCGCCGTCGTATGCGCCTGAGGCCTTGGCGGCGCTCGGCGCGAAGAAGAACCTTCGCGTGCTCGAGGGCTCGGCCCGGATGACCGGCACCAGCCTCGACGTGAAGGGCGTGCGCGGGGGCGTGTTGGTCCAGGAGCGGGCGCCAGCGACGCTCGACGACCGTGGATGGCGCGTGATGACGCAGCGGCAGCCCACGAGCGCCGAGCTCACGGACCTGCTCTTCGCGTGGCGGGCGGCGGCGAGCGTGAAGTCGAACGCCATCGTGCTCGCCCGGGACGGTGCGACCATCGGGATCGGCGCCGGCCAGATGTCCCGAGTGGACGCCGCCTTTTTGGCCGTGCACAAAGCCCGCAGCGCCGGCCACGACACCCAAGGAGCGGCCCTCGGCAGCGACGCCTTCTTCCCCTTCCGCGACGGCGTGGACCAAGCGGCACAGGCCGGTGTAAGAGCGATCGTTCAACCCGGGGGCTCGGTGCGCGACGACGAGGTCATCAGGGCGGCCGACGAGCACGGGATCGCGATGGTGTTCACCGGGCAACGGACGTTCAGGCACTAGACACAGGACGGAAGACGGAAGAGCCGCAGTTCCTTCCGACTTCCGTCTTCCGTCATGCTGTCTCCCCTTTGTAGCTTCCCTGCTTCCTCCGACACCAGCCGATGTCTTCTGAGCTTGACTACCGCCCGTCCTATTTCGCCGCGGCCGTTGCCGCCGGGCTGACCTTCCTCCTCTTCCTCATCACGCTCTCTCCCGAGACGGCGATGTGGGATACGAGCGAGTACATCGCGGCGGCCTACACGCTGGGCATCCCGCACCCTCCGGGGAACCCCTTCTTCGTCCTCATCGGGCGCGTGTTCTCCATCCTCCCCATCGCCCCGAACGTGGCGATGCGGGTGAACCTGCTGGCCGCGCTCTCCTCGGCGATCGCGGCCGGGATGTGGTTCCTCATTACCGAGCGTGTGCTCGTGGGCTGGCTCGAGCAGCGCTGGCAGCGCATCGTCGGCGGCTCGCTCGCCGTGCTCATCGGCGCGACGGCCTTCACGGTCTGGAGCAACTCGGTCGTCAACGAGAAGGTGTACACCGTCTCGTTGGCTTTCCTCGCCATCAGCGCCTGGCTGATCGTGCGCTGGTGCGACGATCCCGATGGTCCGAAGTCCGATCGCCTGATCGTGCTCGTCGCCTTCCTGGCCGGACTCGGCTACGCCAACCACATGGCTGGCTTGCTGGCGTTGCCGGCCGCCGGCATCGCGGTGTTGCTGCGCAGGCCGTCCATGATCCTGCGCTGGCGTCTCATCCTCGCCTGCCTCGGCGCCCTCGTGCTCGGTGGCACCCCGTTCGCGACGCAGCCCATCCGCGCCGCGCACAACCCCGAGATCAACGAAGGCGATCCCACCGCCTGCCGCGACGGCCTCAAGCTCTCGTGCACGCTGTCGAAGGGCACGTACGAGGCGTTCATGTACAACTTCAACCGCGGCCAGTATGGCAAGCCGTCGGTGATCGAACGGCAGGCGCCGTTCGAGGCGCAGATCGGCATGTGGTGGCTCTACTTCAAGTGGCAGTGGCTTCGGGACCACAAGTTCGAGCGTCCCGGGCTGCAGGGCGGGTTGGCAGCGATCTTCCTCCTGCTCGGCCTGCTCGGCGGATGGGTCCATTACCGACGCGACCCGCGAAGCTTTGCGTTCTTCGGGCCGCTGATGCTCACGCTCACGCTCGGCCTGATCTACTACCTCAACTTCAAGTACGGTGCCTCGCAGGCGCCGGAACTGCAAGGCACCGTGGACCGCGAGGTGCGCGATCGCGACTACTTCTATCTCTGGAGCTACTCCGCCTGGTCGGTGTGGGCGGCGTTGGGGCTCGTGTATGTGTGGGAGTCCATCGCCGTCGTGATCGGGCGCAAGCGGGTGACGGTCGGCCACGAGACCTTCGACCTTCCCACCACGCGCGGCTGGGCGATGGCCGCCCCCGTACTCCTGCTGGCGTTGATCCCGCTCGTCGGCAACTGGAAGGCCGCCTCGCGCGCCGGCCAGACCGACACGGCCGACTTCGCCGTGGACCTGCTCAACTCGGTGGAGCCCTACGGCGTGCTCGTCACGGTCGGCGACAACGACACCTTCCCGCTCTGGTATGCGCAGGAAGTGCTCGGCGTCCGCAAGGACGTCACCGTCGCCAACACGTCCCTGCTCAACACCGACTGGTACACGCGGCAGCTGATCAAGCGGCCGGTGTTCGACTACGATGAGGCCAGCGGGCCGGCGGCCTACCGTGGGCAGACGTGGACCAAGCCGACGGGCCCGGTCCTCAACATGACGCTGGCCGAGGCGGACCTCGTGCCGCTGTACCACGAAGTCGTCACGCCGATGAAGTTCGAGAAGGGCGGGATCACGGCCATCATCCAACCGCGGCTGCTCACGCGGGCGGACATTCTCGTGCTGCGCATGATCCTCGACAACGACGCGCGCACGATGCACTTCAGCCGCACGGCCGGCAACCTCGTGGAGCAGCTCGGGCTCTCGAACTACGCGGTGATGCAGGGACACACGCGCAAGATCTATCCACAGGCCGTGCAGGCCGGCGGGGCCATCACGCGCATCCCCGGCCAGGGCTTCATTGACGTCGCGCGGTCGATCGCGCTGTGGGAGGAGATGAAGGCGCCGGCGTCGCTCATCCGCCGCGGTGACTGGGTGGACGTGCCCTCGCAGGGCATCCCCTACTTGATCGTGGACACCGGCATCCTCACCGCCGAGGCGGCGCAGCGCATGGGCGACTCGACGCGCGCGAACTCGATCCTGGAGACGGCCCGCCAGGTGGCGATCGCGGCGAACTTCGGCGACATCCTGGCCGGAAGTCTCGCGCCAGCGCCGGTGCTCGCGCCGCGTGGCGACACAGCCACCCGTGTACCGATTCCGGCGCCGGTCAGGCCGTAGCGCTCACTCGTCGGCGTGCGCGTCCAGCCACGGACGCGCCGCCGCGAGCGCGTCGTGCACGTCCTCCAGGGCGGCGTCCACCGCCGCCGCATCGCGGCCGGCGCTGGCCAACTCAATGCGCTCGCAGGCCTCGGCGACGCTCAGTGCCCCGACCTGCGTGGCGCTGATCCGCAGGGCGCGTGACGCCAGCGCCACATCATCGAAGGCCCGCGCCTTGACCTGACGCTCCAGCCACGCGGCCTGCGCCGTGGCGAACCCGTGGAAGGCGGCGAGCATCGCGTGCACCAACTCATCCCCGCCGGCCGCGTGGATGGCCGCCAACGCCGGCTGCGCCTCCGCCGGCGGGCGCATCATGAGGCGCCTGGCACGCGCGTGAGATAGCGCCCGCGCAGCCACAGCGAGAGCGCGTCCATCGCCACGATGGCGACGAAGACCACGGCCAGGAGCGTCACCACGCCATCATACTGCATCATCTGGAGGTAGCGGCCAAGGTAGGCGCCGATGCCCCCTGCCCCGACGAACCCGACGATGCTCGACGCCCGCAAGTTGTACTCGAGCATGTAGAGCAAGTGGCTGACCAGCTGGTTGGACGCCTCCGGGACCGCCACCAATCGCGCGAGCTGCAGGCGCGTGGCCCCGGCGGCGCCAAGCGCCTCGAAAGCGTCCGACGGCAGGCCCTCCAGCGCCTCGTAGGCCAGTTTCGCCAGATGTCCCGTGGTGTACAGCGCCATCGCCAACACGCCGGCCAACGGACCGAATCCCACGAGGATCACCATCAGCACGGCCCAGAGCAGCGAGGGCATCGTGCGCACCGTCGCCGCGAGCAGCCGAGCCGGGACCACCAGCCACAGCGGGAAGAGCGTCTTGGTGGCCACCACGCCCAACGGCAGCGCCAGCACGAACCCAATCAGCGTGCCGAGGAACGCGATCGCGAGCGTCTCGATCAATCCGCGCACGGCGGTCGGGAAGACGCCCGCCTGCGGCGGGAAGGCGTCCGCCGCGAGCTTCGCGAGGTTGGGCCAGCCATCCACGAGTGCGCCGAGGTCGAGCTTCAGGTGCCACGCCGCGAGTACCGCCAGCAGCAGCACCACCACCACGCGTTTGCGCGGCGCCGGCGGAAGTGTGTGTCCCGTCATGCGCGGGCGATCCACTTGAGGAGCGAGGTGGAATCGGCCTCCTTCAACTCCGCCGCGCCCACCTCGCGCAGCTTGCGTCCGCTCGCCATCACCACCACCCGGTCGGCGGCCGCCGCCGCGGCGTGCAAGTCGTGCTCCACGCACAGGATCGTCATGCCGGTGGATTCGCGCAGCCGCTGCAGGACGGTCACGATCGCCGCCGACGTGATCGGGTCGAGTTCGGCCAGGAACTCGTCGGCAACGAGCAGCCGCGGCCGCTGGATGATGGCCCGGGCGATGGCCACGCGCCGACGCTCCCCGCCGGAGAGCTCGGTGGTGCGTTCGTCGCCGCGGCCGCCCAGGCCCACCTCGGCCAACGCCACATCGGCTGCCGCGACCTCGGACGCCGTGAAGCGCCCGAGCAACGAGCGCCACGGACCGATACGCCCGAGTCCGCCGAGCAGCACGTTCTCGCGCACGCTCAGGTTGCGCACCAGTCCGAGCTGCTGCGGGATGTAGCCGAGGGCATCACGCGCGCCGTTCACGGCCGGGCGCCGGACGGCCCCCGTCGTCGGCTTCAGCACACCGAGCACGGCGCGCAAAAGCGTGGTCTTGCCACACCCGCTCGGCCCCACCACCGCCCACCACGCCCCCTGCGGCACGGTGAACGACACCTCGTGCAACACAGCGCGCCCGCGCTGGTAGCCGGCCGAGAGGGCCTCGACTACCAGCGCGGGCGCTCCGGCCTCGGCGGCCGGCGACGAACTCACGGCGTCTTGGCCAACAGCGTCTGGTCGTATCCCGGGAGCGCCGAGAGCGCGCGGCCGAAGTCGCCGAGATGCGCCTCCGTGTTCGCGTCGCGCACGCCGTCCACGCCGTAGATCGCCTGCAGTAGCGGCAGGTTGGCCGGCTCGTTCAACGCCAGGAAGGCCTCCTTCACCCGTGCCCGCGTGGTGGAGTCCATGCCGGCGGCCACGAGGATCGCGTGCGACGGGATCTTCCCGAAACGATGGAAGCTCGTGATGCGCGCGCGGTCAGCTTCGTCCAAGAACCGCTCGGGCACGTCGTGGCCCCCGAACGCGACGTCGGCGCGCCCGTCGAGCACGGCGCGCAACGCCTGCTGGTAGCCGCCGGCATCAATCGTCAGCGCATAGGTGGACTGCAGCGCGCGCTCCAGCGCGTCGAGTCCGTCGCCCTGCACCACCAGCTTCCCTTCCGCCACCAGCGTGCCGATGGGCATCAGGAAGCCGCTGGACCCGGTGCGCGACGTGAAGGCCAGCCGCTTGCCGGCGAGTTGGTCCAGGCTACTGATGCCGCTGCCGACGCGCGTGAAGGCCTCGGCGAAGTAGAACGTCTCTCCCTTGTTGACCTCGGCGAGGATCACCTCGGCGCCGGTGCGCTTGTGGGCGATCCAGGCCGGTCCGCCATCGAGGAAGGCGATGTCCACGCGATTGAAGCGGAAGCCCTCGATGAGCGGCTCATAGGTGGAGGGCACCACGACTTCCACCGGGCGGCCGATCCGCTCGGACAGGAAGTCGCCGAGCGCCCGCGCGTTCGGTAGGACCGAATCGGCCTGCGCCGAGGGCAGGAAGCCGAGCACCAGCGGCGTCGCGGCGTCACGCGAGCCGCAGGCGCCGGCGAAGGCAATGGCCGCGAGCGCGGCCAGATGACGAAGTCGCATGATCAGAAGCCCCACGAGAGACCAAGGGTGACGAGGCGCGGCAGGCCCACCCGGATCCCTTCCGGACGGCGCGACGCAATGTAACGGGAGTCGGTCAGATTCTTCACGGCACCCGAGATGCGAACGCCGGACAGTCCGGGCACCTCGTACTGCAGGGTGGCGTCGTACACACGGTAGGCCGGGATGGCCCCGACGCGTCCGTTGGCCGAGCCGGCTTGGGTCTCGAAGTTGTCGCTGAACTGCTCGCCGACGAAGCTGCCATCCAAGCGGAGGCGCAACCCGGCCGGATGCTCGGCCGTGAGCGCGAGGTGCGCCCGCTGGCGCGGCGCGTACGGGAGCGTATTGCCCTTCACGTTCACGGTGTCACTCCCTTGGGCGATGAAGCGGTCCGTGGAGAAGAACGCATCGGCGAAGGTCCAGTTCCCCTCCAGCATGAGGACGGTGCTGCGCCCCGCGAGCTTGCCGAGGTCCACCGAGCCGCCGACTTCCACGCCGCGGTGCCGCGTCGCCCCTTGGTTGGCCAGCGCCGCCGCCGCGGTGGAGCCCGCCGAGAGCGAGGGCTCGATGATCTGGTTGGTGAAGTCCATGTAGAAGGCGGTGGCCTCGAGCGAGAGCCACGGGCGCGGCGAGAGGCGCGTGCCGAGTTCGTAGTTCCAGCTCCGCTCGGCATCCAACTGGAGCGAGACCGGATCGGGCACTTGCTGATCGGGTGCCAGCGTCTCGTCGGTGTAGATGAGCGCGTCCTTCGTGCGCGGCGGCGCGAAGCCGCGATGCGCACCCGCGAACACGGTCAGCAACTCCGCCGGACGCCAGGTCGCGCCGACGCCCGGAATGAACTCGCTCAAGTCATCACCCGAGCGGATGTCCACATCCTCCACGGTGCGCGTCACGGTGCCGCCGTCGTCGCGGCGCACGCGAGTGCGCGTGATGTTGCGGTCGTAGCTGAACCGCTCCAGTCGGACGCCGGGCGTCACATCGAAGGTCGGGCTGAAGGCGATGCGGTTCTGCACCCACGCCGAGAGGGCGTGCCCGGTGCGGAACTCGTCGTCGCGCACGTCGGTCGGGGTGCCCTCGGCGGTGGCATTCACGAACTGGTCGCGGGCGCGCTCGTAGTGGTAGCGCGCGCCCACATCGAGATCCGACGTCAGCGCGCCGGCGCTCCACATCGTGCGGAAGCGGGGCTCGATGCCGGCCACGTCGAAGGAGCGGTCGCGACCGCCGCTCGCGCCCCCGGGGATGATCGTACCGCCGGACGCGCCGTAGGTGTAGTTGCGCCGCATCCAGTTGCGCTCGGTGCGATATCCGTAGACCGTCGTTCGAATGGCACCCGCGCCGAGTCCGGCTTCGTGGGAGAGCGTGAGGGCCTGACGGTTCACGTCGAGGCGGTCCGTGGGCATCGGGTGCACCAGCGGCGACGCGCGGAAGAGCGAGTCGGTGAGTCCCACGTAGGTCGCATTGGACGCCTCCTCGTAGACGCTGAGCTTGGCGCTGAGGTCGCCGAGGCGCGTGCGGACGCCGACCTTGGCGGTGGCGTCGGTCACGTCGTAGTTGAGCCCATTGAAGTCATCGGCCGTGCGGCGGAACGCCGTGAGGATCCCACGCGAGGCGCCGCGGGTGCCGCCCAGCTGGGCGCGGGCGAACTGCTGTCCCCCCGAGCCACCGCGCGCGTCCACCCGACCCGCCCACTGGGTCGTGGGCTCGGCCGTCACGTAGTTCACCACGCCACCGATCGTCTGCGGGCCGAACAGGATGGACCCGCTGCCCTTGATGACCTCGACCCGCGACATGCGGTCAATGGGCGGCGAGTAGTACATCTCGGGCTCGCCGTACGGTGCGAGCGCCACCGGGATGCCGTCCTCGAGCACCAGCACCGAGCGGCTGCGGTCGGGGTCGAGGCCGCGCAGGCCGATATTGGCGCGGAGGCCAGCGCCTTCCTCTTCCTGGATGTGTACGCCGGCGACGGTGCGCAGGACTTCGTTGGCGGACGTCGGCTGCAGGGCCTCGATGGTACGCGCCGACACGGCGGCGGCCGACCCCGGGATGCGCGCGAGCGCGTCGGTGGCTGAGCCGATCACCGTCACGCCGGCGAGCTCACGCGGCGCGGCAGCGAGTCGCCAGGACAGCTCGATCGAGGCGTCGTCGCGCACGACCACTTCGCGCGACTCGAGCGTGTGCCCCGGGGCCGCGACCTGCACGAGATACGTCCCGGCGGGCACGCGGGCGATGGCGTAGCGTCCCGCGGAGTCGGCGAGGGCTCCCAGCGTGGTGCCGGCGATGCGCACCGTCGCGCCAGGGACGGGTGTGTGGTTGTCGGGGAGCGTGACGCGTCCTGTGATGGCGCCTTGGGCGGCGACCGAGGAGGCGAGGACGGTAAGGGCGAGGATTGCGCGTCCGAGCGGGGCGACGAGAGACAAGGCTCGAGAGGGTGGGAGTGAGCGAAGAAGAGGCGTAGCGCGAGCTGAGAATCGTTCTCAGGCAAGAATTTAGCGCGGTTTCTAATCCCGTCAAGATTTGTCCGCTTTTTGTCTTCCCCGACCGCCGCCGAGGGACACGCCCCCATTATCTTGTCCCGCGGGAGGGTTGGCAGAATGGCTAATGCAGCGGTCTTGAAAACCGCCGTCCGCAAGGACTTACAGGTTCGAATCCTGTACCCTCCGTTCTCCCTGCGCCGCGGCGCGCGCGCGCCGCGACGCACACGCGTCGAAATGCGAAACAACGCTGCGGCCACTTCACCGCGTCGCCTTGATTCGACCTCGGCGTCGGGTGACATTTCGCCTGCTCGGGATCAGTCGAGAGTCGTTGGAGACGTGGCCGAGAGGCTGAAGGCGGCGGTTTGCTAAACCGTTATACGGGGTTAAACCTGTATCGAGGGTTCGAATCCCTCCGTCTCCGTACCCAGACGTGAGACGTGAGACGGAAGATGGGAGCATCCCATCCCACGTCTTGCGTCTCACGTCTCATTTCTCCCGTCTTCTGTCTCCCATTTGATCTCCCCTCGGCTCCGCTTCGCCCCCTCTCCCACCGGCTATCTCCACGTCGGCGGCGCGCGGACGGCGCTCTTCAACTGGCTGGTGGCGCGGAAGCTCGGCGGCACGTTCCTCCTCCGCGTCGAGGACACGGACCGCGCGCGGTCCACCGACGAGTCCACCCAGGCCATCTTCGACGGCCTGAACTGGCTGGGCCTCGATTGGGACGAGGACGTGGTGTTCCAGGGCGCCAACCTTCCGCGGCACCGCGCCGACGCCGAACGCCTGCTCGCCGCTGGCAAGGCCTATCGCTGCTTCTGCACGCCCGACGAACTGAGTGAACGTCGCGCCAAGGCCGAGGCCGCCGGCGGGGCGTTCGCCTATGATCGCCGCTGCGACCAACTCGCGCACGACGACGTCGCACGGCGTGTCGCTGCCGGCGCACCGTTCGTGCTGCGCTTCCGTGTGCCCGATGGCGAGACGGCATGGACGGATCTCGTTCACGGCCGCATTGCCTTCCCGCACACGGACATCGACGACTTCGTCATCCTCCGCTCCGATGGCACGCCGATCTACAACCACGCCGTGGTCTCCGACGACATCGCCATGGGCATCACCCTCGTGATGCGCGGCGATGACCACATCTCGAACACGCCCAAGCAGATCCTCCTCTACGAGGCGCTCGGCGCCACGATCCCGCAGTTCGGCCACCTGCCGATGATCCACGGCACCGACGGCAAGAAGCTCTCCAAGCGGCACGGCGCCACGGCCGTCGGCGACTACCAGCACCTCGGCATCCTGCCCGAGGCCATGGTCAACTTCCTCGCCTTGCTCGGCTGGTCGCCCGGCGGAGACTTCGACGAGGTGATGACGCGGGAGCAGCTCATCGCGGCCTTCAGCACCGACGGCCTGCTCAAGAAGGCAGCGGTGTTCGACCCGCAGAAGCTCGAGTGGATGAACGGACAGCATCTCGCGAAGATGCCCATCGAGCGCGTCGCTGCGCTCGTGGCGCCCAAGCTGGTGGCCGCCGGACTCGCGACGGCCGACGAGCTGGCTGCGAAGCCCGAGTGGCTGCACAGCCTGCTCGAGCTGCTGCGTGTCCGCTCCCGGCTCGTGGACGACATCGTTCGTCAGGCTGCGCCCTTCTTCGGCGACACCGTCGGCTACGAGCCCGAGGCCGTCGCCAAGCAGTGGAAGGATCCGGCGGCGCTGCGCGCCCTCTTCGCATCGGTGCGCGAACTGGTCGCCGCCCACGCCGAGTGGAGTTCGGGTTCGCTCGAGGCAGCGCATCGGGCGTTGGCCGAGTCCAAGGGGCTCGGCGCCGGCAAGCTGTTCCAGCCGCTGCGCGTCGCATTGACGGGCTCGGGCGTCTCTCCCGGACTCTTCGACGTGATGGTCCTCCTCGGGCGCGAGCGCACGCGCACGCGCCTGCTCGCCGCGGAGGAGTACCTGCGGGGACTCTCCACCGACGCCTGACGTGGACGCCCCGCGTGCGCCGCTGACGCCGGTCGAACGGAAGCTCTGGCACTTCCTGATCGACCACGTGGCGACGCACACGTTCCAGCCCAGTGTCCGCGAGATCGCGGGGCATTTCCAGATTCCCTCCACGCGCACGGTGGCCGCGCTGCTCGCGTCGCTGGAACGGAAGGGCTACCTCCGACGCGTCGCCGGCCGCTCGCGCGGCGTCGTGCTCGAAGGGTTCACCGGCGGCATCGGCACGCAGCCCGTGCCCGTCGTGCGCTGGACGGCCGACGGTCGCACCGTCACCGAGGAGCACCTCACGCTCGACCGGACGCTCCTCGCCGCCGACAACGCCTTCCTCGTGCGCACCAACGCCGAGGATGCTCCGCAGCACGCGGTGCGCGAGGGCGATCTTGTGCTGGTGATTCCCGATGCGCGCGTGCCGGAGGAGACACCGGTGGTCGCGCGCGTCGGCCATCACATCATCGTGCGGGCGCTCGAACGGCGCGGCACCAGCGTGCGCCTCGCGGCCCCCGCGCCGGACGCGCAGGACCTCATCCTCGGCGACGGCGATGACTTCCGTGTGCTCGGGCCGCTGGGCCTGGTCCTGCGGCTGACGGCGCCCCGCCCCGACGACCCCGAGGGCGACCGGGCCTAGCGGTTACGGCTGCCGCGGCTCGGTCGTGGTGCGCTGGGCCTCGCGGCGCTCGCGTTCCTTGCGCTCTCGGAGCGCGCGCACCGCCGCATAGAACTCATCATCGCGCATCGCCCGCGAGGACTGGCGCTGGATATCCTCGCGCATGGACTCCAACCGCTTGAGACGCTCGTCGGCAATCGGATTGGACTGCGCGTTGTTGAGGGCGAGCATGCCGAGCAGCGGCGTGGGAAGCGAGAAGTCGCCGAGGCGAATCATGCCGGCATCCATGCCATATTTCTTGCCGCCCAGGTCGAACGTCCAGTCGCCGGGCCGCCGGGCCTGCGGGATCCGCGCCATCGAATCGGCATACGCGATGATCCGGTTCTCCAGCAACAAGCGCAGCGTGTCGGCGCGCGAGAGCGGCACGATGGGCGCCACCACCACGTCGCTGTGGCGCACCCAGAGCCGCTGGTCCGTGAACGACGGACGGATGCCCTGCGTCGGTCCGCCACCGCCGACCAGCGGTCCGACGCCTCCGCCGCTGGTGGCCGCGTCGGCCGGCGCCGCCGGCACGCCGCTGGGCACTTCGGACGGTGGCACCGCCGGCGGCGTCGGCGCCGCGGGCTCGGCGGTCGCCTCGCGTCCGTCACCGCCCTCGCGGGCCGGACGCCGCTCGGGCTCGCCGTCCGTGGGCAGCATCACCTCGAAGCTGATGCGCTCCGGGATGATCGCGCCGCCGGCGTCGTCGCGGAAGAAGTCGTAGGCCACCGGCACCAGGAAGGCCGGGATGATGATCGCCAAGGCGAAGAACTGCAGGACGAGCGCCACCACCGACGCCCGCGGATCGGCGGAGCGTCGCTGCGGAAGGAGGCGAATGCCCCGCTTCTTCATCCCTCGGCCACCACCCGATTCGTCACGCGGCTCCAGCCCTCCACCTCGACCTCCACTTCGTCGCCCGGAACCAGGGGCCGCACGCCGGACGGCGTCCCGGTCGCCAGCACGTCGCCAGGCTCGAGCGTCATCGCCTGCGAGACGTAGGCCAGCAGTTCGGCGATCGGGAAGACCATCTCCGAACTGTGTCCCCGCTGGAGTTCCTCCCCGTTGACGCGCGTCACCACCGAAAGGTTGGCGAGGTCGGGCTTGCCTTCGCGTTCCGGCCCAATCGGACAGAACGTGTCGAAGCCCTTGGCTCTCCACCATTGCGGGTCGCTCTTCTGCAGGGCCCGGGCGCTCACATCATTCAACGCGACGACGCCGCGGATCATCGTGGCCGCCTGCGCCGCGGTGACCTTGCGCATCGCTGCCCCGACGACGATGCCGATCTCCCCTTCGAAATCCACGCGCCCCACGCCGTCCGGCAGCACGATTGCCTCCCCGCTCCCGATCACCGCCGAGGGCGGCTTCAGGAACACGAACGGCGTGCTCGGCACGTCGTTCCCGAGCTCGCGGGCGTGCTCGCGGTAGTCGCGGCCGATGCAGACGATCTTGCTGGGACGCGGCATCCTTGAAGTTACCCCCGGGGGAGTGTTTGGGTGTCACCGGCGTAGAACGCCGTCAGCTCGTCGCGCAGCATGGCCCAGGGGCCTTGGAGCCGAGTGGCGGGCGGGAGTCCCTCCGTGAGACGCCGCCCGTACCCCTTCGTGACGACCCGCGGGTCGCAGATGATGACCGCGCCGCGATCCGAGGCGGTGCGGATGAGGCGGCCAAACCCCTGCTTCAACCGCAGGGCGGCGTGCGGGATCATGTACTCGGCGAAGGCATCGCCGCCGGCCGCCTCGATGGCTTCGCACTGCGCCGCGGTCATGGGCTCGCTCGGCACGCGAAACGGGATGCGCCCGATCACCATGCCGCGGAGCGCCCGCCCCGGCACGTCCACGCCCTCCCAGAAGCTGGCCGTGCCGACGAGCACCGCGTCGCCGTGCGCGCGGAAGCGGCGCAGCAGTTCGTCGCGGGGCGCCTCGCCATGCACGAGCAGCGGATAGCGCCCTTCCGCACCGGCTGCGCGCAGGGCCAGCGCCGCCTCGCGCACATCGCGATGGCTGGTGAAGAGGAGGAAGACGCCGCCGCGCGCCGCCGCGATGAGGTCCTGCGAGGCCTCGAGCGTGCGCTTGAAATGGGCCGCGCCTTCGACATTCGGGGCCGGAAAGTCGCTTGGGATGAGCAGCATCGCCTGGCGCGGGTAATCGAAGGGCGAGGCGAGCGATGCGGTGAGTGGTTCGAGTTCGTCGTCGTCGAGGCCGAGGCGCTTGGTGATGAAGTCGAATCCGTCCCCCACCGACAGGGTGGCGCTGGTGATGATGGCCGTCTCGACGCGGCGAAAGAGGTCCTCGCGGAGGATCGGCGCGAGATCGAGCGGGACGGCGGTGGCGCCCACATTGCGCTCGCTCCCGCGCAGCTCGAGCCAGCGCACGCGGGGCGCCCCGTCGCGCCCCGGCCGCAGCGCCGCGCGCAGGGCGTCACCGGCCGCCTGGAGCCGGCGCGTCACGCCCCGCACTTCATTCAGCAGCGGCGCGAGCTCTTCCGCGCGCTGCTCGTCCGACTCCAGCCGCTCGCGCACCATGCGAAGCCCATCACCAAGCAGCTCCACCTCGGCCAGGAGATCATCGAGCGCGACGCCCAGCCCGGCCTGCCACACGGGTTCATCCTCGAAGGCGTCGGTGAGACGCACCACCGAATCGCTGCGCCCCTTCATCCACTCGGAGAGCAGGTCGCAGAGCAGCGCACTCTTCTCCCGCGCCGTCTGCAGCGATGGGAACAAACGCGCGCGGACGAGGTCAAGACTGGCGACGCTGTACAGGTCCTTCCCGCCCTCCAACTTGCGCTCCAGCGCCGGGAGCAGCCCCTTCCCCCGCCGCTCGAGCCGCGAGAAGAGTCGCTCCAACCCGCGACGCGAGACGTTCTGCCCCAAATGCGAGGCCGCTGCGTCCTCGAGATGATGGCCCTCGTCGATGACGAGCCGCTTGTACGCCGGGAGCACCGCGGCCTCGTCCCAGCGCCCGGAGGCGCGCCGCACCGCGATGTCGGCCATGAGCAGGTGGTGATTGACCACCACCACATCGGCCTGCGCCGCCGCGCGCCGCGCCTTGAAGACGAAGCAGTCGTCGAAGTGCGGGCACTTGAGGCGCGTGCAGAGGTCGCCCTCGGCCGCGACTTCGTCCCACACCTCGTGCCGCGGCGGCGAGGGTAGGTCCGCCAGCGATCCATCCTGCGTTCGCTCCGCCCACTCCTCGAGCATCGCGAGGTCGGCGGTGACGTCGTCGTCGAAGAGCACCGGCGCCTGCAACCGTGCCTGCTCAAGTCGCAGCAGGCAGAGGTAGTTCTTCCATCCCTTGAGCAGCGCGAAGCGCACCGACTGGTCGCTCAGCGCCTGCTTCAGGAAGGGCAGGTCCTTGCTGAACAACTGCTCCTGCAGCGTGATGGTGTTCGTCGAGACGACCGTGCGTTCGCCACTCTCGGCGGCCCACCGCAGCGCCGGCACCAGATAGCCCAGCGATTTGCCGACGCCGGTCCCCGCTTCGATGAGACCCACGCCGCCTCGGGTGAACAGCTGGGCGATGAGTCGGGCCATCTCCCGTTGGCTGGGGCGGTCCTCGTAGCGGCCCAAGCGCGCGGCGATGGGCCCGTCGGGACCGAGGGCACCGGCCACGTCGCCGGGTTCGAGCGCGGCAGCCTTCAACGCGCGCGGGACTTCCACGACGACGTACAGCCGCGCGCCGTCGTTGTCGGTGATGGCGAAGCCGATGCCGTCGTCGTGCATCCTCGCCGCGATGGCAAGGTCGGCGTCGGAGGGCTCGAGCACGCCGCTGGGGTGATTGTGCACGAGCAGCTCGCCGCGATTGGCGAACCCCGGCAGCGCCAGCACGCTCGACACGTCGCCGCGCGCCGCGACGCGCGCGGTCTGCACCACGCCCGCGTCATTCACCGTGCAGACGAAGCAGACCTCGCGTCCGCCTGCCAACCGGATGGCCGAGCGCATGGCCGCCGCGGCACCGGGGGTGACCCGTCCCGCTTCACCCGTCACGTCTTCAGCGGCCGCTTCCTCGCTGCCGGGAAAAGCACGTTATTCAGGATCAACCGGTAGCCGGGCGAGTTCGGGAAGAGCGCGAGGTCGGTGGGCGGCGCGCCGATGCTGTGCTGCGGATCCTCGGGGTCGTGCCCGCCGAGAAAGGTGAACGAGCCACGTCCCAGCGAGCCGTGGATGTATTTCACCCAGGGCGCGCCCTCTTCGTGC
The DNA here is from genome assembly GCA_024710705.1 of Gemmatimonadaceae bacterium. Taxonomy (GTDB): domain Bacteria; phylum Gemmatimonadota; class Gemmatimonadetes; order Gemmatimonadales; family Gemmatimonadaceae; genus Pseudogemmatithrix. The sequence goes on along the minus strand of JANJUF010000030.1, from coordinate 20,402 downwards.
GCGAGGACGGTCACGCCCGGCTTCAGCGTGCGCCGCGTGAACGAGGTGGTGACGCCGTAGAAATCGCGCAGCACGGCACGATGGTTCTGCACCAGCATCGTCGCCACCGGATCGAACTTGGCGGAGAACCCGAAGAGCGTGAAGGTGCCGAGCGGCTGCCGTCGCGACGGCACGTTCACTTGGTGCCCGTCGATGTCGCTCATGGCGTTGACGCTCCCGCCGAACTCGAGTCGGGCCCCTTCGATGGCGAAGCTTCGCGCCCAGGCCAGGCGTGAGTCGCCGTCGGGATCCATCGGCGTACCATCAGTCGCGGGGCCCGCGATGTCCACGTCCTTGCCGGCGATGGCGAGTTCGATCGTTTCCGTGGCCCCGCACATCGCGAACAGGAATCCGCCGCGTTCCACGAACCCGCGCAGCCGGTCGGCCACCGTCTTCTTCAGCGTGGGGATGTCGGGCAGCCCGTGGCGCCGTGCCGTACCGAGGTCGCGTTCGCGGGCCTGCACGAACCACGGCGCGTCCCGGAAGCCGAGGAACAGCTTGTGTTGCTGGCCCGTGAAATCCTCGTGGTGCAAGTGGATCCAGTCGAACTGCGAGAGGTCCGTGGCGAGGACGTCATCATCCCAGATGGCCGTGTACGGGATGCCCGCGTAGGTGAGGGCGAGGGTGACGGCATCGTCCCAGGGCATGGACTGCGGTGGCGTGTACACGGCGATGCGTGGCGCCTTGTCCAGCGGCACGGCGTCCATGTTGCCGTCGGCGATCTCGCGGCGGATGGCCCCCAGCCCCGCCTCATCCACCGGTTCGACGCTCACGCCGGCGAGCAGCGCCGCACGGCGCAGACCCGGGAGGTCAGGAAGCAGGAAGCTCCCGCCACGATAGTTCAGCAGCCACTCGCTGCGCACGCCGTCGGTGAGCGCGCCGAAGGCGATCCCATAGGACTTGAGATGGTTCGCCTGCGCGTCATCCATGGGCACCAGCAGGTGCTGGGCGCGCAGCGGCAGGGCGAGCAGGAACGTGCAGCACAGCGCACGGATCACGAGGACGACTCCGCGCGCACGGCCGGCAAGGCGTCGAGTTCACGACGCGCCTGCGGCACGAGCGCGCTGGTGGGATAGGTGAGGATCAGGTGCTCCAACTGGCCGCGCGCACCGCGCAGGTCGCCACCGCGCCGGAGGGCGCGGGCCCATTCGAGCCGCGCTTCCGGTGCCTCGGGCGCGGTGGCGTACGATTCGGCAACGCGCGTCCACAACGGCAATGCGCGGGCATCGGCACCACGGGCCGTCTCCAATCGGGCGGCCATCGTCAGGAGCAGGCTCGCGGCATCCTCCACCGACGACGCGGCGCGAACGAAGCGATCGGATGCCGCCACCGAATCGCCCGCGGCGAGCGCGAGGAAGGCGTTGCCGATCTCCACCGAGCGCTCGGCGCGTGTGCGCGTCAGCAGCGCGAGCGCCTGCACCGCATCCGAGGAGTTCGTCTCGCCGAAACGCAGGGCGCGGCGTGCCGTGGCGAGATCGCCCTCGTACAGCGCCAACCACCCCGCGACGGCGTCATCGGCGTCGAGCGGGGCGTCGGCGAGCGCCGCCCGCGCCTTCTCCACGTTCCCTGCCCTGATCCACGCCCAGGCAATCGTGCGGGCGAAGCCGCGCGTGCCGTTCGCGCCGATGGCCGACTCGGCATTGGCCAGCACTCGCTCGGCCTCGGCGCCCTGCCCCATCCGCGCCAAGGCATCGAGTTCGATGCCCAGCAGCTCCGCGCGCACATCCTCGCCGCTCCGTCGCGCGACCCGCGCGAGGGTGAGCGCGGTAGCCGGATCATTGGCGCGTAGTGCGGCCATCGCACCGCGCTCGGCGACGGCTGGCTGCCGGCGGGCGGCGTGCACCGCCACCAACGCGTCACGCACCGAAGGCCAGGCCTGCTGCTGCTCCGCCTCGTCGGCAAAGGCGCGCCACACCGCCACCGTCGTATCCGTTGGCGGCAGGCCGGCGAGGACACGCCAGGCCGCACGCGGTTGGCCCCAGCCGAGTTCGAGGAAGGCCAACGCCTGCCGCGCGCCGATCGGGGCATCCCCCGCCACGAGTTCCGTGCGGACGCGATCGCGCGCGTCGGCCGGCGCCGGACCCAGCGAGAAAACGGCGGCCGATTCGTAGTACGGCTGCTCGCGCATCATCTCACGCCAGGCCTCAGCGGCCTCGGGCCAGCGCCCGAGGGCGGCGCGCATCTGCGCGGCCTCGAGGAGGAAGGCCCGCGAACTCCCGAGCCTCGACGTCGCCTCGCCGAGGACGGAGTCGGCGGCGGCCGCCCGATTATGGAAGAGCAGGACGCGCGCGTAGTCGCGGTAGGGCGCGGGATCATCGTCGCGCAGGCTGCGCCAGGTCCGAAATGCCGCATCGGCATCCTCATTGCGCCCCGCCGCGACCAGCGTCCGCAACTGCGCCGCGCGCAGCTGCCCGTCCCGCGGGTGGTGCGGAATCAACGAGTCCAACAGCGGGAGCAGCGCCTCCTCATCTCCCGTCATCGCGTACACCCGTTCGAGCCCGTACACGCCAGGCATCACCGAGCCGGCGGCGATGACCGCCTGCCACGCCAGCGCCGCCTCGCGGTAACGTCCGGCGTTCTCGTGGTCGAGCGCGCGCGAGATCAACGCGGGCATCGGGTCCACCGGCCGTTGCGCAGGCAACGGCGCGGCCACACAGGCGAGCGCACACAGCGCACCGAGTGCCGTCCGCATCACGGGCGCGCCGCCGCGTTGAGGCGACGGAAGTATTCGATCACCAGCCGCCGATCCTCGGCGCTCAAGCCACGCAGCTCGCCCCAGGTCGGTACGCGATACCGATCCGCCGGTGAGGTGTCGGGGTCGCCCGACGGCGTGTGCCGCCCCACGGCGCGTGCGGCGCGGGCCTCGCGGCGCTGGCTCTCGTCGCGCTGGTCCTGCTCGAGCGAGCGGCCGGCGTCGAGCATGCGGCGCAGCAGCTGCTCCTGCCGCGTCTTGGTGGCCGGGTCCACCGCGCCTTGGTCGAGGGCCTGCGCCAGCGCGCGGGCCTCGCGCGCCAGCTCCTGCGCACGTCCGGTGGGGTCGGCGTCGCTCACGTCATCCAGCTGGCGCGCCACCTCGCGCTGCGAACGGGCCAGCTGACGCGCCTGGTCGCGGGTGGCGGCATCCATTCCCTGCGCGGCGGCCTGCCGTTGCATCATCGAGATCAGGCTCTGCATCTGCGTGTTGAGCCCTCCCTGCTGCTGCGCCAGTTGCTGCATCTGCTGCAGGAGCTCCGGCATGCCAGTGGCGGACTGCGCGTTCCCCGCGCGCTCGCGATCGCGGGTGAGCTGGGCGGCGGCCTGCCGCAGCGCGTCGGCGGCATCCCGCATCGCCTCCTCCGTGCCCGTGCGTCGTCCCTCGGCGGCCTCGCGGCTGGCCTGCGCCGAACGTTGGCGCGCCCGTTCCATCATCTCCTGCGAGCGCGGCGAGACCAGCGTCGTGCGCCGGCTCTCCTCCTCGAGACGCTCCTGCGCCGCCTGCACGCCCTGCTGCAGGGCCGACTGCTGCGGACGAAGTCCGGTGGGGCTCTGCTCTTCGCGGGCTTGGTCGGCGAGCTGGTCCTGTTCGCGCGCCAGCTGCACCAGCTCCTGCACGGAGCGATCGAGGGCGTCGGTGAGCTCGGCCTTCCAGGCCCCGACCTGTTCGCGGCGCGCATCGGCGAGCGACTCGGCGGCGCGCTCCAGGGACTGCGCAGCCCGTTCCCCGGCGGCCGCATCCTGCGCCATCTGGCCGAGCTGTTCCGCGGCTTGTTGCGCCTGGGCGGCGCCTTCCCGCATGCCCTCGGCCCCTTGGCGCGCGTTGGCCTGCTCCATGCGCTCCGCCAACTGCTGGGCGCGTTGGGCCAGCCCCTGCGTCTGCTGCTGCAGCTGTTGCGCACGCTGCTGGCGCTCGGCGCCGCCGGCGGCGCTATCGGCCATCGCCCGCTGTTCCTCGGCCAGCTCCTGCGCGCGGTCGGCCAGTGTCTGCATCTGCCCTTCGAGGGCGGCGCGCCGCAGCATCTCGGCGCTGCGCTCGAGCGTCTTGCGCAGTTCCTGCTGCTGGGCCGCGAGTTCGGCCAGTGATTGCCGAGTGCGCGGGGCGTCGAGCTGCTGCGTGGCGTCCTCGAGGCGTTCGAGGGCCGCGCTCATCTCGTCCGTGATGGCTTCGCGGAGGAGGCGCTGGGCGTCCTGCAGTTGGCGCGCGAGCGCGGTGTCGAGCGCGCCGGCGCGGCGGAGCTGGTCCTCGAGTTCACGCGCGGAATCCTCCAGGTCTGCCACCTGCTGGCGCATGGCGCGCTGTTCCTCGGCGATCTCGCGCGCGCGTTCGGCGCCATCGTAGCCCAACGGCTCGCGCGGCGTGCCGCCTGGCTGCGGCGGCGTGCCCGTCGGCGACTCGGCGCCGCTGCGCTCGCCGCGGTCGCCGCGGGTGCGGGCTTCGTTGGCGGTGCGCTCGGCCATGGCGGCCAGCGCACGCGCGGCCGCATCGGCGGCGCTGACCGCCGCGTCGGCGGACTCCCGTGCCGCTTCGCGCGCCTCTTCGGCCGTGGGCACGCGCAGCAGCAGCGGTGCGCTGATGCCCTCGCGCTGTCCGGGTGCCGCATCGCGCGCCACGAGGGTGATTTCCAGCGCCTCTCCCGGGCGGAGCGCGTAGGTGGCGAGTTCGAGGATCGTCGTCCCCGACCACAGTGCCTCGCGCCGCTCGCTCACCGCGGTCTCGCGGACCGCGGCGGTGCTGCCCACGCGGCGTACGCGGAGCGCCACGCGTTGGAGCGCGTGGTCGTCCTGCGCGAGCAGCTCGAGCGCGACGCTCCCTGCCGGCGTCACGAATTGTTCGCCGGTGGGCGACAGGATCTCGGCGCGGGGCGCCGAGTCGGGCACCACCTCGATGTCGAGGGCGGCCGGCACGTCGGCAATCGCCTGGCCAACGCCCTGCACGTCCCACGCCCAGGTGGCGCTCTGCGTCGGCGTGAACGTCCCGTCGAACCGCGCCCCGTCGGCGCGCAACGCCTGCGTCCGTCCGTCGGCGCGGAGGGTGACCGACGCCAAGGCCTCGGAGGCCGCGCCGCTGATCGAGAGGCGCGTACCGACGGGGATGCGGAGCGTGGCATCGGCTGGCAGGCGTTCGTCGCTGCGCGCGAGGTACGCCGGATAGCGGGCCGTCACGCGGACATCACCCACGAAGGGTCGATCCACCACTTCCACGCGAGCCGAGTCGCGCCCGGCCCGACCATCGCTCGCCAACACGATCAAATCGGCGGCGACGGCCGCGATGGTCGCCCGGGCACGCCCGGTGGAATCCACCTCAAGCCGGCTCTGCTGCCAGGCACCACCGGTCACGCGCCAGCGCAGGCTGACCAGCGTGCGCCCCGGCGCGGAGATCACGAGCGGGACGTCCGCCCCGCGCATCACGCGCGTGGGCAGCTCGGCGAGCGTCAACGGCGATACCAGTGCGCCACGCCAGGCATCCACCGGATTGAGGAGGGCGCGCCAGCCATCGGCGCGGCGCGCCCACGAGGTGCCCGCGAGCAACAGGATCTGCGCGGCTGCCAGCGCCGAGAGCAGCGCCGCGCGCTGGAGCCTGCGGCGCAGCCGTGGCGCGGGCTGGGCATGGGCCAGCCGAAGCCGCTCGCCCAGCGATTCGGCGGCGAACTCGGCAAAGATGCCGGCATCGGCGATTTCGAGCAGCCCGGTGAGCGAGCCGCGCCGCAGCTGCTGCTCACGTTCGATGGCGGCGGCAACGGCCATCGGCGCCGAGCGTGCCCGCAGCCGGCGGCGGAGGAAGATCGCGAGGGTGAGCGCCGCGCCAAGCGCCAGCGCCCAACTGAGCGCCGGCAACGCACGCGGCAGCGTGAGCCAGCTGCCGTCCGCCAGCCAGATGGCGGCGCTGGTCAGGAGCCCGAGCAAGGCCACGAGCGGCAGGAGGGTGCTGGCCACCGCCGCACGGCGGCGCAGCCGCCGCGATTCGCGCCCGACGACTTCGAGCACGTTCATCGGCCCACCCCGCTGGTCACCGCGTACACGTAGAGGTTCACGCCCATGCGCAGCGCCTGCTCGTGCAGGGCCGGCGGATCCTCAGGGTACGTGCCGACATCCTCCCATCCGTTCCCGAGATCCGCTTCGTGCGAGTAGAAGACGGCCAGGCGGTCGCCGACGAAGATGCCGAGCCCGCGCGCCGGGGCGGCATCGTGTTCGTGGATCTTCGGGAGCCCCTGCGGAAAGGGATACACGATCCGGTAGATGGGGTGGTCGAGCGGCACGTCCACCAGGGGGCGATCGGGGAACACCTTGGCGATCTCCCGACGGAAGGCCTCGTCGAGCCCGTAGTTGTCGTCGGCGTGGAGGAATCCGCCCTGCAGCAGGTAGGCGCGCAGGCGCGCGACCTCGCGTTCGGAAAAACGGATCTGCCCATGCCCCGTGAGATGCAGAAACGGATGGTCCCAGAGCCGTTCGTCCAGCAGACTGACGCGCACTTCGTCCGGTTCCACCGCGAGGGTCGTGCGCTCGCGCAGGGCCTTGATCAGGTTCGGCAGGCTCGACGGATTGGCGTACCAGTCGTCGCCGTCATACTGCAGTCGCGCCACGGTGAGGCGGGTCGAACGCAGGCCCTGGGGCGTCGCCGCGACCAGCAGGGCACCCGCGATGAGCAGGAGCGGGACGCGTCGCAATCCGCGCATCACGATTCGTGGGCGAGGCGGTAGGCGAGGTTGCGGGGGGCGCCGCGGGCCACCAGCTGCGCCTGGATGTCGCGCGCACTGGCCCCCGACGCGCGCAACGCGGCGGCGGTGGCTTCGAGCCCTGCGACATCGGGCACCGCCTCGGGCGCCCCAGATACGACAATCACGATTTCCCCGCGCGGTTCGTGCTCCTCGTAATACGCGGCGAGTTCGGCCACCGTTCCGCGCCGGAACTCCTCGTACTGCTTGGTCAGTTCGCGCGCCACGACCGTTGCCCGCGCGCCGGCGCCGGCGTCGGCAAGGTCGCGCAGCGTCGCCCCGACCCGCGCCGGCGCCTCGTACAGCACGGCCGTGTGCGCGAGCGCCACGATCTCGGCGATTGCCCGCGATCGCTCACCGCCCTTGCGCGCGAGAAATCCGAAGAACGTGAAGCGGTCGGTCGGTAGCCCCGCGCCGGCGAGCGCGGCCAGAAGCGCCGAGGGACCTGGCACGGGAGACACCTCCACGCCGGCATCGATCGCCGCCCGGACGAGCCGCGCCCCCGGATCGGAGAGCAGCGGCGTCCCGGCATCGCTCACGAGTGCCAACGACTCGCCGTCCAGCAACCGCCGCACCAGCCCTGGCGTGGCTGCGGCCTCGTTGTGCTCGTGGTAGGCGAACAGTGGGGTCCGGATCTCAAACCGCTCGCAGAGCCCGCGCGTGTGCCGCGTGTCTTCGGCGAGGATCGCCGACACCGCGCGGAGCACCGCCACCGCGCGGGGCGAGAGGTCCCCGAAGTTTCCGATCGGGGTGCTGACGACGTGCAGGGTCCCGGGAGTGGTCGCGCCGTCGGCGCTCACCACTTCACCTTCCACGGGAGGGCGTCATACAGGCCGGCGGACTGAAAGACGTGCCGCCGGGAGACCGTGAGGTCGTGCAACAGCTGCTCGGCGGTGATGCCTTCGGGCGCGGCCGCCCAGAGCACGTCGGCCATCCACGCCGCGATCGCCTTGGTGAGCGTGGGCGCATCGGTCACCGGATCCTTGATGGTCGGATGGGACGGGGAGAATCGATCGAGCGTGGGGTGCTGCGCGACCAGCGCTCGGCGCGCGCCCTCCGTCACCTCGGTGGCTGAGGCCTGGCCCGCCTGTTGCAGGCGGGCGATGAGCGCGGCCACCAGTTCCCGGTACGCTTGGATCAGTGCCGGCGACGCCTGCGCCGGCAGGGCGTCGGCCGGTGCCCACAGCCGCACGGTCGGCGGTGCGGCAAGCGCACGGCCCTCGAGCAGCGACTTGAGCAGCATCGTGGTCTCGCCCGGGCGCGCGTCCACGAAGTACCCGTGCGTCGGCTTCCCCGACTGGAGGGTCACGTAGTTGACGGTGCCGTCGGCAATCACCTCGAGTGCGCCGTCGTGCATGGTCCCGTCGAGATACGACAGCAGCGCCGTGGCATCGGCAGCAGCCAGTTCACGCGGGAGTGCAACCGGCCGGCCGGTCTGCGTCGCATACATCAGGTCAAGCAGTTCGTCGCCCGTCTCGTGGAAGCAGATGCTGCCATACTCGGCCGAGGCCGGCACGCGGCCGATGGCGTCGCTGATGGCGATGGGCGCGAACCGGACGCCGTCGGCACTGGCCGTCGCGTTGACCACCTCGCCTTCCTCGAGGAAGAGCACCAGGAGCTCCTCAGGCATCCACACGGCGACGTAGCCGGAGACCCGCGCCGCCCGGTCGCGCTTGGCGTCGGTCAGGAGGTTTCGGAGATGTACGTACGCCAAGCGGGTCCGTTGCAGCAGGACCCGCTTGGCGGGGTACCGAATCGCGTCACGCAGTGGGGGCATCTGCGGACGCCCGGGATCAGGCCGCGTGCTGCTCGAACTTCGCCGCCAGCGCAGGCTTCGGCACCGCGCCGATGACCTGGTCCACCAGCTTGCCGTCCTTGAAGAACAGCAAGGTGGGAATGGAGCGCACCTGGAAGCGCATCGCCGTCTTCTGGTTCGCGTCCACGTCCAGCTTCGTCACCTTCACGCGGCCGGCGAACTCCTCGCTGAGTTGCTCGAGGATCGGGGCGATCATGCGGCAGGGGCCGCACCAGGTCGCCCAGAAGTCCACCACCGCAAGGCCCGCGTGCTGCTCGACCTCGTTGGTGAACGAATCATCCGTCACTACCACCGTCTTCGACATCGCTTCTCCCCAAGTGTGACGCGCCGCCCACGGTGCCATGCGCCCGTGCGCCACGCTAACGTTAGCAGCGATCCTCCTTTCCGGAATCGCCGACCCATGTCCGACTCCACCCCACGCGGAACCCGCATCGCCCACCTCGGGATCGCCGTCTCATCCCTGGAAGGGGTCCTCCCCTTCTATCGGGACATCCTCGGCCTCCCCGAGACCCCGCTCGACGACGCCGATGGTGCGCGCATCGTCGGACTGGTGGCCGGGGAATCGCTGGTCGAACTCCTCGAGCCAGACCAATCCGACTCCCCCATCGGGAAGTTCCTCGCCAAGCGCGGGCCCGGCATCCATCACGTCTGCTTCGCCGTGGATGACCTCGACGCCACGCTCGCGCGATGCAAGGCCCACGGCGTCCAACTCATTGACGCAACCCCTCGCATCGGCGCCGAGGGAAAGCGCATCGCCTTCCTGCACCCCCGCTCCACCGCGGGCGTGCTGATCGAACTGAGCGAATACTAAGACCGCGGCGGCGTGGTCGTCCGGGCTCCGCTGCAGAAATCCCGCACCGCCCGGAGGTCGATGTCCTCCACGAACCAGCGCCCCGTGTTCCGGTTGCGCACGGTGAAGAACGGCACCGTCACCTTCCGCCCCTGGAAGGTCAGGTCCACCTTGTGCTCGGTGCGGCCGCCATCTGCCGCCTGCGCCGCCCCGATGGCAGATTCATCGTGGCAGAGCACCCGCATCATGATCAGGATGCGGCGCTCGACTTCTTCGCGGTCCTTGATGAGTTCCCGGGTCGGCGCCTCGGCGTTTCCCCAGACATCCGACACTCCCTGGACGTCCTGGGCACGCGTCGCGCCCAAGAAGTCCATGATGGCCATCTCGGACGTGGCGGCGCCGAGCAAGGCCGAAGTGCTCGGCCTCGGACACCCGACCAGCACGAGTAGCAGCACCATCGCCAACGGCAGCATGCGTCGCACAGGCAGGACTCCTCAATGAATGGAATGATGCAGGCAAAGATGACCCCGCAGCGCCTCTACATCAACATCGACCACGTCGCGACGTTGCGGCAGGCACGCCGCGCGAGTTATCCCGATCCGATCGCCGCGGCGCGGATTTGTGAGGCCGCCGGTGCGGACGGCATCACCGTGCACCTCCGCGAGGACCGCCGACACATCCAGGACGCCGACGTCGAGGGACTGGTCCCGGTGGTGCGTACCCCGCTCAACCTCGAGATGGCCCCGACCGCCGAGATGACCGGCATCGCCCGCCGCCTCCAACCGCACCAGGTCACCCTCGTCCCCGAGCGGCGGGAAGAGGTCACCACCGAGGGCGGGCTCGACCTCTCGGTGGAGCCCAAGCGCCTCGCGGTCTGCGTCACCGCCCTGCGCGAGGCGGGGATTCGCGTGTCCCTGTTCATCGATCCCGACCCGGTGCAGATCGCCCGCGCGGTCGCCCTTGGCGTGCCCGCCATCGAACTCCACACCGGGCGCTACTGCCACAATCCCGATCAGCCGGAACATCTCGAGGCGCTGCGCCGGGCGTCGGCCGAGGCTGCCTCCCAGGGGCTCGCCGTCCACGCCGGCCACGGCCTCACCCTCGAGAACGTCGGTCCCGTCGCGGCGATCCCGGAGTGCGAGGAGCTCAACATCGGGCACGCCATCGTGAGCCACGCGGTCTTCGTGGGGCTGGATGCGGCGGTCCGCGCCATGCGAGCCGCCATGGACCGGGCACGCCCCCGTTGACCCGCCCCCCTCGCACGGCGCACCTTACCGCCTATATGGAGACGCGATGACCGGCGGGCTGCTCGATTTCTTCACCTTGGAAGCCAGCGAGTATGTCGAGCAACTCGACGCCCTCGTCTCGCGGGCAACCACCCAAGCCCCCGACGCCGAGAGCTTCGGGCGCACGGTCCGTGCCCTCCGCGGCGCCGCCACCATGGCCAAGGTCGGCGGCATCGCCGAACTCTCGGCCGGGCTCGAGCGCCTCGCCAAGCAGGTGAAGGACGGCGACCTGGCGTGGGACGCCACCTCGCGCGGCGTCGCGATCTCGACCATCGACGACGCCAAGATTCTCCTCCGCGCGGTCCGCAGCTGGACGCCCGCCGAGGACGCGCGGGTCGCCTCGCGCGTGTCCGAACTGGAGCGCGTCGCCCCGAAGCGCGAGGGCATCACGCCCATCCGCACCGGCATCGAGTACCTCGCGGCGGCCACCGCCAATGCGGCGGCCGCGTTGCTGGAGTACGCCGAGAACGCCGGCAGTCCACAGCAGTTTGCCCAGGTGATGGACAAGGTGCGCGCCCTGCGCGGCGTGGCGGCCCTCAAGGACCTGCCGCCGCTGGGCGAGGTGGTGGACGCCGTGGACGCGGCTGCGAAGCCGATTGAGTTGGGCCAGGAAGACGCCACCGCCGAACGCCGCCGCCTCTTCCGCAGCGCCGCACGGGTCCTGCTCGAAGGCGGCGACGCGGTCCGACTCGGCGGCGTGCCACCCACCGACTCGGTGGCGGTGCGTGAGTTCGCCCACGCCTCCGCCACGTTGGGTTCCTCCGCCGGTCACGGTGATGACGTGGTCCCGATCGCCTCGCTGCTCTTGGGTGACGCCGACGCCGTGCAGGCCGCGGCGAACCCGCCCACGACGGCCGCCCAGCGATTCCGCCTGGAAGTCGTCTCGCAGGCCGAGCACCTGCGGCGCTTGGTGCACGACGGCCGCGTCGCCGCCGACGCCGCCACCCGCGATCGCTTGAGCCGCGAGTTGCGGGGCGCGGTGCGGGCGCTCGCGCGCGCCGCCCAGAGCTTCGGCGCCATCGAGATCGCCAACCTCTTTCTCGCTGCGGAGCGTGGCGCGGCCGCGCTCGAACCCGGCGCGCTGGACGTCCTCGACCGAGGGGCGCTGCTCCTCAGCGCCACCGACGCGTCGCCCGAGACGATCGCTCCGCAGTTCGTGACGCTCAGCGAGTCGCTGAGCCACGGGCCGACGCGCGTGACGCCCTCCGATGCCATCACGGCCACGCCGGCCCGATCGGCGACACCGGCCCGACCCGCGACACCGGTGCGGCCGCCGTCCCCGGTGCGTGGCGTCACGCCCGTCCGGCCGACGACACCCATCCCGGCCGGCACCGGATCCGTGGCGCCCAGTGGCGCGGCCCTGCGCAACCTGCTCGGCGCCGGGCTCGCCGGACTCGACCCCCTGAATGACCAGCGGCTCGCCGAGCCCGTCGTCGGCGACGAAGACGACGTGATCCCGATCGAGGAGCTCATCTTCCGCGGCAAGGATGCGCTCACGCGGGCGGTCGCACTCAGCGACGCGCTGCGGCGCTCGAACGCCGCCCCCGATCCCGACACGCTCGCCGAACTCTACGACCTGCTGCAGCTCGCGGCGGCGGAGTAGGCGGCATGCGCCTCGACTGGCGCGCCGTGTTCGGCATCGCGCTCAGCGTCTTCCTGCTGTGGTTCACGTTGCGCGGTGTGGACCTGCGCGAGGTGTGGGAGATCCTCGCGGGATCGAATGCCTGGCTGTGGGCCGCCTGCACCATCACGGCGACAGCGATCTTCCCGCTGCGCGCCCGACGGTGGCGCGCCATTCTCGCCCCGCTGGCCGGCCGCCTCCCCTTCGCGCCGCTGTGGCACGCCACCGCCATCGGCATGATGGTGAACAACGTGTTCCCAGCCCGCGCCGGCGAGCTGGCGCGGGCCTTCGCCCTCTCCCGGGAGCGGCGTGAGGTGCGCTTCACGGCGGCGTTCGCGTCGCTGGCGGTGGATCGCCTCTTCGACGGCGTGGTGGTGTTGCTCCTCATGCTGCTCGCCACGCTCGACCCGCGATTCCCCGCCGACGCGACCATCCTCGGGGCCACCGCCGCCGGCATCGCCGCCACCGCCGGGCTCGTGCTGGGCGGTGTGGCGGTCGCGCTCGCGATGCTCGCGTACGCACCCGGCGCGGTGATCGGGCTCGTCTAGCGCCTGGTGATGAGCCTGGTGCCCCGCCTCACCCCGAAGGTGCGCGGACTGCTTGAAGGCTTCGCCAGCGGGCTCGGCGTGATGCGGGAGCCCAAGCTCGCGCTGGAAGTCCTCTGGTGGACCGTGCTGCATTGGCTCTGCAACGCGCTCGCCTTCTACTTCGGCTTCCTCGCGCTCGACATCGACGCGCCGGCCTCGGCGACACTGTTCGTCCAGGGAATCATCGCAATTGGCGTCGCGATTCCGTCCTCGCCGGGATTCTTCGGCGCCTTCGAGGCGGCCGGCACGGCGGGCCTCGGGCTGTACGGCGTCGCCGCCGCCTCGGCTGTGAGCTGGGCCATCGGCTTCCACCTGCTGTCGTTCGTGCCCATCACCGTGATCGGCGCCTGGTACTTTGCGCGGCTCGACCTGCACCTGAAGGATATCAAGAGCGCCGCCGCGGGGACGCCGTGAGCGCCCGATCGGCCAGCGTCGAGGCCCAGGCGAAGCTCAATCTCCGGCTGTGCGTACTGGCGCGCGAGGCGGAGGGATATCACCAGCTCGAGACCCTGTTCATCCGCATCGAGTTGGCGGACTCCGTGCGCGTCTCCACCGACACCAAGGCCAGGCACCTGGTATGCGAAGGGCTGGACCTGCCTCCGCAGCAGAACCTCGCCTATCGCGCTGCCGAGGCCTTCCTCGAGGCGAGTGGCTGGGACACCGGTTTCGAGATCCGCATCGAGAAGCGCATCCCGTCCGGCGGCGGACTCGGGGGCGGCAGCGCCGATGCCGGCGCGGTCCTGCGCGCGCTGAACGCCCTCGCACCAACCCCTCTCGCCAGCGATGCGCTGATGACGCTCGCGCTGCGCCTCGGTGCCGACGTGCCCTTTCTCGCCACCGACGCGCCCTTCGCGCTGGGCTGGGGGCGCGGCGAACGCCTGCTCGCGCTGCGTCCGCTCCCGGCGCGCGAGGTGATGTTGGCGCTTCCCCCGTTTGGCGTGGCGACGAAGGCGGCGTTTGGGTGGTTTGCCGACACCGCGGCTGGGCGCGCCGGGCGTGCCCCGGCGCCGCTGTCGCTCGACGCCCTCGACCGCTGGGATGCGGTGGCGGCGCTGGCCGTGAACGATCTCGAGGAGGTCGTGACGGCACGACATCCCGCGATCGCTACCTGCGTCGCGAACCTGGCCGGGGCGGGCGCGCGGATCGCCCGCATGAGCGGCTCCGGGTCCACCGCCTTTGGGATCTTCGACCGACGCCCTTCACTCAGCACCGAGGGGTTCCCAACCGGCACCCGACTCGTGCCCTCGCGGACCACCACGAGCGTGGCCTCGGTCAAACTGCTCGACTGAGCGACGACGCCCCGGCGATTGCTCCGCACGCGGGGCGCCCGTTAGCTTCCTCTCGTCGGTGATGCACCTGCTGCCCCTTCGTCCAATGGCAGGACATCGGTCTTTGGATCCGAGAATGGTGGTTCGAATCCACCAGGGGCAATCTGTGCGGGCGGCGCGCGTCAGGTGTTGAAGACGCCGCCAAGAGGTCCCGCAAGCCAATCCGCCAGCGTCGGCGCCGCGCGGTCCTTCGGCGAGAGCGACGTCGCCGGAAGCGGCCAGGGAATGCCAATCGCCGGGTCGTCCCACCGGATGCCCCCCTCATGGGCGGCGTGATAGGGCGCGCTACAGAGGTACTCGACCTCGGTGTCGTCCTCGAGGGCTTGGAGCCCGCGCGCGAACCCCGCGGGAGCGCAGACCCAGAGATCCTCCCCGGCGCGCACTTCGCGCCACCACGCCTGCCCGCAGCTTGCCGCGCCGCGGCGCACGTCCACCGCCACCACGAAGGCCCGGCCGCGCGAGACCCTCATGCACTTCGCCATCGGCGGGTCCCACTGGAAGTGCAGCCCGCGCACCACACCGCGCGCCGAGCGCGAGTGATTGATCTGCGCCACCGTGGACGGAAGCCCGGCGGCCGCGAAATCCTCGGCGCGGAACAGTTCGCGGAACGATCCGCGCGCATCAGGGAACACCGTGAGGTGCGCCACCACCAGGTCGGGAATCGGCGTCAACTCGATGCGGATCGCGGTCATGCGGCGCCCTCGGCGCGGAGCTCGGAGAGAAATTCGTCCAACGCTGCCCCCCACGGACGTCGAGGCAGGGGCAGCAGGGCGTCGAGGCGGGCACAGTCCAGCACGCTGTACGAGGGCCGCGGCGCCGGCGTAGGATACTCGGTCGAGGCAACGCGTGTGATGCCCTGCGCGCGCCCCGCCGCCGCGTACACGCGCTCGGCGATCTCCGCCCAACTCGCGACGCCCGCGTTGGCGGCGTGGAGCACGCCGGTTGGCGCGAGGGACAGCAATGCCCAGATCCAACGCGCGAGATCGCCGGCATAAGTCGGCGATCCCCGCTGGTCGTGCACCACGCGAGAGTCCTGCCCCGCCCGCGCCCGTTCCCACATCGTGCGCGGAAAGCTCCGTGCCTGGCCACCGAAGAGCCAACTGGTGCGCAGCACCAGGGCCTGCGCACCGCTTTCGAACAGGGCCACTTCGCCGGCGCGCTTGCTGCGTCCGTACACCGAGCGCGGTCCGGTGGGATCGTCCTCCCGCCATGGGCGCGTGCCACGCCCATCGAACACGTAGTCCGTGCTCGGCATCAGTACGCGGACGCCGCGCGCGGCGCAGAGGCGTGCGAGGAGCGCCGGCGCCTGGGCGTTCAGCCGATGCGCCGCCTCGGGTTCCGATTCCGCGCGGTCCACCGCCGTGTACGCGGCACAGAGCAGCACCCAGTCGGGGCGCGCCAGGTCGAGTCCGCGCTCCAGCGCCGCCGCGTCGGTGACGTCGAGGCGGGCGTGCGGCGGCGCGGCGAGCTGCACGTCGGCCGGCACCGTGGCCCGCAACGCCGAGCCGAGCAGACCGGCGCCGCCGAGGAGCAAGACGTTCATCGCGGCGGCGAGAGGTACATCGCCTCGGCGGCCCGCTGCGACTCGCCCTGCACCGCCCGCCACCACGGCTCGTGCGCCACGTACCAGCGTACCGTGGCGGCGAGGCCATCCGCGAACGACACCTGCGGTGCCCACCCCGTCGCGGCACGCAGGCGCGAGGCGTCCATCGCGTACCGGCGGTCGTGCGCCGGGCGATCACGCACGTGCTCGATCGACGACGGGTCCTTGCCGAGGGCCGTGAGAATCCCATGGACCACGGCAAGGTTCTCCTGTTCGCCGCTCGCCCCGATGTTGAACACGCGCCCCGCACCAGCAGCCGCGCCAGTCACCGCCCAGAGCGCCGCGACGTGGTCCTCCACGTGCAGCCAGTCCCGCACCTGCTTGCCATCGCCGTACACCGGCAGCGGCGCGCCCCCCAGCGCACGCGTCACCATCAACGGGATCAACTTCTCGGGAAACTGGAACGGCCCGTAGTTGTTGGAGCAGCGCGTGATGACGGCATCGAGTCCGTAGGTGGTGGCCCACCCCTGCACGAGGAGGTCCGACGCCGCCTTGCTCGCGGCGTACGGAGAGCTCGGCGCGAGCGGACGCGCCTCGGTGAAAGGCGGCTCGGTCGGCGACAGCGAGCCGTACACTTCGTCGGTGGAGACGTGCACGAACCGGATCTGGCGCCCGCCGTCCTGCGCCCCGCGCAGGGCCTCCAGCAGCCGCAACGTGCCGATCACGTTCGTGTCCACGAAGTCGGTCGGCCCGAGAATCGAGCGATCGACGTGCGATTCGGCCGCCATGTGCCAGATGCTGTCGCAGGCCGGCACGCTGCGGCCGCGGGCGTCGCGCGCGTTGCCGTGCACGCAGGCCGCCACCGCGGTCGCATCACGCACGTCGCCGCGCACGACGAACAGGCGCGCCTCGTGCCCACGCGACACCATCGGCAGGCTCTCCGGGTGCGCCGCGTAGGTCATCGCGTCGAACACCACCACCTGCACCGCCGGCTGCCTGCGCAGGAGCCAACCCACCGCATTGGCACCGATGAAGCCCGCGCCACCGGTGATGAGGAGGGTTTGGGGTGACGCGTCGCTCACGCCGGCTCCGCCGCCACGCGGCGCAGGTAGTCGCCGTACTCGCTGCTGGCCAGCGGGGCCGCCAGCGCCACCAACTGCTCCCGCGAGATGAAACCCATGCGGAAGGCCACTTCTTCCGGACAGCCGATCTTGAGTCCCTGCCGCATCTCGATGGCTTCTACGAAGCGGGCTGCTTCCTGCATCGCCGTCACCGTGCCGGTATCGAGCCAGGCCATGCCGCGGTCGAGTCGCTCGAGCCGCAACGTTCCCTCGCGAAGGTAGGCCGTGTTGACGTCGGTAATCTCATATTCGCCACGGGCGGACTTCTTCAGGCCGGCAGCGATGTCCACCACCCGATTGTCGTAGCAATACAGTCCCGTGACGGCGAGCGCGCTCTTGGGCGCCTTGGGCTTCTCCTCGATGGAGCGCACCGTGCCATCGGGAGCGACGTCCGCCACGCCGTATCGCTCCGGATTGCTCACCCGATACCCAAAGATCGTCGCCCCACCCGCCGTGGCCACCCGTTCCCGCCCCGCGCGCAGCTGCTGCTCAAGTCCCGCGCCGAAGAAGAGGTTGTCGCCGAGGATGAGCGTGACCGGATCGCGGCCCAGGAAATCCCGACCCAGCACGAAGGCCTGCGCCAGTCCTTCCGGCGCCGGCTGCGCCACGTAGCGCAGCGAGATCCCCCAGGCGCTGCCGTCACCCAGCAGGGCCTCGAAGCGCGGCAGGTCCTGCGGCGTGGCGATGAGCAGGATGTCCCGGATGCCCGCCAGCAGCAGCGTGCTCAGCGGATAGTAGATCAGGGGCTTGTCATAGACCGGGAGGAGCTGCTTGGAGACGACTCGCGTCATGGGCGCGAGCCGGGTCCCAGAACCGCCGGCGAGGAGGATGCCTTTCATCGTGCCGGAAGCATAATCCCCGCTCCGACCCCCTGCCATAAAGCGCCCGGCGGGGATAGCTTTCGAGGCTGTCCGGACCGGCCTCGCCCGGCCACGTATCTCCTGTCCCTTCCGCCTCTTACACCACCCCGCCGATGGACGGACTCGCAGTCCCAGTGCACGGCTTTCGCATCCTGACGGGCAACGCCAACCGCCCGCTGGCCGAAAGCATTGCGAAGACGATGGGTGTGGAGCTCTGCAA
Organism: Gemmatimonadaceae bacterium; assembly: GCA_024710705.1. GTDB lineage: Bacteria > Gemmatimonadota > Gemmatimonadetes > Gemmatimonadales > Gemmatimonadaceae > Pseudogemmatithrix. The sequence continues at coordinate 2,502 of JANJUF010000030.1, read as the reverse complement.
GGCGACCGTCTCGCGCTTCGCGGACGGCGAGGTCTTCGTGCGGTTGGACGAGAACGTGCGCGGCGCCGACGTGTTCATCGTGCAGCCCACGAGCACGCCGTCCGACAACATCATGGAGCTGCTGCTCCTGGTGGACGCCGCCCGCCGCGCCTCGGCCGCGCGCATCACCTGCGTGATGCCCTACTACGGCTACGCGCGGCAGGACCGCAAGGACCAGCCCCGCGTGGCGATCGGCGCCAAGCTCATGGCGAACATGATCGCCCGCGCCGGTGCCGACCGCATCCTCGGGTTGGATTTCCATTTCCACCAGCTCCAGGGCTTCTTCGACATCCCGGTGGACCATCTCTACGCCGCCCCTGTCTTCACGGCGCATTACCGGAAGAAGGGCCTCGTGGATCCCGTGGTCGTCGCGCCGGACGTGGGCAGCGCCAAGATGGCCCGCGGCTTCGCCAAGCGGCTGAACGCCTCGCTGGCCATCATCGACAAGCGGCGCCCCGTGGCCAACGTGGCCGAGGTGGTGAACGTGGTCGGTGAAGTCGAGGGCAAGGACTGCTTGCTCGCCGACGACATGATCGACACCGCCGGCACCGTGTCCGAGGCCGCCAAGGCGCTCAAGGACCTCGGCGCCCGCAACATCTACGTCTGCGCCACGCACGCGCTGCTTTCCGGCCCCGCCGTCGAGCGGCTCAGCAACGCGCCGATCACCGAGGTCGCCATCACGGACTCGATCCTGCTGCCCGAGTCCAAGCGCTTCGACAAGCTCACGGTGCTGAGCGTCGGCGAGCTGATGGCGAAGGCGATCAAGTTCACGCACAGCGATCAGAGTGTGTCGTCACTCTTCGAGTGAGGACTGGGGACGGAAGACGGAAGCTGCAAGGTTACGACATTCCTCGTTCTTCCCTGTAAGCAGGTGTAGGTGCAGTACCCGAGTCGGGAGTGGAGACGGAAGCGCAGTGGCCTTCCGTCTCAAGTCTTCCGTCTCGTTTCCGAAAGAGCGCCGCCGGGCCGGATTCGCCGGGAACCCACGTAGCGCTCATCACTTCCAGCAGGACTCGCAACAATGGCTACCGCTCAATTTTCCGCCACCACCCGCGCCGCCACCGGCAAGGGCGTCGCCCGCAAGCTGCGCGCCGCCGGCCAGGTCCCCGCGGTCATCTACGGGCACAACCGTCAGCCGCAGGCGCTGACCCTCGATGCCCATGCCTTCCAGCTGCTGCTCGAGAAGGTCCCGTACACCAGCACTGTGATCGAGCTCGCGTTCGACGGCGGCATGGCCCGCACGCTCATCCGCGAGATCCAGCGCCACCCGTTCAAGAAGCAGATCGTCCACGTGGACTTCCAGGAGCTCGTGGCCGGTGAGAAGGTCACCGTGAAGGTGCCGGTGCACCTCGTCGGCACGCCGGAGGGCGTGCGCGTCGGCGGCGGCCTCCTCGACCACATCCTCCACGAGGTCGAGATCTCGGTGGATCCGTCGAACATCCCGACGCACTTCGACGTGGATGTCTCGGCCCTGACGATCGGCCACTCGATCCACGTCGGCGACATCAAGCTGGCCGACGGCATCGAGCTGCTCACGGACACGGACGCGACGATCTGCGTCTGCGCCGCGCCGAAGGTCGAGGCCGAGGCCCCGGCCGCCGAGGCGGGCGCCGGCGAGCCGGAGCTCATCCGCAAGGCGAAGGCCGACGAGGCCGAAGGCGAGAAGAAGTAAGCCGGGCCTGCCCGCGATCCGACCGCTCGCCCTGCGATGAAAGTCATCCTCGGCCTCGGCAATCCCGGGCAGGAGTACGCCGATACGCGCCACAACGTCGGCTGGTGGGTCCTCGACCACCTGGCCGACGCGTGGCGGCTGGAGTCCTGGCGCAAGGACGGCGAGGCGATGACCGCCTCGGGCACCGTGGGGAACGTGAAGGTCCGGCTCGTGAAGCCGCAGACCTTCATGAACCTCTCGGGGCAGGTCCTCAAGCCCTGGCTCCGGCGTCCGTTCTGGACCGCGGCGGGCGACCTCCTGGTCGTCTCGGACGAAGTGCAGTTGGAGACCGGCAGCTTCCGCTTCCGGGCCCGCGGCTCCGCCGGCGGGCACAACGGGCTCAAGAGCATCGAGCAGCATCTCAAGAGCCAGGAGTACGCGCGGCTGCGGATCGGCGTCGGCCCCACCGACCCGCAGCGGCGCATCGGCGACCTCGCCGACTATGTGCTGGACAAGTTCGGGAAGGCGGATGCCGCGCAGGTGCGCGAGCTGCTGCCCACGCTCGAGGAGGCCCTGCGCCTCTGGACCACCGATGGCATCGAGCGCGTGATGAACGCGTTCAACCGTTAGGCCCCACTCACCTCCACTCCTCCCCCAATGATCGAGAATCTGACGACGTACGCGCTGGTGATCGGGATCGTCGGCCTCATCGCCTGCGTCCTGACCTACCAGGGCATCGTCCGCCAGTCCGCGGGCTCGCAGGTGATGCGCGATCTCGCCGAGCAGATCCAGCTCGGCGCGATGGCCTTCCT
>JANJUF010000014.1 GCA_024710705.1 Gemmatimonadaceae bacterium | reverse complement strand
TGCCCGACAGGTTGTTGCCGATCGCGGTCGACAGGAACCAGCCGCCCATCGCAAGGCCCACCACCCGCACCGGCGCGAGCTTGGTGACCATCGACAGGCCGATCGGCGACAGCGCGAGCTCGCCCAACGTCTGCAGCACGTAGACCAGCACTAGCGGCCAGAACGGGATCAGGCCTTCGTCGCTGACGAGGTTCTTCAGCGCGTACATCAGCACCAGGAACGCGATAGCGTTGCCAAGCAGGCCGAGGCCGAACTTGCGCGGGATCGAGGGCTCGATGTTCTTGCGCGCCATCCAGCCCCACAGCCAGGCCACTGGCGGCGCGAGCAGCACGATCGCGAGCGGGTTGACCGACTGGAACCAGCCGACCGGGAAGATCCAGCCGCCGAAGTCGCGCTCGACGATGTTCTGCGCGAGGAAATTGAAGGAGCTACCGGCCTGCTCGAAGAAGCACCAGAACAGCACGTTGAACACGAAGATGATCAGCATGGCGATGGCCATGTCGCGGCGCACCGGGCCGTCGCGGAAGCCTTCGCGGATGATCAGGGCGCAGAGGGCGATGAACAGGCCGGTCAGGATCCACTGCAGCGCGCCTGCGCCGATGCTCAGCAGGAAGTACACCCCCGGTATCGCGACCAGCGCGCACGCCGCCGTGAGCAGCACGCGGCCGGTGCCCTCGGCGCCGGCCTGCGGGCGACCCACGCCCTGCAGCTGCGCACGGCCGAACCAGAACCAGATCAGGCTGATGACCATGCCGATGCCCGACACCAGGAACACGACCTTGTAGGCCGGCATTTCCGAGCTGCCGCCCATGAGGCGCTCGGCCAACAGGCCGGTGAGCCAGGGCGCGATCATCGCGCCGAGGTTGATGCCCATGTAGAACAGGGTGAAACCCGAGTCGCGGCGCTCGTCGCCGGTGGCGTAGAGCTGGCCGACCATGGTGGAAATGTTCGGCTTGAACAGGCCATTGCCGACGATCACCGTCGCCAGCCCAAGCCGGAACAGATCCTCGTTCGGCAGCATGATCAGGAACAGGCCCGCAGCCATGATGACGGCACCCAGCAGGATCGAACGCTGGTAACCGATGACCTTGTCGGCGACCCATCCGCCGAAGAGCGCCGCGGCGTAGACCAGGGCCAGGTAGGCGCCATAGAGCCGGCTGGCGGGGGCCTCGCCGGCGCTGTCACCGCCGTAGAACTGCGCCACGATGTACAGCGCGAGCGCCCAGCGCATGCCGTAAAAGGCAAAGCGCTCCCAGAACTCGGTCATGAACAGCATCCACAGCGGCTTCGGGTGGCCGAGCAGCTGCGGGTAGACGGGCGGCGTCGCCGCGCCCGGATTCAGTGCACCGCTCATGCGGTCTCTCCCCTGGAGGTCTGGTTATGGGTGGTCTCGACGTCCCGCGGCCGATCGGCTGGCCGCGGGGCCGGCAAGGTGTAACTGGCTCGACAGGGCCCCGTCAAACGCTGACGCCCCGGGGGCGTGTCGAGGCGCCTGTTGCCCGCGAATCAGCCGCCCGAGGGCAGGTACTCGTAGCTGGATCCGATCCCGAGCGGGATACCGAGCGCCCAGAATCCGAGCAGGAACGAGGTCCAGAGCACCAGCAGGGTGACCGAGAAGGGCAGCATCAGGGCCAGCAGGGTGCCGATGCCGCTGGCCTTCACGTAGCGCTGGCAGAACACCACGATGAGCGGGAAGTACGGCATCAACGGCGTGATGATGTTGGTGGACGAATCGCCCACGCGATACGCCGCCTGCGTGAGGTCCGGGGACACGCCCAGTTCCATCAGCATCGGCACCATGATCGCGCCGATGAGCGCCCACTTCGCCGACGCGGAACCGATCAGGAGGTTCACGCTGCCCGACAACAGGACGATCCCGACCAGCGTCACCGACATCGCCAGCCCGGAATCGCGCAGCGCCTGCGCGCCCTTGATGGCCAAGAGCGCGCCGATGTTGCTCTGGCCAAAGGCGTAGATGAACTGCGCACAGAAGAAGGCCATCACCACGTAGTAACCCATCCCGCTCATGGCCTTGGACATCGCGGCCACCACGTCGCGGTGCGTCTTGACGCTGCCGGACGTGTAGCCGAATACCACGCCGGGGATGAGGAAGAACACGAAGATGAGCCCGACGATGCTCTGCATCAGCGGCGCGCGCGCGTGCGTGAGCTCCCCGGTGTCGGCGAAGCGCCACGGCGAGGTCTCCGGCCGCAGCGTCAGCACGAAGAGTGCGGCCGCGACGAGCATCGCCGCCGCGGCCGCCCACAAGCCGCGTCGCTCCGCGGAGGTCAGCGTCTCGAGCGTCGGCAGTTGGGCGGGATCGCCATCCACGGCGGTGTTGCGCAGGCGCGGTTCGATCACCAGGTCGGTGAGCACCCAGCCGATGAGGACAACGAGGAACGTGGACGCAGACGTGAAATAGAAGTTGTTCAGGGGATTGATGACGACGCTGGCATCGCGCAGATGCGCGGCGGTCTGCGTGAGGCCGGCGAGGAGCGGGTCGAGGCTCGAGGGAAGGAACAGCGTGGCGGAGAAGCCGCCGGAGACGCCGGCGAATGCGGCGGCGATGCCGGCCAGCGGATGCCGACCGGCGGCGTAGAAGATGACGCCGCCGAGCGGGATGACGAGCACGTAGCCGGCATCCACGGCGACGTGGCTGAGCACGCCGACGGCGACCACCGACGGTGTGAGTAGTACCCGCGGCGTGATGGCCAGCACCGCGCGCAGCGCCGCCTTGATGAATCCCACGTGTTCCGCAACGCCCAAACCGAGCATCGCCACCAGCACCACGCCCAGCGGCGGGAAGTTGACGAACGTGCGCACCATCTCGGACATGAAGGCGGTGAGCGAGGTGCCTTCCAGCATGTTGCGCACGCGCAGGGGCTCGTTGTTGCGCGGGTCGATCTCCGTGAAGGCCACGCCGCTCAACAGCCAGGAGGCGGCCCAGGTGAGGAGCATCGCCACGAGGAAGAGCGCGGCCGGGTCGGGCAGCTTGTTGCCGGCGCGCTCGACGGCGTCGAGGGCGCGGTAGAGCCAGCGACGGGAATCGGGTGCGGGGGTGGGCGCTGGGGCGGCGGCCATGGCGAGGGGTGCGGGGGGAAGGGTTGCCGAGAAGATAGGGCGGAGCGGGCACGGCCGCTGGACTACTGCACTACAACTGCTGCCTTCTGCTTCCGCAGCGTATCGAGCAAGGACGCCTGCTGACTCCACGGGACGACAAGGAGATCGGGTGTCGGCACCGTGAGCCGCTCCAGAAACTCGCGCGCCACCGCATCGTCGCGCTTGATCCAGTCGCGCCAGCCCGTCCGGAGCACCAAGACCAAGAAGGGTTGTTCCGTCCGGTGCTTCGTGACTTTCCGCGCCACCACGACCGACCGGATCGGCGGCGTCCGGCGGATGGCCGCACGCAGTCCCTCGACCAGTTCGGCGGAGAGTTCTGGCCGTGCATACGTATCGTGTACGGTCGCCTCGCGTCGCTCCTGTTCCGCCTCGCGCAGCATCGCGTCAACGGCGTTGAGCCGCGCCAGCACGGCATCGCGACGCGTGAGGTCCCCCTGATCCGTGAAGAACGCGGCCAGCATCTGCAACCCATTCACGGTTGCGCGCGCGTCCAGCTCGATGGCCCGCTCGACGAACGCCACGCCGCTCGCATCGCCCTGCAGCAACAGGTAACGCCCGCGCACGAAGTGCGCTTCGGACACTTCAGGACGCTCGGCGAGGATGCGGTCGGCCACCGCCAGCGCGGCGCCCTCGTCCCAGAGCTCGAGGTGCAGTTCCATCGCGCGCAGCAGATGCGGCAGCGCCTGCGCATCGTCGCGCGCCTGAAGCGACGCGAGCTCGTGGCGCTTTCGCACGATCTGGTAGTGGTGTGCCTGCCACTGCTCCGCGCTGCGCTGCTGCCACGCGCGGTCGCTGTCGCGCAGGAACGCCACGGCGAGATCGCCGAGGTAGTGTTCGGCGGCCGAGGCCTGTCCCGGCGTGAGCATCCGTGCGGCGACCGCAGTGGCCGCCGCCCGATCCGCGGGCAGGACGCCGAGTGCCTGCAGCCGGTCGAAGAGGGCTGGGTGCGTGTCCACGTGCGACGCCCGCTGCGCGAGGGACACGCTGAGACGTTCGGTGAGATCCGGCCACTGGGCACGCTCGCGGAGCACTGACGGGAGGGTCGACCAGCTCTCGGCGGGCGGCGTGGGCTCGTCGCCGGCCCGGGCCCAGACGCGCTCCCAGACGTCGTGGGTCGCGATCCGGAAGTGGGCGGCCATCGCCACGAGCGCCGAGCCCATCGTGTCCGGACTGGTGACCCGCGCCGCGTCGGCATCGGCCGCGTACTCGTCGCGACGCGACATCACGAAGGCGTAGGCGTGCAGGCGGGGCAGGAACCAGGCGAAGAACTTTCCGAAGAGAATGAGGCCGGCGCTCTGGGTCTTCTCCATTTCCTTCTGCAGGGCGTTCCACGTCTGCCCGATGCGATACAACCAGAGCCCGCGCTTGGGGTGCGACGCCGAGAGATGTCCGAACTCGTGCGCCAACACGGCGTCGCACTGTGGCGGCGTGAGGGCGCACAGCAGCGGGACTCCGAGTGCGAGATATGCCTCGGGAAAGCCGAAGATGCCCAGGCGCGGCCGCTGCGTCACCGACGCGTTGTACTCCTCGGTGAGCAGGATGCGTTTCGGGATTGGCGCCCTGAGGGTGGCGGCGATCTCCCGGACGCGCTGCCAGAGCCCCGGGGCCTCGCTCGGTAGCACCGGGCGTCCCGCGGGCGCTGGAATCTCCACCCACAGCGACTTCAGGATGGCGGCGATGAGCACAGCCAGCACCACGAGCACCTTCCCCCAGAGCGCGAGCCCGCCGGTCTTGATGACGACCCCAGCGATGAGCACGGTCACCCCGACGGTGAGGGCGAGGATCAGGGCGATATAGCCGTAGCCGACGACGAGCAGGTCAATCATCTCCCGTCCAACGACCTCCGGACGGGACTGCGCACGCTCCTCAAGCGTTGAGACCAGCGACTCGAACTCGGCGGCGTTCACGGGGAGGGGGGCCGTTCGGACGGTAGGGGGACGCCGCACTAATGTGCGGTCGCCGGGGCCGGTTGACGAGAGGGTGTCGGATCGGTGGCGGCAGATTCGCCGACGCATTCTATTCTGAGCGGACGCGGTCCAGGCTGATGCCCCTCGCGGCACCACCCAGGACGCACCGTCCTGCGAGGCCGGACACGCCGAACCTCGTGGGCGATGCGTGTTTCCTCACGGAGGGCATATGCGTTGTCGGAGCCTGCTGTCTTCGTTCGTCGTCCTCGTGGCCTGCGCAGCTCCACCGGCACCTACCGACTGGGGGCCGACGATTCGCACCGCCAACGAGGAACTCCTGCAGAATGGCAATCTCGCGCATGCGCGCGAAGCGTTCGCGCCGGTCTACGTCGCACATGCGGGCGGACAGGACCTCAGTGGCGGACCGGAAGTGGTCGAAGGATTCGTTCAGTCCTTGCGCGACGCGTTCTCCGACATTCGGGTTGACGTACAGGTGCTGGTGACCTCAGGCGACCGGGTGGCGGAGGAGTGGGGGGTGTCGAACCTCGGCGAGCGACTTTGCCAGCCGTAGCGCGGCGACCGCCCCGCCGATCGGTAGCCGAACCTTGATCCGCTCGCATGGAGAGATGCTGAAGCCCATCAGCGTCCGCACCGCAGTCCCCGGCGATGCCGCCGCCGTTGCTGGGCTCCTCGAGGACCTCGGCTACCCATTGCCTCTCGAGCACGCCCGCGACGCGATCGCACGTCTCGCCTTCACCGACAACGATCGGGTCTTTGTGGCCGAGTACGGCACCCAAGTCGCTGGCGTCGTGAGCGTGCATCGCATACCACTCTTGCATGCCCCCGGCTACCTCGCGCGCATCACCGCCTTGGTCGTCGCCCCACCGCTGCGAGGAAGCGGCGTAGGACGCGTACTGATGGCTGCCGCTGAAAAGTTCGCCTGGGCCAGCGACTGCATTCGGATCGAGGTGACGAGCGGCGATCATCGCCCGGAGGCCCACGCGTTCTACGAACGCCTCGGCTACCAGGTGGACGAACGGCGTTTCATCAAGCGTCGCGGGTAGGGGCGGGAATGCGACGCAGGCGATCGTTGCCGCTCCCTCGGTGAGGAGGGTGCCCCAAGGCCCTCTCGGCGTCGCGGGCGCCTGAGCAAGCCCCCCTCCCTTGCCCCCAGCCCACGGCGGCGCATCTTAGGGCACCTCCTGACGCGGTGGTCGGATGCCCGACGACGCTCCCTCGGAGAACAGGCTACCACTCCCCAGCCGCTACACGGTGCAGCGCGAGCTGGGGAGCGGGGGGATGGCCACGGTCTATCTCGCGCACGACGCGGAGACCGGTAGCGAGGTGGCGGTGAAGGTCCTGCGGCGGGACCTCGCGGGGGCCGTGGCGATCGGGCGCTTCCTGCAGGAGATCCGCCTCACCCACGAGATCAGCCATCCCAACATCCTGCCGGTGCTCGACTCCGGCGACGTGGAGGGCATCCCGTATCTCGTGATGCCGGTGGTTGCCGGGGAGTCGCTGCGAGCCAGGCTGGACCGCGAAGGGCCGCTGCCCCTGACCGAAGCGCTCCGCATCGCCACGGCCATTGCCGAGGCGCTCCACGCCGCGCACGCGCGGGACATCGTGCATCGCGACGTGAAGCCTGGCAACATCCTCCTCCACGGCGAGCAGGTGTATCTCTCGGACTTCGGGATCGCGCGGGCCTTGTCGCGGTCCACGCACGACCGACTCACCGAGTCCGGGTTGAGCGTGGGCACCGCGGGTTACATGAGTCCGGAACAGGCCTCGGGCGAGAGCACGATTGACCGCCGCAGCGACCTGTACTCGCTGGCCTGCGTGGTCTACGAGATGCTCGCTGGGGAGCCTCCGTTCAATGGTCCCACCGCGCAGGCGATCATCGCCAAGCAGGTCGGACTGCCCGCGCCGTCCATCCTCGTCCTCCGCCCGCGGCTGCCGGAACCGGTGGACGACGTGCTTGCCCGGGCGCTCGCGAAGACGCCTGCGGATCGATTCGCCGACGTGCGGGAGTTCACCGACGCCCTGGCGACGGCGAGCCGCGCGCGCACGACGTGGACGGGACACACCTGGCGCATCGCGCGTCGGCATAAAGGCCCGCTTCTCGTGGCGGGGGCCGGCCTGGTGATGGTCGCGTTCGGCGGTGGCGGCCTGCTGGCGCGCGCGGGTGGCGGCTTGCCGCCCCTCGCCGCCGAAGACTCGGCACGCTTCGCAGTGTTCCCCATCGCGGCCGACTCCGCTGACGCGCGAGTTGCCGGTGATCTGACCACCGGTACGCGCGGGGCACTGCTGCGATGGACAGACCTGAGTGTCGTGGAGGACGCGCAGGTGGCCGAGGCCTTGGCGCGACACCCGAATGGCACGGATGCGCGGCGCATCGCCCGCGCGGCCCGTGCGCTCCGCGCCGGACGCTACATCCGTGGCGAACTGCGGCGGGCGGCGGAGGGTCGGGAACTACGCCTCGTCCTTGTGGACGGCGTGGCGTCGGACTCCGTGCTGGCGGAGGCCGTGACGACGGTGGTCGCAACGGAATCGCCACCGGTGGCGGCCGTGTCGGCGCTCGTGGACCAGCTCCTGCTGGGCCCGTCGGATGCGCGAGGCGGCTCGGGCGGCACCCGTTCACTGGCCGCCCGGCGGGCCCACGCCGCGGGATTCGCGTCGTTGCGTCGCCTCGCGCTGGCCCGCGCCGACTCGGCGTTCACGGTGGCCACCGCACTCGACCCGCGCTACGCGTCGGCGCAGCTGGGACTGGCGATGTCCCGACTGTGGCGGGGACAGGAACCAGCGCGGTGGCGACTGGCCGCGGAGCAGGCCGTGCTCGGCGTGACAGCCCTCGATACCGCCGAACGGGTCATGGTTGCCGCCGTGTCCGCGCATGCGCGCGACGATGCCCCCCACGCGTGCCGGCTGTGGCGAGCCCTTGAAGCGCTCGATCCGCGCGAGCCGCTCGCCCCGCTCGGCGCGGCGCACTGCCTGGCGACCGATGACGTCGTGGTGAAGGACGCCCGCAGTCCGTCGGGCTGGAGCTTCCGGTCGAGCTATCACCAGGCACTCCTGGACTACCAGCGCGCCTTCCGACTGGAGCCGGCGATGCTGGGTTCGTTCGCCAGTGACGCCGGCGCCACGTTGCGCAAGCTCTTCCGGACTGACGGCGGACTGTTGCGACAGGGACGCTCGGTGGAGCGGGAGCCGCGCCGCTTCTCGGCGAACATGACGTGGGCGGGGGACTCGCTCGCCTACGTGCCCTTCCCGAAGGCGCCGGGGGCACCGCACGTGGTGTACGCGCTGGACGCACAGAACGAGGCGGTGCGTCGCCAGCGGGAGTTGCTGCGGGCGCACGCGTCGTACTGGGTCAGCGCCTTCCCCGCGAGCGCCGACGCGCACCACTTGCTCGCGATGGCCCTCGCCGCCCTCGGGGACCCGGCGGCGGTGGACGTGCTTGCGCAGGCCGCCACCTTGGTGGCGCGACCGGAGGAACGCCTGCGGGTTGCCAGTGCCGACGTGGCGCTGCAACTGGCCTTCGCGCTGCGCGACGGCGACACGTTGCGCTTGCGGCGCGTGCGCAGGCTGGCGGACAGCCTGCTACAGCGCGCGGCGCACTCGCCGCCCGGCGCCACCCTGCTGCACACCTCGCTCGCGGCGCTCACGGGGCGGGCGAACGCGGCGGCCCTGTCCGCCCGATCCGCCGCGGTGTCCGACGCCTTCGCCGTGCCGCGCGTCCTGCGCGAGACCGCGGCGCCCCTGCTCCTCTTCGCGGCGCTCGGCGGCCCCGCCGACAGCCTACGCCTGCTCGAGGAGCGGATGGCCAGCCAGATCGCGCACGCCATCCCGCCGCCCGAGCGCGTCGGTCGCCGGATGGAGTTCCTCGCCCGCGCGGCGTCGATGGCGTTCCCGTTGCACCGGTTCATCCGGCTCGATTCCCTGGCCGCGGAGGGCGATCCGCTCGTGGCGTTGCAGGCGCTGCTCGTGCGGGGCGATACCAGTGGCGTGCGTCGCGGCCTGCAGCAGATTGCCGCGCAGCGGCGCGACCTCACGCCGGAGACGCTCGCCCTCGATGCGCTGGCACCGGAAGCCGCCCTGTGGCTTGCCCTCGGGGATCCGGCAGCCGCTGCCGCGTGGGTCGATCCCACCCTCGCGGTGCTCCCGCAGATCGAACCGGGGCCGCTCGCGTCCCCGCTGCGCGCCGCCTCACTCGTCCGCACGCTGCTGGTGCGCGCCGAGGCCGCGGAACAGCTCGGCGACGTCCGGACCGCCACGCTCACGCGCAGCGCGCTCCGCATCCTCCTGTCGGATGCCGACCCGTTCCTGCGTTCGCGAGCGATTCCGTCACCCTCACCGCGCTTCTGATCGTTCCACACTCACGAGAGGTATCGCACATGCGTTCGATTTCGCACCGGCACCCGCTTCTGGCGTTGCTGTTCGCCTTCACCCTCAGTTCCTGCGAGTTCATCGCGGAACGCACCATCAGGAGCCTCGGGGGGCCCGAAGACCGCGCAGAGTGCGGCCACGACAGCACCTATGCCTCCTCGCCGCTCATCGACGCCATCAAGCACGTGCCGGAGTTCCACGACTGCCAGCGATTCATCGTGAGCGGCCCGAATCGGGACTGGGTCTACGGTGCGCTGCACGCCATCTACGCGTCGTCCTCACTGGATTCGCTCATGATCCGGCTCGGCGATCCGCTCGGCGAACCACGTGTGGATCGCCGCCGGTCCGGGGAGTCGGCGGTGATGATGGCGCTGCAAGCGGGCACGCCGGTGGTCGCGACGACGTTTCAGCGGAACCACAGGGTCGTGGCGGTGGCGCTGGCCTACTCGGGTGGCGGTTACGAACCACTCGGGCTGGAGCCCGGATTGAGCTGCCTGTACGTGGGCACCTATCGCATCGAAGGCGACACGACGACGCGGTGGTTCGCCCGTATGGAATCCCAGGGGGATACCACGGCGGCCGACTGCGCGAAGTCTTCCACCAGCCAGCTCACCGCCGGCAAGGACCTCAAGGTCATCCGCACGACAGCCGATGGCTTCGACAGCGAGTCGGACTACCCGGCCGTCGCCCGCTGGGACTGGGACGACACGCGTCGCGAGCAGTATATCGGGATCAAGTGCGGGGCGGCCTGGTGCGAAGTCGGCGACGCGGACTTCGTCCCGTCGCCCGGGTTGGACGCGCCCGACGGGGCATCACGGGACGAGCGGCGGGTCCGGCTCATCAAGGGTTGGTACGACCAACAGTATCTCGCGTACTGGGATGAGAAGCAGTCGCGGCTCACGCCGACCCGCATCCTCGGGACCATCATCCCGGTTCCGGACCTCGGCAGCAAGACGAGCGTGGACTTCTCCAGCGGCTACGTGGACGTCGCCCGGGTCCTGCTGGAGCGGGGAGATCCGCAGGACGGCGCGGCGTTCGCGATGTACCGGAACAAGTTCAACTTCCGCCGGACGGCGAGCGATGATCCGGAGAGCACGCTGTCGATCCGGAGCGGCCCTCCGGGCAAGCTGTGGCGCGCCCGCATCCCCGGGCCCCCGAGCGGGGGATCGGCCAAGTTCAGGCACGTCATGTTCCGCAACGTCTCCAGCGGCTTCGAGAGTTCGGGCTACGTCGTCCCCGCGGTGGCGCGTTGGCGATGGATGAAATCGGATGAGGGCACCTGGACGCGCTGCACCTCCGGATGCTGTGAGATGAGCAGCTACTAGCCCATCCGCGGGCGGTCACCGCCGACACACCGCGGCCGGCGCCAGCGACGCCTCTCGCGGGATCGGCACGACGCTGAGGTACTGCACTCGCGCCGGCTCCGTCGGCGCGAGCGTGATGCGCACGGCCAGATCCCCCCGTGCGCATCGCAGCCGCCACGCACCGCGCAGCGCGTTGGTCACCACGAACGGCCCCTCCTCGCGGCACTCGCCCCCGGCTGCGTCGCGCAACGCCGCGATCTGCGCGGCGCGGCGCTCCGCCGACTCGTCGCGGAAGAGGTTCATGGCCGCCAGCGAGTCGGCCAGCGGTGCCGATCACGCCTGCACCAGGCGCGTGACCTGCGCGCGCCGCGTCTCGAGCACCGGCGCGGGTTGCGGTGTGCGGGGCTCCAGCCCACCCGTCTGCCGCAACAGCTCGAAGGCCTGGTCCACCACCGGCGTCCACGGTGTGTACGTCAGGCTGCCCAGCGCGATGATCCCCACGCCGTGCTCGGGGAGCCACTTCATGATCGAGCCGTAGCCCGGCAATCCGCCGGTGTGCGACACCCAGGTCCGGAAGTCGCAGCTCTGGCCGACGCGGAGCCCGTAGCCGTAGCCCGACGCATTCAGCACGAGCGTCCCGTCCCGCGCATCGGCGCTGGCGCCGGCGAAGCGGTGGAGCTGCTGCATCTCGCGCACGGCACTGCGCGTGGCCGGCCCCTGCTCGGCGCCGTCGCGCGCTGGCCAGGCGTCGAGCAGGAAGGCCACCCACTTCGCGAGATCCGCTGGCGTCGTGAGCATCCCGCCCATCACGCCGAAGGCGCCGTCGGGCAAGGGTGGCTCGAGCCGCCACGCCCCGTCCTGCAGGCGGTAGCCGAACGCGAGCGTCGCGGGGTCCACCTCCGCCGACTCGAGCGTGGTTGCCGTCATGCCGAGCGGCAGCAGGATGCGCTCGCGCAGGTAACGCGCGTACGGCAGGCCCGAGACGTTTGCGACGATGCGCCCGAGGATGGCGAATCCATAGTTGGAGTACTCGTACGCGGTTCCCGGTGCGGTCGAAACGGGGATGCCGCGGCGCATCATGGCGCTGAACGCCTCTTCGGTGGCGTCGAGCTGTTGGTCCCCCCAGGGGTTGTCCTCGGGGAAGCCGGCGGAGTGGGTGAGGAGGTGCCGCACGGTGACGGGTGGCGCGTCGCTGCTGGCATAGCGTAGCGACGCCAGCTCGGGGACGTACCGCGCGGCGGGTTCGTCGAGCGCGAGCTTGCCCTCGTCGCGCAGCTGGAGGATGGCGAGCGCGGCGAAGCTCTTGCTCATGGACGCGATGCGGAACACGGTCGCGGTGTCCACCGGCGCACGCGTCTGCACGTCGCGGATCCCCTCGGCCACCACGTGTTCGAGTCGGCCGTCCACGATGATGCCGAAGGCCGCGCCGGGAACGCGCTGGCGCGCGAGGAAGGTGCGCAACAGCGAGTCGATGGCGGGGAAGGCGGATCGCAGCTTCTCCAGCCGCTGCGGGTCGCTGAAGCGCGCCGGTGGCGCGATGGAGCTGAGGGCAGGGGACTGCGCCGCGATGGCAGGTGCCTGGGCGGCGGCCGCGATCAGTGCGACGGCGAGTGCAGCGGCGGGAATCCGGAGTCTGGGCATGGGATAATATTGGCTCGCTCGCACGATGTTGCGCATTCCTTCGGACGTCCCAATCGTGGACGTGCAGAGTGAGGGCGTGACGCGGTTGTTTTGCGCCATGACCCGCTGCAACCACCCCGCCGCAGAGCGGGGCGCACCGCCGACGGGGCAGCACTGCCCGCGACGGGCATCAGCCCGGAAATCGGAGGCCTCAGTCGCCTTCGCGGCATTGCCGCCAGGATCCTCCGGGGATGATGCAACGGGCGCCGGAGCCGATGGACTCGACTCCGGCGCTTCGTGCTTCAGGCTGGCACCTCGCGCCCCTCAGGGCCGCGCCAGCACCGTCAGCAGCACGCGGCTGGCGCGCGCCTCGTCCCTGGCCCGTGGCACGAGCATCACACGGATCGCTACGTCCCGCTCGTCCGCGACACGCAGGGAATCCACCACCGTGGCGCCATAATTGGCGCTGTCGGCCGCGATGGCGGCGGGATAGTCGAAGGTCAGGACCACTGGGCCGGCCTCGCCGCGCGCCCGCGCGATGAGGGTGTGGCCGGCCTTCGCCTGCACCCGGTACGTCCGTGGGATGCGTGCACCGGCGGTGAACAGCACCGTCGCCCGCGGGCAGGCATCGTCGAGCACGATGCGGGTCAGGGGGAGGTCGTTGTCGTCTGGGTGGGCGGTGAGGAGTTCGACGGTGGTGTCGGGCAGCGCAGTGCAGTCGAGTGCACCGGCGCCCGCACCCGCGGCCGCGACGATTGTGCGGCTCTCGTTCGGTGGTTCGGCGCGGCGGTCCGGCTGGCAGGCGAGGCTGAGCGCAGCGAGAAAGGGGACGACGCAGCGCGGGGGCGGGGCCCAGCCCTGGACCGCGAGCCCCCCCCAAAAGAAGGGGGGGGGAGGACGGGGCTGTTGGCTTGGGGGGGGCGCGGGGGCGCCCCCAAGGAGACGGGAGCGAGAAA
>JANJUF010000013.1 GCA_024710705.1 Gemmatimonadaceae bacterium | reverse complement strand
GTGGCAGTGCAGCACGCCGCGGATGTCGCCGAGCGTGATGAGATCGCCCATAGACCCATCCAGCGCGGCCTCCGACTCGCCCAGCCCCTCGCGGAGTTCGGGCGAGAGCCACGGCAGGCCGATGGCCGCGTAGAGCGCGGGCTCATCGGCCAAATCGATCACGCGTCCGGTGGCGTCACGCAGGTCGTGCGCGCCGAGGGTCAGTCCGCGGAGCTTCGCGCGCGCCGACACTTCCAGCACGTGCGACTCCGAACCGGTGGCACGGTACCAGGTCACCACGAACTGGTCGGGGGTGACGCACTGGAGCTGAAGCCGCATGCCGTCGTCGAAGCGGATGGAAACGTCACGTGTGCCGCTGCCCACCGAGTCACGCACGCCCGGCGTGCGGGCAAAGGCGGCCGCCACCGCCTCGGGATCACGCGAACAGGCCGCGACGATCTCCACCTCGCGCACCGTCTCGCAGTGCCGCCGCACCGCGCCGGCGATCTCGGCGCGCACCACGCCCGGCTGGCGCCGCAGGGCGGCCAGGATCCGCTCGGCCTCGGCGCGCCCGTGGGGCAGCAGCACCTGCGCCCCACTCTCTTTCAGCCAGGCGATGCCGCGCAGGACCTGCTCGGCCGTGCGCGCCCCGAAGCGGGGAAGGTCGGCCAGTCGCCCATCGCGAGCGGCTTCCTCCAGTTCCTGTAGCGTATCGATCCCCAGCCCTTCGTGAATGCGACGGATGCGCGACGGCCCCAGCCCCGGCACGCGCATCATCTCGAAGAGCCCTTCGGGCGTGGACTCGCGCAACCGATCCAGCAGCTCGGCGTCCCCATCGTCACGCAGCTGCTCCAAGACTTCCACCACCTCAGGTGCAAACCGCCGCCGATCGCGCTTCAGCAGCTCGGCCAAGGGCTTTGCCTCGGCGGACGCCAGCGAGCGGGCCGCATCCGCGAAGGGTGCAGGCACCGCCGGATCCTCGCCCTGCAATTCGAGCAAGGCGACGATTTCGTGGAGGAGATGGGCGGCGGTGCGGGAGTCCACGTTGAAGACGGAAGACGGAAGACGGAAGACGGAAGAGGCAAGGCGGGGGACTACAGGAGAAATCTAGCCGAAAACCAAGCGGTTCCCTTCCGTCTTCCGTCTCAAGTCTCCGACTTGCCCGCGTGCTCCGAAAGCTTGTCAATCAACCCGTGGAGCTGCTTCTCCGTCAGATCGATCTCCTGGGCCGCTCCCTCCACATCCAGCAAGCCTGCCCGCATGGACACCGCCACCTGGTTCAGGTAGCGGATCTTGGCGAGGATTTCATCGGTGTGCTTCCGGAGCCCGATGAAGCGGCGCTTCTCGGCCTGCGCGCGGCGGTGTCGCTTCACCAGCTCGGCTGGCGTCAGGCGCTTCGCGAGCGTGATGACCTCTTCACGGGAGCGGCCCGGGAGGGCGCTGCGGTCGGGGAGGCCTACATCATCCCAGGCCTCATCGGCGAACCACAGCCGGCCGATGTACTCAATTCCGTCATACAGGATGCGCACCGACACGTTGTAACGGCGTCCATCGGCCTCGATGGTGGTCACATACGGCTGGATGATCTCGTCGGGCGTGGCCATCTCAGGGGGTGGTCCGGTCGAGGAAGTCCTGCACCGCTGCGAAGAGCGCCTCGGGTTGCTCAACATACGGCACGTGGCCGCAGTCCTCCAGCCAGAGGCGCTCGGCGCCGAGGGCGTCGGCGGCCGCCGCGGCGGACTCGAGGGGAATCGGGTCCTGTACCCCATGGACCACCAGCGCCGGGAGACGCAACGCGCGCAGGGCGGGAATGAGGTCGAAGTCGCCGAGGGACTCCCAGACGGACTGCTGGACCCGTCCCGTGACGCGGAAGGGGGTGAGGTCGCGGGCGCGGGCGGGGTCGGAGAAGTAGCCGGCCACCGAGAGCTCGAAGGTGCGCTGCTTGTACATCTCGGGGTCGCTGTCCCGCAGGCCACTGGCGACCAGCGCTTCACGGAGGGCCGCTACGGCGGGGCTGGACTGTCGGCGTGCGAACTCCGCCTCGAACTGCTGGCGCCAAGTGCGGGATAGCGGCGCAGGGTCGAGCAGGACGAGTCGCGCTGGCATCGGGCCGGCGCGTCCGGCGGCCGCTTCGATGGTGTACAGCGCTGCGAGCATCGCTCCCCACGAGTAGCCGACCAGCGTGAGTGGACCGTGGTGCAGCTCGGCCAGCAGCGTGGCGAGGTCGTCCACGTGCGTGCGCCAGGTGATCGGGCTGCGATCGTCGGTCTTGGAGCGTCCGCCGCCACGCTGGTCGTAGAACAGGCAATCTCGCTCGCGGGCGAGCTCGAGCATCTGCGGCAGCAGGTAGTCGTGGTGCGCGCCGGGACCGCCGTGCAACACCACAAGCCGCTCCTTCGGTGCCGCGGGCGCATAGCGGCACCAATACAGCGGCAACGCGGTGCTGGTCGAGAATCCTTCGGACTGCGGCGCGGGGATTGCTGGCATCCTCTAAAGAAAACCCTTCGCCACCCGCGCGGTATTCACGTGCACCCGCACGGTGTCGTGGATGTCGGCGCCATAGCCGCCGGCGATCGCGATTGCCACCGGCACGCCGATGGCGCGGCAGCTCTCGAGTACCAGCGCGTCGCGGCGCATGAGGCCGTCGAAGCTGAGCTTGAGTCGGCCGAGGGTATCGCCCTCGTGCGGGTCGGCGCCGGCGAGATAGAACACGAGGTCGGGGCGCGCCGCGGCCAGCGCTCGCGGCAGCGCCTCGGCCAGGCGCTCGAGGTACTCCGTGTCGGCGGTGCCATCCTCGAGTTCCACGTCGAGGCGTCCGGCCACCTTCCGGAACGGATAGTTGCGCCGTCCGTGCATGGAGAACGTGAACAGCGATTCATCGTCGGCGAAGATGGCGTGCGTGCCGTTTCCCTGGTGCACGTCCAGATCCACCACCGCCGCGCGGGCGATGCGCCCCTGCGCCCGCAGCGCGGTGAAGGCGATGGCGACGTCGTTCAGCACGCAGAACCCCTCGCCATGCGTGGCGAAAGCGTGATGCGTTCCCCCGGCGAGATTCATGGCGATGCCGGCACCGAGGGCGTACTGCGCCGCCTCGAGGGTGCCACCACTCGCGCGGAACGAGCGCTCCACGAGCCCTTCGCTCCACGGGAACCCCAGCGTGCGCTGTTCGGCCGCTGGCATGGTTCCCCGCACGAGCCGCTCGAGGTAGTCGGCGGAGTGCACGCGGCGCGCGTCCTCGAGGGGGACACGCGCCGGGTCGTGCACGCATTCACGGGGGAGCACCCCTTCGGCGACCACCGCATCACGCAGCAGCGCGTACTTGGCAATCGGAAAGCGATGCCCCTCGGGTAGCGCAATCACATAGTGCGCGCTCGACCACGCGTGCAGCGTCACGCCCGCGCGCGGGCCGTCAGCGGACCGCCCCTTCGCCCTTGTACACGATGCCGCCCTTCATCACGAAGCTCGCGCGCTCGAGCGCTGTAACGTCCCGGAGCGGGTCGCCGGGGACGGCCACGAGATCAGCGAAGCGCCCCGGCGCGATGGTGCCCACGCGGTCTTCCCAGCCGAGGAGCTTCGCCGCGTTCGACGTGCCCGCGACGATCGCTTCCATCGGCGTGAGGCCGCCCCACTGCACCATCAGGGTGAACTCGTGTCCGTTCTGGCCGTGGCGCCCCACGCCGGCATCGGTGCCGAGCGCGATCGGCACGCCGGCGGCCTTGGCGATGCGGGTGGCGTTCTGCATCGCGGCCGCGGCGGCGCGGGCCTTCACCTCGATCAGCGGCGGCATGGCCCCCGCGTCGGCGGCGCGCAGCACCGCTTCGGCGGCCATCATCGTCGGCACAAGATAGGTTCCGCGCTCGGCCATCAGGCGCGCGCCCTCTTCGTCAAGGAAGGAGCCGTGCTCAATGCTCGCCACGCCGGCGCGCACGGCGCGCTTGATGCCGTCGGTGCCGTGGGCGTGCGCGGCAACTTTCCGGCCGAGCGTGCGTGCTTCCGCGACCATCACCTCCAGCTCGTCCATGGAGTACTGCGAGGCGCCAATGCCCTGCGTGCCGCCAGACAGCACGCCAGCGGTGGCGCAGGTCTTGATCACGTCCGCGCCGTACTTCACCTGGTAGCGCACCGCGCGCCGCACCTCGTCCACGCCATCGGCGATGCCGGTTTCCGGCGTGCCGTCGAAGAGGCCGGGGCGGTAGTTGTTCTCGTCGCAGTGTCCGCCGGTGATGCCGAGCGAGTGGCCGGCCGACTGGAGTCGCGGGCCCGGGACGTAGCCGCCATCAATCGCCTGGCGGAGCCCGATGTCCTGGAAGCCCGACGCGCCGACCATGCGCGCCGTAGTGAATCCGGCCATCAGCGTGCGGCGGGCGAACTCGGCGGCGAGCGACGAAGCGAAGCCCGGATAGTCACGCGGCGCGGCGTCGAAGGCCTTGGGGTCCTCGATCTCGCGCCCCACGAGATGCACGTGCATGTCAATGAAGCCGGGAAGCAGCGTCACGTCGCCGAGGTCCACGCGGCGGGCGTTGGCCGGGACGCGCACGCTGCTGGCCGGCCCGACCGCCACGATGCGGTCGTCGGTGATGACGACGATGCCATTCTGGATCGGCGCCGCACCGGTGCCATCGATGACGCGCGCGGCGCGGATGGCGACGGTGCCGGTGGCGGCGGGTTGCTGGGCCGAGAGCGGGGCCGCGAACAGGAGCGATGCGGCGAGCAGTCGAGTGAGACGCATGGTGGACCCGGTGGAGGAATGGCGCGCTCAGCGCGCCGTGAAATCCGTGGCAGGAGTGACGGCCTTGCACGCCGCAGCGATCAGCGCGGCCGCGTGATCGAGATCGGCCAGGCTCACCATCTCGTTTGGCGAGTGCATGTAGCGGTTCGGCACCGAGAGCAGCGCCGTCGCCACGCCCTGACGGGCGAGGTGGATGGCGTCGGCATCGGTGCTGGTCTCTCGGCCAGCGGCGTGCAGCGTGAACGGAATGCGCGCCGACTCCGCCGTATCGCGCAGGATGCGGAAGGCCACCGGCGAGATCACCGAGCCGCGGGTGAGCACGGGGCCGCTGCCCAGCGGGGAGTGGCCGAGTTCCTTCTTCTCCACGCCCGGATGATCGGTGGCGAAGGTGACATCCACCACGATGGCCATCGCCGGATCCACCCGCTCGGCGCCGACCAACGCGCCGCCGCCGCGGTAGGCAATCTCCTCCTGCGTGGTGGCGACCGCCACCACGCGGGCCTCGCCTGGGTCGGCGGCGTAGCGCCGCAGCGCCTCGAGCACCACGAAGGCCCCGATGCGGTCGTCAATGGAACGCGAGACGATGCGATCGTTGGGGAAATCGAGCGTGCGCTGGTCAATCACGCCGGCATCGCCGATGGCCAGCACGGCCTCGGCCTGCGCCTTGGTCGTCGCGCCGATGTCCACCCAAAGGTCGGTCATCTTCGACGCTTTCTCGCGCTCGTCGGGCTTCATCAGGTGGATGGGCTTCTTGCCCACCGCGCCAAGCACGTCGCCATCGCGCCCCAGAAAGCGGATGCGCTGTGCGACCAGCACCTGCGGGTCCCAGCCGCCGATGGGGCCGATGTGGACGAAGCCCTCGTCATCGATGTACGTGACGATGACGCCGATCTCGTCGATATGGCCGGCCAGCATGATGGTGGGCGAGCCCTTGGGGTTCACCACGGCGATGGAGTTGCCGTGGACGTCGCCGGAGACCTCGGTGGCGAAGCCCTTGGCTTCGTCGCGCCAGACTTTGGCGGCGGCGGATTCGTAGCCGGAGGGGCCCGGCGTGTCGAGCAGTCGCTTAAGAAAGGTGACCGCGGAGGGCTTGAGCATGCTGGTCTACAGGAGGGAAGAGCGCCGGATTGAAGAGGCGGGCCAGGATCTCCACGCCGTCCACCAGGCGCGGGCCGGGACGGCTCGCGAAGGCATTCGCATCCAGGGCGAAGATGCGTCGGGTGCTTGCCCATTGCCAATCGGGAAGGACGAGCAAGCGTTCCCCCTCCTGCGCGGCCCGCGGGAGATCGTAGCCGCAGGGGGCGATGACGATCACCTCGGGGTCGGCGGCCCTGAGCTGGTCCATGGTGACCATCACCGAGTGTTGGCCGGGCTTGGCGAGGGCGTCCACGCCGCCGGCCCGCTTGATCATCTCCGGCATCCAATGGCCGGCTGCGTAGAGTGGGTTTCCCCACTCGATGACGGCCACGCGCGGGCGCGGGGCCTTGGCCGCCTTGAGGGTCTCGTGCACGGTGCGCAGCCGCGCGCGCGCGCCTAACACCCACTCCTCGGCTTCGTCCGACACACCGAGGGCGGCGCCGACACGGACGATGTCGTCGAACACGCCGTCGAGCGTGGTGGCGCTGAGGGTCTCCACGCGCGGGGCTGGGGAGAGTCGTGCGGCGAGGGCGCGCACATCGTCCTCCATCACCGCGCACACGTCACAGAGCGCCTGGGTCAGGATGAGGTCAGGCCGTAGGTCGCGGATGCGGTCTTCCAGCAGCGTGAAGAGCGGCGCGCCGGCGTCCGTGAGCTCGCGCACCTGCGCGTCCACCGTGCCGGCGGGCGCGTGCACGTCCACGGCGGTGGTCGTCACCCGTACCCGCGACGCGACCAGCGGTGGGTAGTCGCACTCGTGCGTCACCCCCACCAGCGACTCCATCGCTCCGAGGGTGGCGACCATCTCGGTGGCGCTCGGCAGCAGCGAGATGACCCGCATCAGGAACGGATGCGCGGGATGGGCAGGAGAACGAGGGCGTACACGAAGGCCAGCACGCCGATGGCCAGCGAAGACACCGGGCCGCCGGCAAAGTGGATGATCGTGCCCAGCAGGGCGGCGCCCTCCCCGATGGACCACCCGATGATGATGAGCTGCCCCTTCTGCTTCGGCTCCGCGGCCTCGACGCGTGGCTTCAGGAAAAGCGTGGCCGCCGCCGTGATGGCCACGGCGGCCCAGAGGAGGTAGCGGAGGATCTCCAAGCTCCCGGCATCCATCGGCATCGACGTGTCACCGGTGGAGCGGCGGTAGAACGTGACGCCGGCGAAGAGGAACACACCGGCCATCAGCGCGATGCGGATGACGAAAAGCTGGGAGAGTTGCACGGGTCACCTCCTCTCGTACACGTTGCGGCCACCGACCCAAGTGGAGAGCACGTGGGTCTCGCTCAGCATCTCGGTGGGCACGCGCATGATGTCCTGGCTCAGCACCACGAAGTCGGCGCGCTTGCCGGGCGTGAGCGAGCCGAGTTCCTGTTCCTGGAACCCGGCGTAGGCGGCCCAGAGCGTCATCGAGAGCAGGGCCTCGTCGCGTGTCATGCGCTGCTCGGGATACCAGCCACCGATGGGCCAGTTGGCGGCGTCCTGTCGCGAGACGCTGGCCTTGAAGGAGATGAGCGGATCCACGCGCTCCACGGGAAAATCGGAGCCGTTGGGGATGATCACGTTCGATGCCAGCAGCGAGCGCCAGGCATACGCGCCACGCAGTCGCGTCTCGCCGAGTCGCACGCCGGCCCAGTACATGTCGCTGGACTGGTGGGAGGCCTGCATCGAGGGAATCACGCCGAGCTTGGCGAAGCGCGGGATGTCATCCGAATGCAGGATCTGCGCGTGTTCCACGCGGAAGCGGTGGTCGGCGGTGGGACGGGCCTTGAAAATCTCCTCGTAGGCGTCGAGCACAAGGCGATTGCCGCGGTCGCCGATGGCGTGGGTGTTCACCTGGAAGCCGGCGGCGAGGGCCCGCGTGGCCACCTCGCGGATGTGCTCGGGGGCCGAGACGAGCAACCCGTTGGTGCTCGGCGCGTCGGCGTAGGGTTCGAGCAACGCCGCACCGCGCGAGCCGAGGGCGCCGTCCTGGTAGAGCTTGATGCTGCGGACCCACAACGTGCCGTCGTAGGCGCCCACCAGGGGGCCGCGGCGGAACCAGGCGTCCAGCGTGGGCGCGTGGTCGGAGATCATCGCATACAACCGGATGTTGAGCGCGCCCTCGCGTCCGAGCTCCTCGTAGAGCTCCAGCACCTGCGCCGAGGCGCCGGCGTCGTGCACGCCGGTGAGTCCCCAGCGGTGCATCTCGGCGATGGACGCCTTGAGCGCGTCCTTGACCTGCTCGCGCGTGAGCGGCGGGATCACGCGCTCCACCAACCCTTCGGCGTTGTCAATCAACACGCCGGTGGGTTCGCCCTGCGGCGTCTTGAGGATCTCGCCGCCGGCCGGGCTGCGCGTGGCGCGGGTGAGGTTCGCCGCCCGCATGGCGGCGGCGTTCACGAGTGCGGCGTGGCCATCAATGCGGGTGAGGATGACAGGATGGTCGGGCACGGCGCTCGAGAGCGCGTCGTGGGTGGGCCAGCGCGTGTCACCCCAGTCGTTCTGGTCCCAGCCGCGCCCGCGGATCCACTGACCTTTGGGCGTGTTGCGGGCGCGTTCGACGACTCGCGCCACCACGTCGGCGTAGGAGGTCGTGCCGGTGAGATCCACGTCGGAGAGGAAGGTGCCGAGTCCGGCGACGTGGGCGTGGGCGTCGGTCATCCCCGGGATCACGGTGCGGCCGCCGAGGTCGAGCACGCGTGTGCCGGCGCCCACCAAGGCCCGGGCACCCGCGACGTCGCCGGTGAACACGATCCGTCCGGCGCGCACGGCCATGGCATCCACCACCGGGCGCGCGCCGTCGGCGGTGTAGATGCGGGCGTTGTGGACCACGAGGTCAGCCGGTGCCTGCTGGGCCACGAGCGGTGCGGCAGTGAGCGCTACGAGGACGATGGCGCGCGAAGTTCCGCGGAAGGGTGACATGTCTGAGCTCTGGAAAGTGAGGTGCATCACGACCTGCTCATTCTCGCCGGAGGAGGAGGAACGCGCCAGTGTGCGGATGGGTATTTTGGAGGGAGACGTCGCGGTACTTTCCCCCCACCGTATCCGGAGACTCGCGTGTCCTTTCGCACGTGCCTTGTCGTAGCCCTCATCGCCGGTGGCGCCGCCGCTCCGCTGGCCGCGCAGGACACCACCAAGACCCCTGAATCGGCCGCCGAGGCGCGGGCCCGCGTCGCGCGGCGGGCGGCCGGGCTCACCGTCGGCGCCTGGGAGCTCCGAGGGCTTGATCCCGATCCGTCCATTGACGTCTCGACCATGCCCCTGATCACTGGCTTCCTGCGCAAGGGGCTCGACGCCCGCCTCGCGCTGGAGAACAGCGTCGGGGTGTGGCGCCGCGTGCAGAGCATCGAGGAGACTGGTGGACTCGGCGGCACGCCGGGTGAGGAAGTGCAGAGCTGGGTGATTGCCCAGACGACGGCGCTTCGCTTCTTCCCCGTGACCGACGCCGGCAGTCGCTTCGAACCTTGGGTGCTCGGTGGCGCCGGCATCACCATCGGCGTGGACGATCGTGAGACCGATGGCGGTGGCCTGCTCGGCGGCACCGCCGGCGGCAGCGGCGTGCAGATGATCCCAGGCTTCTCGCTGCAGGGTGGGGCGGGCGCGGAGTGGTGGTTCTCCCAGTCCTTCGCGCTCAACGTCGGCGCCCGCTATCAGTGGACGCGCTTCCTGCAGGACTTCGGGGGTGAGCGGACGTACCAAGGTCCGGCGTACGAGGTGGGTCTCACCTACAAGTTCCGGTACAACTAGCACGGTGTGACGCGGCCCAGCGCAGTCGTCGTCGGCCTCGGGGCCGTCGGGTCCGCCACCGCGCTGCAGCTCGCACGCGCCGGGTGGGAGGTCATCGGCCTCGATCGATGGACGCCGCCGCATCGCCACGGCTCCACGCACGGCGAGACGCGCGTGACCCGCACGAGTGCGTGGGAGGGTGCGCAGTACGTGCCCCTCGTGGCGCGCGCCAACGTCTTGATCGAGGCGTTGGCCGAGGAGGTTGGTGAGTCGCTCGGCGTTCGTTGCGGCGGGCTGTTCATCGGCGCGCCGGACGACTTCCACGTGGCCGGCTCGCGTGCGTCGGCGGTGGCCACCGGCATTCCGTACGAAATGCCCGACGCCGCGGCGATGGCAACGCGTTGGCCCGAGTTGGTGATTCCGGACGGCATGGTGGGGTTCTTCGACCCCGGGGCGGGCGTGCTGTATCCCGAACGCATCGTGGCCGCGCAGCTGCGTCTGGCTGAGGCCGCTGGCGCCGAGTTGCGATTCGGCGCTGAGGTGCTCGACTTCGGCGTGGACGGCGAAGGCGCCTGGGTGCGAATGGCCCACGGCATCCAGAAGGCCGACCGGGTGATTCTCTGCACCGGCGCCTGGATGCCCGATGTCCTCGCTGGCCTTGGGCTTGAGTTGCGCGTGGAGCGCGTCACGCAGCACTGGTTCGCCGAGCGCCCGGAGGCGCCGCGGCGCAGCCTGGCCGACGCGCCGGTGCTTCTCGTCAGTGATGGGCAGGGCGCACTGACGGCGGCCTTCCCGACCATCGGCGGGCGCATCAAGGGGGCCGGGCACGGCAGTGGCTTCTTCACCACGGCCGATTCCGTGGACCGCGCCATCCACGCGGACGACGTGGAGCCGGTGCACACCCTGCTCCAGCGCGTGCTGCCGCAGCACGTGGGGCCGCACCTCGAGAGCGCCACTTGCCTCTATACCTGCACGCCGAACGGCCAGTTCATCCTGGATCGCGATCCCGAGCACGCGCAGTTGATTTACGGGAGCGCGTGCAACGGGTTCGGGTTCAAGTTCGCAGCAGCGTCAGGCGAGATCCTCGCCTGCTTGGCGATCGGGATCTCCAGCCCGGTGGACCCGGGCCCGTGGCGCCTCCCTCAGCGCTGACGGCTCGCGAGCCAACTGGCGCGGAAGGCCAGGTGTTCCGGGGTGGGCGTGCGTCCTGCCGCTTCGAACGGCACGACTTCCACGCGCGGATCGGCCGCGAGCGTGAGCTCGGCGCTGCGTTCCCCGCTTCGTGAGCGCCAGGTGATGCGCACGCGGTCGCCTGGGCGTCGCGCGGCGAGCGCGTCCCGCACGTGGTCGGTGGTGTCGAGGGTGTGGCCGTCGAGTGTGAGCAGTTCATCGCCAGCGCCGACGCCGGCCGCATAGAGCGGCGACCCGAACGCCGTGGGCCCCGCCACCACAACCTCGTTCTCGAACGCGGACAGTCGCGTATCGCCGATCCAGGCACTCGTCGGGTTGGCCTGGCGCAGGAGAAAGCCGGCCCGCGCCAACAGCGGCGCGTAGTCCGGGAGCTCGCTGCCGATCACATAACGCGCGAAGAACTCCTGCGCGAAGGCGGTGTCGCGCGCGACCTCGGCCACCGCCGCCTGCACATCGGCCACGGTGTAGCCCCGCAGGGGCGCGAGGCGCTCCGTCTGCGGGCCGAATCGCTCCCACATCAGGCGCATCACGTCATCGAGCGTCGCCGCCGTGCGTGCGCGCAGCGAGAGGTCGAGCGCGATGCCGAGCGCCTCGCCGTACGTGTAGTACGAGATGAACATGTTGGCGCGGTTGTTCGGATCGATGCTGGCCGCGGCATCCACGAAGGGCGCCTGCTGGCTCATTCCCACGGCGCCGAAGAAGCGGCGCCCCGGATGGTTGGTCAACGTGTTGATGGCCCCGCTGATGGTCTGCGCGTACTGCGGGACCGTGCGGATGCCGGCCCGCGCGATCACCAGCTGCCCGTAGTAGTTCGTGAAGCCCTCGGCGAACCAGAGCTCGTTACTCATGTTCGCATCGGAGAAGTCGAAGGGCTCGAGCATCGCCGGACGGATGCGTTCCACGTTCCAGGCGTGGAAGAACTCGTGGGAGACGGTGCCAAGCAGTCCCATCTGGTTCTGGGCCAGGCTCGCCGACGACGTCAGCGAGGTGGAGTTGCGGTGCTCCATGCCATCGCCGGCGCAGGTGGGGCGGTAGCAGGCGATGAACGTGTAGGTGCCGAAGTCGAAGCGCGGGAACTCCCCGAATACCGCGGCCATCTCATGCACCACGCGCTTGGTGAGTTCGGTGAACTCCGTGACCTGTTCGGTGCTGCCGCGGTGGTTCACGGCGAGCCGCGCCGTCTGTGCGCCCTGGCCGCTCCCCACGCGCCATTCTCGGATGTCGAGTGCGCCGAGGTGCGTGGGCGAATCCATGAAGTACTGGAGATGCGGTGCCCGGAAGGTGTTGGCCTCTGCCGTGGGCTGTAGCTGCGTGGCGATGCGCCAGGAGCTGTCCGGCAGCACGAAGGTGGCGTAGATGCTGCGTTCGGCGAGTGCCGGCGCGTAGGCGAAGGTCGCCGGGATGTTGAGATGCGCGCGCGTGAGATCCACGCCGGCGTAGGTCCCGTCGGCCCGATCGGCGAGGAGCGTATAGCTGAAGCGCAGCTCGCCGCTGTGGTCCCGGACCAGCCACGCATTCGGTTCCACGCGCTCCACGCCCAGCGCACGCCCGTCGGCGTCGGCGGCGCGGACGTTGTACACGTTCTTGGCGAAGTCGTGCGCGGCGTAGCGTCCCGGTGAACTGCGGGCCATACGGATCTCCAGCGGCCCCGCCGGTACGGCGCGGAAGTGCAGGGTCACCTCGGCTTCCCGATGTACGGCGTTCGGGAATCGGATCTCGACGTCGGTGGCGTCGGCGGGGCGCCGCGTGTCGGCAATCTGGGCCGGCAGCGCGCTGAGCGCGGACCCGAGGAGGAGGAGCAGGGCAGGGAGGAGGCGCATTGGGCTCGTGGTGGATTCGTGACAGCCGAAAGATTGCCTCGCCGGGCCGAGGACGCGAATCTCCGGTATGCGTACGCGCCTCGCTCTTGCCTCGTTACCTCTGCTCGCCGCCTGTATCACCGACGACTTTCAGGTGATTGCACATCGCGGTGCCTCGTTCGAGGCTCCCGAGCACACCATCGCCGCCTACGACCTCGCGCTGGAGCAGGGCGCCGACTGGATCGAGCAGGACCTGCAGATGACGCGCGACGGCCACCTCGTCGTGGTGCACGACGACTCGCTCGACCGCACGGCGCGTGGCCCTGTCGCCGACTGCCGCGGCCTCGTGCGCGAGAAGTCGCTGGCCCAGCTGGCTCGCTGCGAGGTGGGCGGCTGGTTCAATGCCGAGCATCCAGGCCGCGCGCAGGCGAGCTATGTGGGATCGCGCATCCTCACGCTCGACGAGGTCCTGACGCGGTACGGCTCGCGGGCGCGCTATTACATCGAGACCAAGAACCCGGCCGAGGCGCCAGGTATGGAGGACTCGCTCCTCGTCCTGCTGCGCAAGCACGGGCTGGAAGGGCCGGGCAGCGACGAAGGGCGTGTGATCGTGCAGTCGTTCAGCCCTGCCAGCCTGCAACGGATGCGGGCGTTGGCCCCGCGACTGGCCCTGGTGCAGCTCCGGGATGAGCGCGTCATGCCCGGGACGCTCGACGCCTGGCTCGACTCAGTCGCCACCTACGCGGTCGGCATCGGTCCCTCGCGTGAGATCCTCTCGGCCGCCATGGTCGAGGGCGCACACGCGCGCGGGCTCGTGGTTCACCCGTACACGGTGAACGCCGAGCCCACGATGGAATTCGTGCTCAGTCTTGGCGTGGACGGGATGTTCACCGACCTCCCGGCCCTCGCGCGGCGCGTCCTGCGCCGCTGACTACTCGCCGTTGGCGGCTGGGCGGGCCTCGCGGATCATGGCGATGGCCGAGGTGTTCACGGCCACGTCACCGAGCATCGAGCCGTCGGCGGAGAACACCGCCTCCACGAGCCCGGCGAACTTGCCGCAATGCGCGAGGTAGTCGCTCATGCGCTGCATCGGCGCCATGAACATCTTGCCCTTCAGCGCCTTGCCACCGGTGAGGTGCAGCTCCACCTCGCGCTCACCGGCGCCGGCACTGGCCTGGCCCACCACCTGCAGGTTGTCGTCGGGCGCCGACACCAGCACCACCAGGTCCGTCTGCACGATCAAGTGCCCCGGCTCTTCCTGCAGCTTGGGCCGGCGGGCGTCCACCATGTTCATGTAGCCGCCCTTCCGACTGGTCAGGAAGGCGACGAGCGACATGTCCTCAGCGATATGAATGGAGCCCTCGAGCAGGGATCCGTCGCGCATCACGACATGGATCCGCTTGCTCTCTTGGGCGCGGGTACGGCTAGTGGCAGGACTGGTCATTGGGATATGGAGGGGTCCGACAAGTGGACGAGCGATGGTCCCGGAACGGCACAGCCACCCTTGCGGCGCCCCCGTCACGGGGTCGAGCGTTCGGCATGCCGAACATACGCGCCGCGCTCCTGTCCCGCCCGCTCCTGCTCCTCCTGTTCGGGGGGACACTGCCCCTCGCCGCCCAAGCCCGCGCAGCGCGCTCGGTCCCCGTCATGGACCTCCGTTACGAGGTCAGCGTCGGTCGAGAGCAAGTGGAGGCCGGATTTCTGGATCTGCGGGTGACCTTCACCGTGGGCGAAGTGGGCCCAATCCTGCTTTCGTTGCCGGCCTGGACGCCTGGGGCCTACACCATCGCCGATTTCGCGCGGGGCATTGAGGGCTTCAGCGCATCGGACGGCAGCGAACCGCTCCGCTGGGACAAGCTCGACCCCGATACTTGGCGCATCGTCCCCCGCCGCGCGGGGCGCGTGGAACTGCGCTACCGCGTGCGCGCCGATTCGCTCGACGTTGCCGCCAGCTGGACCGGCGATGAACTGGCGTTCTTCAATGGCACCAACCTCTTCTTCGAGGTGGAGGGGCGTGCCGACACACCGGTACGAGTCGTGGTGAAGACGGAGCCCGAGTGGCGGGTGGCCACCGGCATGACGCCCGACGATTCCACCCATCGCTTCCGCGCCACCGACTTCCACGACCTCGTGGATCATCCGGTCATGGTCGGGCGCTTCGACCTCGATAGCGCCCGTGTGGCCGACCGCTGGATGCGCCTCGCGACCTATCCTGCGGGCAGCGTGCAGGGGCGCCGCCGTGCGGCGCTCTGGGATGCGCTCTCGCGCAGCGTGGACCCGCTGGCCGCCGTCTTCGGCGAAGTGCCCTGGAGCAGCTACACGGTGCTGCAAGTGGCCACCGAGGACTTTCCCGGGATGTCGGCCCTCGAGCACAGTGAGAGCGAGCTCGCGCTCGTGGGACTGCCGTTCCTCGACGAACCCTTCGTGCACAGCATCCACGCCCACGAACTTGCCCACGCCTGGAACGTGAAGCGGCTGCGCCCGGCCGACCTCACGCCGTACCGCTACGACGCGAAGCAACCCACGCCCTGGCTCTGGGTGAGCGAAGGCATCACCGACTACTATGCCGACCTCGCGCTCACGCGCGGCGGGCTGCTCGAGGAAGCGGCTTTCCTCGACCTGACCCTCAACAAGATCGAGAGCGTGCAGGCGCGCCCGGCCACGGCGCTCGAGGATGCCTCGTTGCAGGCGTGGCTCGGCATGCGCGATGGCACCGACGACCTCTATTACGACAAGGGCTCGCTGGCCGGCTTCGCGCTCGACATCCTCATCCGCGATGCGTCCGACAACCGGCAGTCACTCGATGCGGTCATGCGCGAGCTCTGGAATGGCACCTGGAAGCAGGGCCGCGGCTTCACGCACGATGACTTCTGGAACGCCGTCGCCCGCGCCACGCGTGGGCGCGCCTGGGGCGACTTCGAACGCCGCTACGTTGACGGCCGCGAGCCCTTTCCCTGGGATACCTGGCTCCCGCGTGCCGGATGGCGACTCGTCGAGGAGCGCATCAGCGAGCCGCGGCTCGGCGTGCGGCTCGTGCAGGAGCCGCGCGGCGTGCGCGTGGAGGAGATTGACCCTGCTGGCATGGGGGCGCGCGGCGGTCTCTTGGTGGGCGACGTCATCCTCACCATCGGCGGGCGCGATACGCGCGATCCGACCTTCGGCACCTACTGGCGCGACTACTGGGGCAAGCGCCCGGGCCAGCCGATGCCCATCACCGTCCGGCGCGGCGAAGGCGACGTCACACTCAATCCCATCGTGGAGATCGACGGTCGCGTCGAGCGTCGTATCACGCCGGACCCGAACGCGAACGCTAAAGCCCGGCGCATTCGCGCCGGGATCCTCAGCGGCACCCCGCGCCCGTAGCGCCTACTGGCCGGTGCGGTAGCGCAGGAAGCGCGCCGTCACCGCCGGGTCGCGCGGCGTACGCGGCTCGGCCATCACCCGCTCGATTTCGTCCATCTCGCGCGGTACCCCCGCGGACGCGCGCACCACCCCCTGCGACGTGACGAGGTAGTCGTCCTCGATGCGCACACCGATGCCGCCGAAGCGCGCGAGTGCCGGCGCGATGCGCCCGAGGAAGGCGCGGTTGGTGGCCGTCGGCGGGATGATCTCGCCGATGTTGGCGCGCACGTAGATGCCAGGCTCGATGGTAAAGGCGCTGCCGACATCAATGACGCCGCCCTGTTCGTACTGGTCGGGATCGTGCACGTCGAGCCCGATGCCGTGTCCGAGCCCATGCATGTAGAACAGCGAGAGCTGGCTGCAGCGGCGAGGGCGGTCGCTGTTGCCGCAGTCGTACGTGGCATCCGCGGCATCGATCAAGCCGAGCCGCGTGAGCCCCTCGCGCAGGACGGCGGTGGACGAATCCACCATGCGGCGCGCTGGCGCACCGGCGCGCACCTGCCGCTCGGCCGCCTTCACTGCGCCCAACACGACCTCATAGACGTCGCGCTGGGCCGGCGAGAAGCGCCCGCTCACCGGCACCGTGCGCGTGATATCGGCCGAGTAGAGGTCGAACGACGCAGCCATGTCCATCAACATCAGCTCGCCCGACTCGGCCACGCGGGTGCTCGCATTGTAGTGGAGGATCGTCGCGTTTGGCCCCGAGCCGACGATGCTCCCGTACCCCGGGCCGTCGGCCCCTTCACTGCGCCACAGATGCTCGGCGGCGGCCTGGACCTCGAACTCCGCCACGCCCGGTTGGATCAGCCGCATCGCGGCGAGATGCCCGCGCGCGCTGATCTCGGCGGCGATGCGCAAGCGATCCAGCTCGGCATCGCTCTTGCGGCCGCGCAGCGAGGCGATGACCGGATTGAAATCCGTGAGCTGCACCTGTGCGTGGCGCTCGAGCAATCGGGCCACGAGGCGCGCGTGCGGGGTCGGCGTGTCCCAGGGGCCTTCGAAGTCCCCGGCGGCGTAGAGCGCACGCGTGTCACGCAGCAGGGAGTCGAGAACCGCGTGGAGCGTAGTCACGTCGCGCCCCTCGATGCCGAGGGTGCGCTGTACGCCGTCCACGCCGAGTCGGGTGCCGGTCCAGACCTCGCGGGCCGGATCGCGAGGCGGCACGAACAGCATCGTCCGCGTGCTGCCGCCCCGGCGCACCATCACCAGCGCCGCATCGGGTTCACGGAACCCCGTGAGATAGTAGAACGGGCGCGAGGGTTGCCACGGCAGGTAGTCGGGCACCGGGGCCGGCGCGTTGAGCACCAGCACCACGCCATCGCTGATGCCGCGCACGGCGGCGTCGCGGCGGGCGGCGAACTCGCTGGCGCCGATCTGTGCGTCGAGGTCGGCGGCGACCAGGAGCGCGAGCAGGGCGTGCACGAATGAGAGGGATCTAGGCACGGAAGGGCGGGTGGGAGACCCCTTGAAGATGGGGGATGCGGCCGACGGCGCCCACCCCCAGCGTGACGGGGCCGCCCTGCGTACACTTGAGGTCTGCCCTTCACGTCCCAAAATACCTGGAGTCGCTTCTGATGTCCTGGCGTTCCGTTCGTTCCGCCTTCGCGATTGCGGCCGTCGCCGCACTCCCTCTCGCCGCGCAGCAGCCGCGGCTGACATCGCCGGAGCAGTTCTTCGGCCACGAGATCGGCGCCGACTACGTGCTGCCCAACTACCAGCAGTTCGCGGCCTACTGGACCAAGCTCGCCGGCGAGACCGACCGCATGGTGCTCGATACCATCGGCCGCACCGCCGAGGGGCGCGTGCAGCTGATGGCCATCGTCTCCAGCCCGGCCAACCTGCACGACCGCGAGCGCTATCGCCGCATCGCCGAACGGCTGGCGCGCGCCGAAGGGGTGAGCGAGGCCGAGGCCCGGCAGTTGGCCACCGAGGGGAAGGGCATCGTGTGGGTGGACGGCGGCCTGCACTCCACTGAAGTGCTCGGCGCCCAGCAGCTGATCGAGTCGAGCTGGCAGCTCATCTCGCGTGATGACGCCGAGACCGCGCGCTTCCGTGACGATCTCATCGTGCTCTTCGTGCACGCCAATCCGGATGGCATGGACCTCGTGAGCGACTGGTACATGCGCACGCCCGAGCCGCGTCGCCGCAGCACCGGCGGCATCCCGCGCCTGTACCAGAAGTACATCGGGCACGACAACAACCGCGATTTCTACCTCGCGGCGCAGCCCGAGTCGGAGAACATGAACCGGGTGCTGTACACGGAGTGGTATCCGCAGGTGATGTACAACCATCACCAGACGGGCCCGGCCGGCACCGTGATGTTCGCGCCGCCGTTCCGCGACCCGATGAACTTCAACATCCATCCGCTCATCCGCACTGGCCTCGACGTGGTCGGCGGGGCGATGCACCATCGCTTCGTGCAGGAGGAGAAGGGCGGTGTGGTGATGCGCCTGGGCGCCGGCTACTCCACGTGGTGGAATGGCGGGCTGCGCACCACGGTGTACTTCCACAACATGATCGGTCTCCTCACCGAGACCATCGGCAATCCCACGCCGATCGAGATTCCCTTCATCGCCAATCGCCAGCAGGCGAGTGCCGACCTCCCGCTGCCGGTGAACCCGGGCCCGTGGAAGTTCCGGCAGTCGGTGGACTACTCCGTGACGGCCAACAAGGCCGTGTGGGACGTGGTCTCACGCAATCGCGAGATCTTCCTGTTCAACATCTGGAAGATGGGGAACGACCGCATCGCGCAGGGCAACAGCGACAGCTGGACCATCTGGCCGAAGCGGGTGGCCGCGGCGCAGGCGCGTATTGACGAAGAGAACCGTGCCCGACGGGCGCAGCAGCAGGCCGACAATCCGATGGCATTCCTTGGCGGATTCGGCAATGCGGCCCAGATGCGCCGTGGCGAGGAGGCGCAGGCCATGATGGGTGTGCTCCGCGATCCGGCCAAGCGCGATCCGCGTGCCTACATCATCCCGGCCGACCAGCGCGACTTCCCGACGGCCGTGCGCTTCCTCGTCGCGCTGCAGAAGGCCGGCGTGGACGTGCATCGCGCCACGGCGGCGTTCTCGCACGGAGGCACGCGCTATCCGGCGGGATCGTACGTGGTGAAGGTGGGCCAGGCCTTCGGCGCGCACGTGCTCGACATGTTTGAGCCGCAGGACCATCCGAATGACTTCCGCGTGCCCGGCGGCGCACCGACGCCGCCCTACGACAACGCTGGCTGGACCTTGGCGATGCAGATGGGCGTGACGTACCACCGTGTGCTCGATGCCCTCGATGGTCCGTTCGAGAAGATTCCGCCCACCGCGCGCCTTACGCCGGCGCCGGGCACGGTGGCGAATGCCAACGTGTGGGCGCTGTCCGGTGCGCACAACGATGCCTTCATCGTGGTGAATCGCCTGCTGAAGGCCAATGCGAGCGTCTCGCGTCGCGCGGACGGCACGTGGATCATCCCGGCGAACAACACCAGCCGCGCGATCGTGCAGCGGGCGGCCCAGGAGCTCGGGCTGTCGTTCACGGCGGGTAACGCCTCCGGGGCCACGGCCGTGCGCCCAATGCGCATCGGCCTGTGGGATCGCTACGGCGGTTCGATGCCCAGCGGATGGACGCGCTGGTTGCTCGAGCAGTACGAGTTCCCGTTCACGGTGGTGTTCCCGCAGGAGCTCGATCGCGGGCGGCTCACCGAGAAGTACGACGCGCTGCTGTTCGTGGATGGCGCGATCCCGGCGATGCGTGCCGACGGACAGGGCGGCGGTGGCTTCGGTGGCGGCGCGCCCGACACCGCGAGCATTCCGGCCGAGTTCCGCTCGTGGGTGGGCAACGTGACCGCTGAACGCACCATTCCGCAGATCAAGCGCTTCGCTGAGGCAGGTGGGATGGTGATCACCATCGGGAGTTCCACCAACCTCGCGGCGCACCTCGGGCTCCCCGTGAGCGATCATCTCGTGGAGCGGATGCCAAACGGTACCGAGCGTGGATTGGGCAGCGAGAAGTTCTACGTGCCGGGATCGCTGCTCGAGGTGGCGGTGGACAGCACCACCGCGGCGGCGCTGGGCATGACCTCGCGCGCCGTCGTGATGTACGACAACTCGCCCGTGTTCCGGCTGGCGCCGGATGCGGCGGCCAAGGGCGTGCGTCCGATCATGTGGTTCGACTCGCCGACCTCGCTGCGCAGCGGCTGGGCCTGGGGCGAGACGTACTTGGAAGGTGGCGTGGCCGCGGCCGATGCGCGGGTGGGCCGCGGCACGGTGCGGTTGATCGGACCGGAGGCGCTGTTCCGGGCCCAACCGCACGGCACGTTCAAGCTGGTGTTCAACGGATTGATCGGCACGCGGTAGGCGGGTGGCGCGGCGTGTAACTTTCGCCGCGATGTCCTCCCGTCTTTCCGCACCGATCCTGCTGCTGACCCTCGGACTCCTGCTGGTGGCGGGAGCGTACCTCCTGCTGCTGGCGGGGTCCGAGGCGGCCGCGCCCTGGCTGATGGCGGCCGGGAGCACGCTGGTCCTCACGGGACTCGGCCTGCTCGGCGTTGGCCCGCGGCGCCCGTACCTGGGCGCTGCGGTGCTGATTGCCTGCGGCTGCACGTTCGCGGGCCTCGCGATCGGCCTCGCGATGACGCCGCCCACTGCCGATGGCCCCTTGCTGCTCGGACTTCCCCGCGTGACGGCGCTGCTGCTGTTGCTCACCGGCGCGGTGCCCGTGGTGCTCTTGCCCATCGCCTACGGCGCGTTCTTCCGCCGCGAAGTCCTCGGCGACGATGAATAGCACCGCGCCCTCCGGCACGTTGCTCGCGATTGGCCTCGCGTACTTCGCCGTCTGCGCCGCCATCGGCTGGTGGGCCTCGCGCCGCACCAAGACGGCGGAGGATTTCTTCGTCGCCGCGCGCGGGATCGGCCTCGTGCCCTTCGCCCTCGCGGCGATGGCCTCCACGCTGTCGGGGTTCGCCTTCATTGGCGGCCCGGGGTTGGTGTACGGCGTCGGCCTCACCGCGATGTTCATCATCCTTCCCGCCGCGCTCACCAATACCTACGGCGCGCTGGTGCTTGGCGTCCGCATGCGGGCGCTTGGCGAGAGGCACCGGCTCGTCACCATCCCCGACGCCATCGGCCTGCGCTACGACTCCCGCGCGGCGCAGGGCCTGAGCGCCGTCGCCATACTCGTGGGTGTTGTGGGCTATGTGGCCACCAACGTGCTGGCGCTGGGCGTGGTGGTCCATGCGTTGTTCGGCGTGGGCCTCGTGCCCGGCATCTGGATCGGCGCCGCCATCACGCTCGCCTACTCGGCCGGCGGCGGCATCCTCGCCGGCATCTGGGTGGATGTGTTCCAGGGCGCGCTGATGGCCGTGGCCAGCACGATTGTCTTCGTCTTCGCGCTCGACTCTGGCAACGGCCTCGCCGCCATCACGCAGGTGATCCAGCGCGTGGATCCGACATTCCTCGGCCCCTGGGGCACCCGCGGGGCGATGGTGGCGCTGAGCTTCTTCTTCGTGTTCGCCGTCGGTTCCCTCGGCCAGCCCCACATCGCGCACAAGTATTACATGCTGAAGGACGCGCGGCGGTTGCGGTGGTACCCCGTGCTGATGACCATCGCGATGTTGCTGGCGCAGTTGCTGTTCGTGGGCGTGGGCGTGGCCGCCAAGGCACTGGTGCTCCGCGGCGAGCTCCCCGCCCCCGCGACCCCCGACGACACCACCGCGACGTTCTTGCTGGCACAGGTGCCGGTGGCGGTCAGCGCACTGGTGTTTGCCGGCGTGGCTGCGGCGATCATGAGTACCGTGAATTCGTTCCTCAACATCGGTGCGGCCGCCATCACGCACGACATCCCCAAGGCCTGCGGCCGCGCGATTGATCCGGCCACGCAGCTCGCAATGGGTCGACGTTGGACCGTCGTCCTCAGTATCGCCGCAGCCCTGACCGCGATGTTCAGCGGCACACTGGTGGCCTTCCTGGGAATTTTCGGCTATGGCCTCTTCGCCTGCGCCCTGGTCCCGGCCCTGGCACTGGGCCTCACCTGGGAGGGCGGCACAAAGGAGGGCGCACTCGCGAGCATGGCGACGGGACTGGTGCTCACCGCTGCGCTGGAAGTGGCCGCGTGGACGAAACTGATCTCGCTGCCCACGGGAGTCACGGTGACGGGACTGACACTCGTGACCACAATGCTGGTCTATGTGTTTGTGAGCATGAGACGGAAGACGTAAGACGGAAGGCAGTTAACCTTCCCTCTTCCGTCTTCCGTCTTAAGTCATCTCAGCATCCCCTTCGCGATCGTCGCGAGCTGCATATTCGACGTCCCCTCGTATATCGTCCCGATCTTCGCATCGCGATAGAACTTCTCCACCGGATAATCCTTCGTGTAGCCGTACCCGCCGAAGAGCTCGACCGCCAGCGAGGTCGTCCGCTCGGCCACCTGTGAGCTGAGCAGTTTGGCCATCGCGCCGGCCTGCGCGATGTCCTGGCCCGCATCACGCAGCCGCGCCGCGTTGTACACCAGGAGGCGCGCCGCCTCGAGTTCGGTGGCCGCCTGCGCCAGCTGGAACTGGATGCCTTGGAACTCGGCCAGCGACTTCCCGAACTGCTGGCGCTCCTTCACGTAGGCCACGGCCGCGTCGAGCGCGCCTTGGGCGATGCCGATCATCTGCGCGCCGATGCCGATGCGCCCTTCGTTGAGCGTCTCGATCGCGATCTTGTAGCCCTGGCCCACCGGGCCGAGCACGTTCGCGTCGGGGACAAACACGTCCTCGAGGATGAGCTCCGTGGTGCTCGAGGCGCGGATGCCGAGCTTGTCCTCCTTCTTGCCCACGGCGAAGCCCGGCATCTCGCGCTCGACGATGAAGGCGGTGATGCCCTTGTAACCCTTCGCCGGATCCACCGTGGCGAAAAGGATGAACAGCCCCGCCTCGGCGCCATTGGTGATCCAGAGCTTCCGGCCGTTGAGCACCCAGCCGCCGTCCTTCTGCACCGCGCGGGTCTGGAGGCCGAAGGCGTCGGAACCGCTGGATGCCTCGGAGAGCGCGTAGGCGCCCACCAGTTCGCTGCAGAGCCGCGGCATCCACCTCTCGAGCTGGGCAGGCGAGGCAGCGGCGAGCAACGGGTGTGCCACCAGCGTGTTCTGCACGTCCACCATGATTGCCGACGACGCGTCGGCCTTGGAGATCTCCTCCACCGCGAGCGTCACCATCATCACCGTGCCGCCGGCGCCGCCGTGTTCCTCGGGGGCCTGGATGCCCATCAGCCCCATCTCGAAGAAGGCCTTGATCAGTGCCGGATCGAGCTTGGCGTCGCGCTCCATCTGGGCGACGCGCGGGCGCACCTCGCCGTCCACGAACTCGGCGACGGCGGACCGGAAGGCCTGCTCCTCGTCGGAGAGGATCGAGAGCGGGGGACGGGCGGTGAAGAGGTCGGTCGACATCGAGGGGCGGGGCTTGAGGGGACGGCTCGCAGGGCTCGCCGGTCCGTGGAATCTACGGGATTCGAGCGCCGACGGGAGCGGCGGTGGCCCAGCGCGCGCCTAGATCACGGGCTGGGCAAAGGGCGGCGACGGCAGCCCGAACAGGTAGCCCTGCAACAGGTCCGCCCCCAGCGCCACCAGCGCGTCGCGCTCGGCAATGGTCTCAATGCCCTCGGAGATCACCTGCATCCCGAGGTCCGCGCAGAGCGCCGTCATCGCGCCCACCACCCGCTGCTTCACCGGGCTCGCATCAATGCCCTCGATCAGCGAGCGGTCGAGCTTCACGAACTCCGGGCTCAGCTGCGTGAAGCTGGCGAGCCCGGAATAGCCCGTGCCGAGGTCGTCCACCGCGAGACGGTACTTGAGCAGGCGCAGGTCGCGCACCACGTCGGTGATGTCGCCCAGCTTCTCGATGCTGGCGCGCTCGGTGATCTCGAGGACGATCCGCTCGGCGAACGGGGCGAGTGGCGAGCCAATGCCGTGCAGCGAGGCATCCATCAGGTCGGGCGGATGCACGTTCACGAAGAGCAGCGTCCCCTCGGGCAGGTCGGGCGCGCTCTCGGCGATCTTGAGGTAGATGGCCCGCGTGAGTTCGCCTTGGCGGCCGAGCAGGCCAGCCGTGCCAAGCAGCGCTTCGGGGTGCTCCATCGCCGGCTCGGACGAGCGGACCAAGGCCTCGTAGCCGATCGCCCGCCGCTCCCTGAGCGAAATGATGGGGTGGTACGCGATCCGTAGCTGCGTCAGGGCGCGCCCGAAGCGCGACTGCAGCGCCGCCTCGTCGTCCACCGGCAGCCCGTGCGTGCCCCGCAGCGCGAACGCTTCGCGCTTGAGGCGCGCGAGGTCCGCCAGCAGCACCGCGCGCGTCACCGCCTCGATCAGTTCCTTCGGTGCCACCGGCTTCAGGAGATAGCGGTGCGCCCCCCAAGCCATGGCGTCAATGGCCGTCTGCAGGGACGGGCCACCGGTGATGAGGATGACCGGCGTGTCGAGGTCGCGCTCACGGATGGAGCGGAGCAGGTCGAGCCCGCTCATCTCCTCCATATTGATGTCGGACAGGATGGCGCTGTAGGAGCGCTTCTGGAGCAGCTGGATCGCGGCCTCGCCGGAGGTCGCGGAGTCCACCGTGAAGCCGGCGCGACTCAGCAACATTGACGACGCCGTGAGTACGGCGTCGTCATCGTCCACAATCAGCACACGGCGGTGGGTGTCGGGCATCGTCGGGGGGTGTGGGGCGAGGTCAGAAACTTACGCCCACACACCACCGGACGCCCAGCTTACGGGTTTCTGTCGTAGTTCAGTATCGGCGACAGCCAGCGCTCCGCCTCAGCCAGGGGAACCCCCTTTCGGGTTGCGTACGCCTCCACCTGGTCTCGCTCGATCTTCCCCACGCCGAAGTAGTGGGCATCCGGGTGCCAGAAGTACCAGCCCGCCACCGCCGAGGTCGGGTGCATGGCGTAGCTCTCGGTGAGATGCACGCCCGACAGCCGCTCGGCATCCAACAGATCGAATAGCGTGCGCTTTTCCGTGTGGTCCGGGCAGGCCGGGTATCCCGGCGCCGGGCGGATGCCCTGGTACTGCTCGCGGATCAGCGCCTGGTTGTCGAGATGCTCGTTGGGCGCGTAGCCCCAGAGCTCGCGGCGCACACGCTCGTGCAGCCGCTCGGCGAAGGCCTCGGCGAGGCGATCGGCCAGCGCCTTCACCATGATGCTCGAGTAGTCGTCGTTGGTGGCCTCGAACTCGGCGACTTTCTCATCGAGTCCAATGCCGGTGGTCACCACGAACGCGCCCATCCAGTCCTGCACGCCGCTGTCCTTCGGCGCCACATAGTCGGCGAGCGCAATGTTGGGCCGGCCGTCGTTCTTCACCATCTGCTGCCGGATGGTCTGAATGGTGACGCCCGGCAGTTCCCTTCCGTCTTCCGTCTTCCGTCCCAAGACGTGAATCTGCTCCTGACCGTCCGAATGTGCCGGAAAGAAGCCCACCACCGCACGCGCCTTGAGCCAATGCTCGTCCACGATCTTCTCGAGCATCTCGCGCGCATCCTTGAAGAGGTTACGCGCGGCCTCGCCTACCACCGGATCCTCGAGAATGGCCGGGTAGTGCCCGGAGAGCTCCCAGGTCTGGAAGAACGGCGTCCAGTCGATGCGCGGCACGAGTTCGCCGAGCGGGAAGTCGTCGAATACGCGCACGCCCTCGAAGGAAGGCTTGGGCGGCGGGGCGTCCCAGGAGAGCTTGGCCTTGTTGGCGCGCGCCGCCGCGATGCTCTGGCGCTTCACGTCTTTCTGGCGCGCCGCGCGATCCTTGCGCACCTGGTCGTACTCCACGCGCGTCTCGGCCACGAAGGCATCGCGCCCGGTGTCGGAGAGCAGGTTGCTGGCCACGCCCACCGCGCGCGAGGCATCCAGCACGTGCACCACCGGCCCGGAGTAGTTGGGTGCGATCTTCACCGCCGTGTGCACCTTGGACGTCGTGGCGCCGCCGATGAGCAGCGGCAGCGTCCAGCCTTCGCGCTCCATCTCGCTGGCCACGAAGCTCATCTCCTCCAATGACGGCGTGATGAGGCCCGAGAGCCCGATGAGATCGGCCTTGTGGTCGCGCGCCGCCTGCAGGATCTTGGCGCAGGGCACCATCACGCCGAGGTCCACGACTTCGTAGTTGTTGCACTGCAGCACCACGCCCACGATGTTCTTGCCGATGTCGTGCACGTCGCCCTTCACCGTGGCCATCACCACCTTGCCCTTGGCGCGCGAGTCGGCGTTGAGCGTCTTTTCCGCTTCGATGTAGGGAATGAGGTGCGCCACCGAGCGCTTCATCACGCGCGCCGACTTCACCACCTGCGGCAGGAACATCTTGCCGGCGCCGAAGAGGTCGCCCACCACGTTCATGCCGGCCATCAGCGGGCCTTCGATCACTTCGATGGGGCGGTCGAAGAGCTTGCGTGCCTCTTCCGTGTCTTCCACCACGAAGTCGGCGATGCCGTGCACCAGCGCGTGCTGCAGGCGCTCGTGCACCGGTCCTTCGCGCCAGGTGAGGTCCACCTTCTTCTTCTGCGACTGTCCCTTCGCGTCGTCGGCCACCGAGAGCAGTCGCTCCGTGGCGTCGGGGCGCCTGGCGAGCACCACGTCCTCCACCCGCTCGCGCAAGTCGGCCGGGATGTCCTCGTAGAGCACCAGGGCACCGGCGTTCACGATGCCCATGTCCATGCCCGCCTTCACGGCGTGGTAGAGGAACACCGAGTGGATGGCCTCGCGCACCGGGTTGTTGCCGCGGAACGAGAACGAGACGTTGCTCACGCCGCCCGAGATGCGGGCGTGCGGGCAGCGCTCCTTGATCTGCTTCGTGGCCTCGATGAAGGCCAGCGCGTAGCGGTCGTGCTCCTCGATGCCGGTGGCGATGGCGAAGATGTTCGGGTCGAAGATGATGTCTTCGGGCGGCACGCCCACGCGCTCGGTGAGGATCTTGTAGGCGCGTTCGCAGATGGAGACCTTGCGCTCCACCGTGTCGGCCTGGCCCTGCTCGTCGAAGGCCATCACGATCACCGCCGCGCCGTAGCGCCGCACCAATGTGGCCTGACGGATGAACTCGGCCTCGCCTTCCTTCAGGGAGATCGAGTTCACGATGCCCTTGCCCTGCACGCAGCGCAGCCCCGCCTCGATCACCCGCCACTTCGACGAGTCGATCATGATCGGGACCTTGGAGATGGCCGGCTCGGAGGCGATGAGATGCAGGAACTTCGTCATCGCCGCTTCGGAGTCGAGCATCCCCTCGTCCATATTCACGTCAATCACCACCGCGCCGGCCTCGACCTGCTGCCGCGCCACTTCCAGCGCCGCGTCGTAGTGCCCACCGAGGATCAGCTCGGCGAACTTCTTGGACCCGGTGACGTTCGTGCGCTCGCCGATGTTGACGAAGTTGGAGTCGGGCCCGATCACCAACGGCTCGAGCCCGCTCAGGCGCAGGCGCTTCGGGATGTCGGGGATCTTCCGCGGCGGCAGCGGCTTCACCGCCTCGGCGATGGCCTTGATGTGCGCCGGCGTCGTGCCGCAGCAGCCGCCCACCACGTTCACCAGGCCCGCCTGCGCGAACTCGCGCAGGATGCTCGAGGTGTACTCCGGCGTCTCGTCGTAGCCGCCCATCTCGTTGGGGAGCCCGGCGTTCGGGTGCACCGTCACGTAGCAGTCGGCGATGCGCGAGAGCTCCTGCACGTAGGCGCGCAGGTCCTTGGCGCCGAGTGCGCAGTTGAGGCCGATGCTGAAGGGCTTGGCGTGCATCACCGAATGCCAGAAGGCCTCGGTGGTCTGGCCCGTGAGGGTGCGGCCCGAGGCGTCGGTGATCGTGCCCGAGATCATCACCGGCACGCGCAGGCCGCGCTGCTCGAAGACCTGTTCGACGGCGAAGATCGCGCCCTTCGCGTTCAGCGTGTCGAAGATCGTCTCGATCAGGATCACGTCGGCGCCGCCATCGAGCAGGCCTTCCGTGGCCTCGACGTAGGCCTCCACCAGTTCCACGAACGTGATGTTCCTCGCGCCCGGGTCGTTCACGTCGGGCGAAAGCGAGGCCGTGCGGTTGAGCGGCCCGAGCACGCCGGCCACCCAGCGCGGGCGTCCGTCCTTGGCCTCGGCGTCGTCGCAGATGCGGCGGGCCAGGCGCGCGCCTTCCACGTTGAGTTCGCGCACCTGCTCCTGCATCCCGTAGTCGGCCATCGCCACCCGGGTGGAGTTGAAGGTGGCCGTTTCGATGATGTCGGCGCCGGCCTCGACGTAGGCGCGGTGGATCGCCCCCACCACGTCGGGGCGGGTGAGCACGAGCAGGTCGTTGTTGCCCTTCAGGTCGCTGGGCCAGTCGGCGAAGCGCTTGCCGCGATAGTCCGCCTCGGTGAGCCCGTAGGTCTGCACCATCGTGCCCATCGCGCCATCGATGATGAGGAGTCGCTTCGTGACTTCCTCGTGCAGCGCGGCGATGCGCTGCTCCCTGGTGAAGCCTGTGAAACGTGCGCTCATACCGGCCGCAGCCCGAGCAGGTGGCAGATGGCGTAGGTGAGGTCGGCGCGGT
The DNA here is from genome assembly GCA_024710705.1 of Gemmatimonadaceae bacterium. Taxonomy (GTDB): domain Bacteria; phylum Gemmatimonadota; class Gemmatimonadetes; order Gemmatimonadales; family Gemmatimonadaceae; genus Pseudogemmatithrix. Next base: position 4,054 of record JANJUF010000013.1, on the reverse strand, counting down.
TGAGCGTGTAGAAGTGGAACTCCGTCACGCCCGCCTGGGCGAGTTGGGTGACCTGCTCGGCCACCAGCGAGGCGGCCACCAGTTTGCGCGTCTCCACGTCGTCGTCCAGGCCTTCGAAGTGGCGGGCGAAGGAGGGCGGCACACCGGCGCCGGCGACCTTCGCGAACTTCACCATCTGCGTGAAGTTCGTCACCGGCATGATACCGGGGACGATCGGTACCGTGATGCCGGCCTTGCGGCAGCGGTCCACGAAGCGGAGGTAGGTCCAGTTGTCGAAGAAGAACTGCGTGATGGCGCGGGTGGCGCCGGCGTCGATCTTCCGCTTCAGGTTGTCGAGGTCGGCCTCGGGGGACTTCGCTTCCGGGTGCGTTTCCGGGTAGGCCGCCACCGAGAGCTCGAAGTCGTGGCGCTTGCGCAGACCTTCCACCAACTCCGAGGCGTAGCCGTAGCCGCCTGGCGTCGGGTGGTACGGCGCTTCGCCGCCGGGGATGTCGCCGCGCAGGGCCACCACGTGGCGCACGCCGGCGTTCCAGTAGTCGTCGGCGACGCCGTCAATTTCCTCGCGCGTGGCGGCCACGCAGGTGAGGTGGGCGGCGGGGACCAAAGTGGTCTCGCTCAAGATGCGGTGGACCGTGTGGTGCGTGCGTTCGCGCGTGGAGCCGCCGGCCCCGTAGGTCACGGAGACGAAGCGCGGGCTCATGGGGGCGAGCCGCGTGATCGACTTCCATAGAGTCGCTTCCATTTCCGCCGTCTTGGGCGGAAAGAACTCGAAGGAGATCTGGAAGGGCGTGGTAGGCGCGGTGGGGCTCACAAAGGTCCTGAACGCACGAAGCCCGGGGCGAGGAGGCGCACCGGGCCGGCGCTTTAGCTGGATGTTTAACGTGGCCGCAAGTTGCCTCGAAATCGCCACGGGTTCGGTTGTGCTTATATCCTAGCATCCGGATGAACGGATGGCAAGGGGTGGGGGCCTCCAGGGCCCCCGGGCCGCTCAGCGCGCCACCGCCCGCCCCTCCCGCCGCGCCCACTGCCCGTACCAATCATCCATATAGAGGATGGTCCGCATCGCATTCGACGGCCGCGACCCCGTCCCGTGGTACTCCCCATTGAACCGCAGCATCCGCGACGGCACCCCGCGGTACTTGAGCACCGCGTAGTACTCCTCCGTCTGCGCCATCGGCGTGCGGCGGTCCAGCTCGCCCGTCATCAGCAGCGTGGGCGTGGTCACTTTGCCCGCCAACATGATGGACGACGTCGCCAGCCACGGTGCGGGATCTTCCCAGAACGGCTTGTGGAAGAAGCTCATCGTGAAGAACGGCACGTCCGTCTGGCCAAACATCGAGATCCAGTTCGTCACCGGACAGCGCACCGCGGCCGCCGCGAAGCGGTCGGTCATGCCGATGGCCCAGCTCGAGAGCACGCCGCCGCCCGAGCAGCCGCCGATGTACATCCGCGTCGTGTCCACGATGCCCTGCGCGATCGTCGCGTCCACGCCGGCCATCAGGTCCTCGTGGTCCACGCCCGGATAGCGGAAGTTGATGGCCCGCGCGAACTCCTCGCCGTAGCTCGTGGAGCCGCGGGGATTCGTGTAGAGCACCACGTACCCACGCGCTGCCCAGGCCTGGTAGTTGAAATTGAAGGCGACGGTGTAGTCGGAGAACGGGCCGCCATGGATTTCCATCAGCAGCGGATAGCGCTTGGATGCATCGAAGTGCGGCGGCTTCACGAGCCAGCCGTGTACACGCGCGCCGTCCTTCGACGTGAACCACAGCTCCTCCACCGCGCCGAGTTGGCGGCCGGTGAGCAGGTCCTCGTTCACGCGCGTGAGCTGCGTGATCGGCCCCGTGCGGGTGAGCGGGAAGCGCACCACGTCGGGCGGCTGCTGGCCTGAGGTGCGTACGCCCACACCGAACGGCTGCGCACCCCGGCTCGCCGAAGTGAGCGTGAGCACGTGTTCACCGGCGGTAATGTCGCGCACCGCGCCGGCGCGCGAGATGAAGCGCACGTTGCGCGTCCCGTGGTGCGTCACCGTCGCATAGAGCCCCGAGTTGTCGCTGGCCCAGGTCGCGCCGGAGATGAGACGGTCCAGCGACTCGCTGATGTTGCGCATCCCTGAGCCGTCGAGCCCGATGATGTGCAGGTCCTCCTGCGAGTATGTGTCCCGCGCGTCCGGGTAGCCGAGGAAGGCGATCGTGCGGCCGTCGGGGGAGATCTTCGGGTCGATCCAGTTGCCGTTCGACGGCGTGACCTGTCGTACCTCACCGCCATCAATGCTCACCGCGTAGATGTGCGACTCGTCGTAGATGCCGTCCCAGGCGCCCTTCCAACCGTCGAACACAATCGTGCGGCCGTCAGGGGTGATGTCGAAGCCCACCGCGCCGGTGAGTCCATCGAAGCGCGCGCCGACGTTCCACTCGCCAGAGGTGATGGCCCGCGGCGTGCCACCATCGGACGTGACGGCGTAGAGATGCACGAAGCCGCGGCGCTGGAAGCCCTGACCGTCCTGGCGATAGTGCAGGTCGTCGATGATGCGCGGCGCTTCCGTCCACCGCGCGCCGGTCGGCGCACTCGGCATGGTCACGTTCCATTTCGTGGGCGCCGGCACGAAGGCCGCGAAGACGATCGAGCGTCCATCAGGTGTCCAGCGCGGGGAGCGCGGGCCTTCCTCCACGCGGGTCACCTGGCTGGTGGCGCCCTCGGCGTCCATCCACCGCACGAAGAGCTGTGACCCCCGCGGCTCTCCCTCGGCCAGGTACAGGATCCGCGTGCCGTCGGGCGACCAGCGCGCGTTGCCGCCGCGTGTGAGGAAGCGTTGGCGTGAGCCATCCGCGTCCATGATCCACAGCGCCGTCTCCCAGCGGTCCTCGATGGGGTTCACCCAGCGCCGTGTGTAGATGATGTGGCGGCCGTCCGGGGAGATCTGCGGATCGGCGACGGTTTCGTAGTCGAGCAGGGCAGCGGCCGTGAGGACCGTATCGCGCTGCTGCGCGTGTGTTGCGGCGACGGGCGCGGCACTCAGCGCCGCGCCGAGGAGGGCGAGGGCGGTGAAGCGGACGGGGGACATCGTAGCGGTTCTCCGGTGGAAGTCCGAAAAACCTGTGGCGCGCGTGCAGCCGCGGCAAGTGTGCGTGGCGACGCGCTAGGGGGCCGGCGCGGTGGACGGCGTGACGCGCCAGATCTGCCCGCCGTCCGTCGCGATGTAGAGCGAGCCATCGGGGCCCTGCACCAGCGAGCGGTAGCGTGCGGCCTGCATGGGCATGTCACTGGCATTGGTTGCCAAGCCATCGGCGCCGATCGTGAGCAGCGCCAGGCGTTGTCCGCCCATGATGCCCACCAAGAGGCGTCCGTTCCACGCGCGCCACTGCGTGCCGGTGAGGAACACCGACGGTCCCATCCCCTGCGAGGCGTTGTTGTTCGTCCAGCTTGGCGTCAGCGCCGCCGGGAAGCGCGTGACGTCCGTCATCGGCATCGTCGTCGTGTTTCCGGCGTAGCCGCAGTAGTCATCGGGGCAGGTGAGTCCGGCGCGCCCTTGGGGGTCCCATCCACCGTTGCCGCCGGCCACCAGTGCGGTGACTTCGTCGCTGTGGTTGGGGCCATGTTCGGAGATGAAGGGCTGGCCCGTGGTCGGGTGGAAGGTGATGCCCTGCACGTTGCGATGGCCGTAGGTATAGATGCGCGGGTCGAACCCATCGGGCGCGTTATTGCCGGGCGCCGCCGCGCCGGTGGTGGTCACGCGCAGGACTTTGCCGCCGAGCACGGTGGGGCTTTGCGGGAGCGTCGCGCTGTGGTTGTCGCCGGTGGTGATGTAGAGGTATCCATCCGGACCGAAGCGGATTCGGCCGCCGCTGTGGGCGCCCGATCCGCCGACGGCGTTGCCGACGTCTTTGAAGGCGATGTCGGTGACGATGTCGGTGCGTGCGCTGGCGACCGTGTAGTCCGAGTTGAGCTCGAGGCGTACCACGCGGTTGGTGCGTGGGTTCGTCGACAGGTTGGAGGCTGTGAAGACGAAGAGGGTGCGGTTGGTGGCGAAGTCTGGGTGGAGGGCGACGCCGTGCAT
>JANJUF010000010.1 GCA_024710705.1 Gemmatimonadaceae bacterium | reverse complement strand
CATCGTGGTCGAGATCATCGAGCTCGTTGTCGTCAATCACGGGAACCTCCTTGTTCGCGGCGCGATTCCACCTGCATGTTTCCCTACCCCATTAGACACCCGAGAGCACACTTATGATCACCAGAACGGCAGACGCGAAGTGGACCGGCGAACTCAAGACCGGCACCGGCCACATCCGCCTCGGCTCCGGCGCCTTCGAGGGGAAGTACTCCTTCGGCACGCGCTTCGAGAGCGCCCCCGGCACCAATCCCGAGGAACTCCTCGGCGCGGCCCACGCCGGTTGCTTCACCATGGCGTTGAACCTGGCGCTGTCCACGGCCGGACACCCGGCCAAGAGCGTCGCCACCACGGCCGAAGTGCACCTGGAGAAGGTGGACGACAAGATGACCGTCGTCGGCATCACGCTCAGCACCGTGGGTGAGGTGCCGGGCATCAGCAACGAGAAGTTCCAGGAGCTCGCCGAGAGCACCAAGAAGGGCTGCATCATCTCCCGCGCGCTCTCGGTCCCGATGACCCTGAAGGCGACCCTAGCCTAGGGTGCCCCACCCGGCGCCCACGGCGGCACGCTAGAATGGGGCATGTCACTGCGACGTGCGGCATTCATGGTGTTGGCGTGGAGCGCCGTGGCGTCGGCGCAGGACACCGCGCCCGATAGCACCCCGCCCAAGGCCAAGATCTCCTTCCTCCCCGTCCTCGGATCCGCTCCCGAGACCGGCCTGCAGTACGGCGTGGCGCTCTTCGCCACTAAGGCCCACGCCGTCCCGGGCACGCGGCCGTCGTCCCTGATCTCCAACGCCATCCGCACCGCCAAGGGCCAGACGCGCGCCTTCGTGGACTTCGACCGCTGGACCGCGCGGAACGATTGGCGATTCGGCGGACTCGCCATCTGGCAGCAGTTCCCGCTGCCGTTCTACGGCATCGGCGACCAGACCGCCGAGGGCGACAAAGAGCTCTACACGCCGCGCGGCACGGAGCTCAACGCCTTCGTGCAGCGGCGCATCGCGCGCGCCCAGTGGATCCAGCTCGGCCTCCGCCGCAGCGAGTACGCGATGATCAAGACCGAACCGACCGGCCTCCTCGCCCCCGACACGATGCCCGGCTCGCGCGGCGGGCGCAGCATCGTTGCGAACCTCAGCCTGATCTCCGACGCGCGCGACAATCTCTTCGCCCCGACCCGCGGCCACTTCGCCGAGTTCGTGGCCTCGCGCGCGGATGCCGCACTCGGCTCGGACTTCGACTTCACCCGCCTGCGCGCCGACCTGCGCGCCTATCGCCCAGCGCCGTTCGCGAAGGGCGGACACCTGCTCGCCACGCAGCTCGTCGCCCAAGGCATCACCTCGAACGCGCCCTTCGACCAGCGCTCCCCCATCGGCAGCGCCTCCATCATGCGCGGCTACGTGCCGGGACGATTCCGCGACGACTGGATGCTCGCGGCGCAGACGGAGTTCCGGTCGGCCATCGCCGGCAGCTGGGGCTACGCGGTCTTCGCGGGCGCTGGTGCCGTCGCCCCGACGCTCGGCGAACTGGCCGGCGCGCGGTTGCTTCCCTCGTACGGCGCCGGTGTCCGGTTTCGCATGGATCCCAAGACGGGAGCGACCATCCGCGTGGACTACGCCCGCGGCACTCCCGGGCAGAGCGGGCTCTACGTCTCGTTCAACGAGGCGTTTTGAGTGTGACCTGAGTCACACAAGCTGTCGGCACACACTGCATCTTATAGGGTATCTCCAAAGTTGTTCCCCATCACACCTGGAGCCCCCATGCAATCCGTGCGCGCCTTCGCGCTCGCCCTCCTCCTCGCGGTTCCGGCCACGGCCGGGTACGCGCAGGAGGCCGGCACCATCGATGCCTCACTGTTCCTTCGGTACTCGTCCCTGGCGGACAACATCTCCGACGACCCCGCGATGGGATTCGGCGGGCGTCTCGGGCTCTTCCTCGGCAAGAGCGTCGCGCTCGAGTTCGACCAGTCCGCGACCTCCGGCGGCGACCCGATCGCGCGCTACTATCCGGTGAACGTCCGCCTCGCGCTGCATCGCCCGATGGGTGCCAACTGGACCGGCATCCTCGGCGCCGGTTGGGTGCGTGACCAGACCGATCCGGCCGGCCCGCAGGGCCGCGTGGACCACGACGGCGTGAGCGCCCTGCTCGGCATCCAGCGCAACTTCACCGAGCGCTTCTCGATCCGCCTCGACGCCATCGGCGAGTATCTCGCCTCCACGAACATCGGCGCGCTGGCCGACGGCGGGAACAGCATCAACACGCATTTCCAGGTGGGGCTCGTCTGGCGCTGGCCGATTGCCAAGCCGCCGGCCGACAGCGACCGCGACATGGTGCCCGACGCGCAGGATCGTTGCGCCGGCACCGCGCCCGGCGCCTACGTGAACTACTACGGCTGCGTTCCCGAGGGCGATGCCGACGGTGACGGCGTGCTCGACTCGGCCGATCGCTGCGCCAACACGCCGGCTGGCGTCCCCGTGACGGCCGATGGCTGCCCGCGTGACTCGGACGGCGACGGCGTGCACGACGGCATTGATCGCTGCCCGAACACACCGGCCGGCACCGCCGTGACCGCCGAGGGTTGCCCGCGCGATTCCGACGGCGATGGTGTGCCTGATTCGATTGACCGCTGCGGCAACACGCCCGCCGGTACTCCGGTGGATGCCACCGGTTGCCCGCTGCCGCAGGATGCCGACGGCGACGGCGTGCCCGATGCCAACGACGCCTGCCCGGCGACCCCGGCGGGCACGCGCGTGGACACGCGCGGCTGCCCACTGATCTTCGCGCCCGGTGGCACCACCAACATCGTGCTCGAGGGCGTGAACTTCGCCAGCGGCAGCTCGGTGCTGACGGCGGAGTCGCAGGCGATCCTCGATCGCGTCGCGCAGCAGTTGATTGACGCCGCCGACGTGAACGTGGAAGTGCAGGGCCACACCGACAACACCGGCTCGGCGGCCGGCAACACGCGCATTTCGCAGGCGCGCGCGGATGCGGTGCGGGCGTACCTGGTTTCGAAGGGTGTGGCGGCCAACCGCCTCACTGCCCGCGGCTACGGTCCTTCGCAGCCGATGGCGTCGAACACCACGCCGGCCGGGCGCGCGCAGAACCGGCGCGTGGAGTTGAAGCGCACGAACTAGTTTGGTGGCGTAGGGTCACCACGAAGGCACGAAGGGTCCCGATGCAAGCGATGGTCTCGCTCGCATCGGGACTCTTCGCGTCTTCGTGGTGAACGCCGTTCGGCGCGTATCTTTACGCTGACCTTCGATCGGAGCACGCGGTGCGCATCACGGTGAATGGCGAAGTCCACGACGTTGACCTCGAACCGGAGATGCCCCTGCTCTGGGCCCTCCGCGACGAGCTCGGCGTCACCGGCCCGAAGTACGGCTGCGGCATCGGTTTCTGCGGCGCCTGCACCGTGCACATTGACGGCCAGGCCGTCCGCTCCTGCTCCGTTGCTGTGGGGAGCGTGATCAAGCCGGTGCTCACCATCGAAGGACTCGGCACCCCCGACGCGCTGCACGCGGTGCAGCAGGCCTGGATCGAGCTGCAGGTGGCGCAGTGTGGGTACTGCCAGTCCGGGCAGATCATGACGGCGGCGGCGTTTCTCGCGCGCAACCGTGCGCCGAGCGATGAACAGATTGACCAGGCGATGTCGTCCAACCTCTGCCGCTGCGGAACCTACCCGCGCATTCGCGAAGGCGTGCAGCGCGCCGCGGCCATCCTGCGAGGCGGCTGACATGGGACGCGCACGCACGATTGCCCGGCGCACGTTCCTGATCGGCAGCGCGGCCGCTGCCGGTGGCCTCGTGGTGGGATGGGCCCTCGTGAAGTGGCCCGTTGGCAATCCGTTGCTCGACTCGCTCGATGCCGACGACGTGACCTTCAACCCCTATCTGCGGATCGATCCCCACGGGATCACGATCATCACGCCGCGCGCGGATGTGGGACAGGGTGCCTACTCCGTGCAGGCGGCGCTGGTGGCCGAGGAGCTCGACCTCGAGTGGGGCGCGTTCGCGGTGGAGCCGGGCCCACCGAGCCCGGCCTACTTCAACAGCGGCGCCTTCTACGAGATCCTCCCCGTGGCCGCCACCAACACCGGCGCGCTCGCCCGGCGCGTGCGCCGGATGCTGGACGGCTACGTGAAGGTGCGCGGCACGCAGATCACCGGCGGATCGTCCACCGTCCCCGACGCCTACGAGAAGATGCGGATGGCCGGCGCGACCGCACGGGCGATGCTCGTGGAGGCGGCCGCCGCGCAGCTCAGCGTGCACGCCTCAATGCTGCGCACCGAACGCAGCGCAGTGGTGGCGCCTGACGGCAGGCGACTCCCCTACACCGAGCTCGCTGCGGCCGCGGCCCTGCTCGACCCGCCGTCAAACGTCACGCTCCGTGATCCGTCGCGCTGGAAGCTGCTGGGCGCGCCGATGCGACGGCTCGACATCGTCGCCAAGTCCACCGGGCGCGCCATCTACGGCATTGACCTGCGGTTCCCGGGCATGGTGTATGCCACGGTGCGCACCAATCCGCAGCGCGGAGCAGGCATGCGTGCGGTGGATGACGGCGTCGCCAAGCAAGCGCGCGGCGTCATCAAGGTGGTGCCGATCACCGACGGCGTCGGGGTGATTGCCGACAACACCTGGCGCGCCTTCCGGGCGGCGCAGCTGCTGCGCCCCGAGTGGGGCAACACGGCGGAACCGCCCAGGAGCGCAGAGATGTTCGCCCGCGTCGCCGCATCGTTCACGCGTGAGCATCGCAACAGTCGCCTGCGCGACGACGGCAACGTCGAACGCGCACTCGGCGAGGACGGCGTGAAGCTGGTCGAAGCCGAGTATCGCCTGCCCTACCTGGCGCACGCGCCGCTGGAGCCGATGAACGCGGTGGCGCGCTTCGACTCCGGCCGGCTCGAGATCTGGGCCGGCACGCAGATTCCCCGCTACGCACAGAAGTTTGCCGCCAAGATCGCCGGCATCAGCCCCGACCACGTGACGCTGCACGCGCAGCTCAGCGGCGGCAGTTTTGGCCGTCGCCTCGAGGATGACTTCATCCGGCAGGCCGTGGAGCTCGCCCTGGCGCACCAAGGCGTACCCATCAAGATGACGTGGACCCGCGAGGAGGATTTCGCACACGATTTCCCGCGGCCGCTGGCGATGGGCCGCGCCAAGGGCGCGGTGCGCGCTGGCCAGGTGCACGCGTTCTCGCTCGACGTCGCGTCGCCATCGGTGGGAGCCTCGCAGAGCGGCCGACTCAACGAGTTCCTCCCTGGCCCGGACGTCACGATGGTGAGTGGCGCCTGGGACCAGCCATTCGCCATCCCCCACTATCGCGTGACGGCCTACAAGGTGCCGGAGATGGTGCCGGTGAGTTCGTGGCGGTCGGTGGGAGCCTCGATCAACGGCTTCCTTCACGAATGCTTCTTGGATGAACTCATCCTCGCCGCCGGCGCCGACCCACTGGCCGAGCGTATCCGCCTGTGTTCACACGATGCCTCGCGCCGCGTGCTCGAAGCGGTGGGCGAGCTCTCCAACTGGGGGACGCCACTCGGCGAGGGCCGCGGGCGCGGCCTCGCGTTCACGATCTCCTTCGGCGTGCCCGTGGCGGAAGTGGTGGAAGTGCGGAGCACGCCCGAAGGCATCCGCATCGAGAACGTGTTCCTCGCCTGCGAGGTGGGGCGCGTGCTCGACCCCGTGAACTTCGAGAACCAGGTGCAGGGCGGCGTGATCTGGGGGCTGGGCCACGCGATGAACGCCGAGCTCACGTACACCGATGGTGTGCCCGAGCAGACGAACTTCCACCAGTTCAGTGGGTTGCGGTTCAACCAGACGCCGCGCATCGTCATCCGCGCGTTGGAGACGGCGGGGCAGATCCGTGGCATCGGGGAACCACCGGTGCCCCCGGCGGCACCGGCGCTGGCCAATGCGATCTTCGCGGCGACGGGACAACGCATCCGGGAGTTACCATTGCGGAAACACATTCGCTTCGCATGACCGCCCCCCGACGCCAATCCAGGGCCCTGACCAGCGGCGCCCCCAGCCAGCCCATCTGGTCGGCGCCCGATTCTGCCCTCGCCGCCGCCGGCATCGAGGGCGAGTACGTCGTGGCCAAGGTGCGCTTGGTGGCGATGGCGCTCCTGATGATCGCGCCGACCTACAACCTCGTCGTGCACGACGACACGATGCACGTCGCGGGCTTCGCCGTCACGTTGGCGGCGGCGCTCGCCTCCTTCGCCATCTGGCTGCGCCTGCGCAACGGCGAGTGGCGCCCCTGGTTCGGCTTCGCCTCCAGCACCTTCGACATCTCGATGGTGAGCCTCGCGCTCACCAGCTTCTACGTGTTCGCCACGCCGCTACACGCGCTCAACTCGACGGTCACCTTCGAGATGTACTTCCTGGCGCTGGTGGCCACGTCCCTGCGCTACGACGCGCGCATCTGCATCGTGGTGGGCGCGCTGGCCATCCTGCAGTACGGCGCGCTGTGGATGGTGGCGGAGTCGAACACCGACCTCGCGGCGCTGGCCGAGCGCGCCGGGGCCGGGCCCTACGTCCCGGTGGACCTCGCCACACGCCTGGTCCTCCTTGGCATCGCGACGCTGCTCGCGGTGACCTTGGTGCGCCGCGCCCAGCGCCTGCTCTACCTCGCCGCCCGCGACCGCCTCACCGGCCTCTACAACCGCGGACACTTCGACCGCGCCCTGATCTCAGCCTTCGACCAAGCCACCCGCGACAAGGCGCCGCTGTCCCTCACGCTGCTCGACGTGGACCACTTCAAGCGCATCAACGACGAGCACGGACACCATTACGGCGACATCGCGCTGCAACAGGTGGCCGACCTGCTCTCGAGCTCCCTGCGCAAGACGGACGTGGTGGCCCGCTACGGCGGCGAGGAGTTCGTGATCCTGATGCCGAACACCTCGCGCGACGCGGCCCTGGCCCGCATTGACGCCCTGCGGCTCGAGTTGCTGGAGACGCCGATCACGCTGCCCGACGGCGCGCACCTCACCCTCGGCTTCAGCGCAGGCGTGGCGGGCATCCGCGACGAACCTGATGTCACCGACACGAAGTCCATGTTGGACGTGGCCGACCGCCGCCTCCTCGCCGCCAAGCGCGCCGGGCGCGGCCGCTGCTTCGGCTCCGACGCGCCCACCGGGGTGTTCGCCTCATGAACCTGCTCGCGACGGTGCTGGTGGTGCTCGTGGCGCTCCTGCACGTGTATTTCCTCGTGCTGGAGATGTTCCTCTGGGAAACGCCCACCGGCCTGCGCGTCTTCCGCCAGACGAAGGAACAGGCGGCCGCCTCCCGCGTGCTCGCCGCCAACCAGGGGCTCTACAACGGCTTCCTCGCCGCCGGGCTCCTCTGGGGGCTCTCGCTCGGCGCGTCCGGCCGCCACATCGTCGGCTTCTTCCTCACCTGCGTGATCATCGCCGGCGTGTACGGGGGCGCCACCGCCAACCGGCGCATCCTCTTCGTTCAAGCATTGCCGGCGGCGATTGCGCTGATGCTGATGCTCGCCTAGCTGTCCATCACAGCTTTGCCACAGAGGCACAGGGGCACAGAGGGCATCGGTGCTAGACGACGGGCACGCAGTTCCCAAGAAAGAAGACTTCAAGGGTGAACTGCAGCAGCACCGCACTCCAAGCCCTCTGTGCCCCTGTGCCTCTGTGGCAAACACCCCCGAATCTAGATCGCCCGCTCCAGTCTCTCGATGGCCACGAGCAGCGGCGCCACAAGATCCGCCGAAGCCCGCCCACTGTTGACCAGCGCCTGCACCTCGTCGCGCAGCGCATCGAGCTGGCCACGCGCCGCCACGAGGTTCCCGCGCTCCAGCGACGCCGCGACCGCGTCGAGCTTGGCCAGCAGCGACAGCCGCTCACCGCGGTTGAGGCCTGCCAGCGTCGCCATCTGCAGCAGCGCCTCGCGCACCTGCTCCACCCCCTGCGCTGGCGTCACCTGCGCCACTTCCACCGTCGCGAAGGTCGTGTCCACGAGGCCGTCGTTGTCCGTCACCACCAGGCGCGCCGTGTAGCTGCCGGTGAAGTCGTAGGTATGCGACGCGTTCACGCCCGTACCCGTGTTGCCGTCGCCGAAGTCCCAGTCGTACGAGACGATCGTGCCGTTCGGATCCACCGAGCCGGCGGCGCTGAAGGCAATCGGCTCGCCCTCGAGCCCGCTCAGCGGCTGGGTGATGGCCCCCAGCGGCGGCTGCGTGCCAGTCACCAGCGCCCGGCGCGTCTTCTCCGGCAGCGCCGTGAGGAAGCGGTAGCCGGTGAGCTTCTCCACCGAGTCAACGCTCACCACGTACTGCGTCTCCCAGTTGGCCGTGCGGATGCCCATCGCGTTCGGCATCACCACCGCCAGCACCTCGAGGTCGCGATAGTCGCGCACGTCTTCCACCCGCGTGCCGCGTCGTGCGATGACGCTCACCTTCCACGTCCACGCCGGGATCGTGATGCGGCCCTCGCCCTTCACCGTGCCCACCGAGCCGGCGCCGCCGGTGTAGATCGTGAGTTCCTTGTCCTGCACGCGCGCCAGATCGCCCAGGTAGTTCTCGTGCTGCGCCCATGGGCCCTGGTTGTTGTCCGAGAACTGCGGGATGATGTTCGAGAAGAGGAAGGTCTTGGCGTTGTCGAGCGAGCCCGACGTGCGATCGAACGACCGCGCCAGGTGCCCGCGGTCAATGCCGATGCCCGTGCCGAGGAAGGCGCCGGCGCCGGTGTAGTCGGCGGTGGTGTAGCGCGGGAAGCCGGCCGTCTCCAGCTCCGGATCGAAGGTGAAGCAGTCGCAGCGGTCCTGGCCGCTCACGATGTGCTCGCCCGTGAGGTTGTAGGCCACCCAGTTCGGGATGCCGCGCGTGCCATTCCACGAGGTGGTGTACTCGCGGCGGCGCACGAGGAAGTCATCGCTCGGGTCGGCGTCCACCGGCTCGCCGAACTCGGCGTGGTCGCCATACACCACGCTGCTGGCGATGGCGATGTTGATGGGAATGGTGATGTTGCGCCCGGTGCCATCCTCGGCCACGCCGCGGAAGCGCGCCGAGCCGGCGGCGAGGCCGCGGATCACGCCGCGCTCGTCAATGGACGCGAGGCTCGGCGTGAGTGACGTCCACGTCACCGTCGTCGGGATCACCGTGTTGGCGGCGTCGCGCAGGGTGCCGAAGAGTTGGTCCTCGTAGCCCACCGGGAGCGAGTCGGCCGACGTGCGGCCGGTGATGCTGAGGCGGTTCGGCGAGACGAACGGCGGCTCGTCGGCCAGCCCAGTATTCGCGGCGCCCGGCGTGCCGTAGTCGCCATCGCCGAAGGTCGTCGTCGAGAAGCCCCAGTCGGCGCCGTCCACGTCGGCGTTGGGCGCGAGGCCGGGGCGCAGCCCCTTCGTCACGCCGCGCGGCAACGTCGTCCACGAGGTGGAGTCCACCAGCGCCTGGTCGGCGTCGAGCAACACGAGATAGTCGTTGTTGTCGAGCCAGATCGTCGTGCCGCCGGTGAAGTAGTTGTAGTTGATGTCAATGCCACCGTTGCGCGCCGGGTCGAAGCCGCGGCCAAGCACGGCATAGCCGCCGGCCGGGACGATCACGCTCGCGTTGATGGTGTGCGCCGGCTGGCCCGCGCCACCGGAGAGGATGCGCCAGCCGTTGAGGTCCACCGGCTCGCTGCCCGTGTTGTGCACCTCGAACCACTCGCCCCAGCTGGCGCTCTCGGCGTTCACCGGGTCGCCCATCAGTTCGTTGATCTGGATCGTCGCGGCCGAGACTTCGCGCGGCGGCGCCGTCACCGTGACCACCGCCTCGCCGAACACGCCGTTGGGCGTGGTGGCGCGGATGGTGGCGGTGCCGGCGGCGTTGGCCGTGACCACGCCGGTGAAGCTCACCGAGGCAACCGAGGCGGCCGAGCTGCTCCACGAGAACGTCGTCGTCACCGGGGCG
>JANJUF010000125.1 GCA_024710705.1 Gemmatimonadaceae bacterium | reverse complement strand
TCATCGTCTCGAGCATCATCGGCGCGGCGCCGGAGACGCAGGCCTTCATCGAGCGAAAGTCCACCTTGCCCTTCTGCACGCGCTTGTGGTTGAGCAGCGCATTGTAGAGCGACGGCACGCCGCAGAACACCGCTGGCTGCGCGGTCTCGATCGTCTTCACGAGGTCGTCGATGTCGCGCGGGTTTGGCACCAACGCGATCGGATTGTGGCCGAGGAAGCAGACCGACTGCACGCCGCAGGCGCCGTAGGAGTGGAACATCGGAAGCGGCAGGCAGTACACGCCCTCCCACTTCGGGAGCACCGAGCCGAGCCACGCGTTCACCTGCGTGCCCGTCTGCACCAGTGCACCGTGATGGATGCGCACGGCTTTTGGCGTGCCGGTGGTGCCGCCACTCATCAGGAGGAGCGCGTCGTCGTCGGGCTGTGGACGCTCGACGCCTGTGCGCTGGCGGGCGTGCGCCCCGAGCAATGCCGGGAGCCACGTGTCGCCGTCGCGAAGCGTCGCCCGGTGCCCGGCTTTCCTCTCCACCACGAGCGTGAAGACCACGCGCAGCACCGGCGGGAACCATTCCTTGATGTTGGTCGCCACGACGTGGCGAAGTCCCGGAAGGCGGGGCTGCACTTTCTTCACCAACTCATAGAATGCGCTCAGCGTGAGGATGACCGTGGCGCCCGTGGTCTCCAGCGGGCCTGCCAACTCGTCCTCGGTGTAGATCGGATTCAGCGGCACGTACACGGCGCCGAGCGTCCAGGCCGCGAGTTCACCGATGAAGAATTGCGGGCAGTTCGGCAGCAGGCAGGCCACCCGGTCGCCGGCACGGACACCCATGGCCGCCAGCGCCACCGCGAAAGCCTCGCTCGCCTCGTGCAGCTCGCGCCAGGAGACGGCCCGCCCCTTGAACAGGAACGCCGGGGCGTCAGGGCGCTCGCGCAGCGCCTCGTCAATCGCCTCGAGCAGGGTCCCCGCGGGATACGTGCCGATGGTGCGCGGGACCCCCGGATCGTAGTGCCGGAACCAAGGATGGTCGGTCATCGTCGGAGTGGGGTAGATTGAGAATATGCATAGCGTGCTCCGGGGGCACACCCCCGCCCTCATACTCCTGTTGGCCACTACCCCGCTGGCCGCCCAGCCGGTCCGCCTACTCCACGAGTCGCCGGCCGTCCGCCGGGCCTTCGAGGCACTCCCGGCCCTGCAGTCGTGGACCCTCGACCAGCAGGTATCACTCTGCGAGATCCCGGCACCCCCGTTCAAGGAGCAGGTCCGCGCCGAGGAGTTCCGACGCCGCCTGATCGCGCTCGGCTATCCCGACGCCCGCATTGACGCCGTCGGCAACGTGATCGCGACCGTGGGAAATGGTGACGGGCCCCGCGTGATGCTCGCCGGACACCTCGACACCGTCTTCCCGGAAGGTACGGATGTGAAGACCACCCGCACCGGTGACCGCATCGCCGGTCCTGGCATCGGCGATGACTGCCGCGGGCTCGCGGTCGTGCTCACCATTGCGAAGGTCCTGCGCGAGACGAACCTCGTCCCGCAGGGACGGCTGTACCTCGTCGGCAATGTCGGCGAGGAAGGTCCGGGCAACTTGCGCGGCGTCCGGCATCTCCTGACTCAGGAGTTCGCTGGGGCGATGGACTTCTTCATCTCGGTGGACGGTGCCGGCGGCGCCGGCATCGTCTCGCGCGCCGTCGGATCGCACCGCTATACCATCTCCTTCGAGGGACCGGGCGGGCACAGTTATGGCGCCTTCGGCATGACGAACCCGATGCACGCGATGGGACGCGCCATCGCGCGCATCGCCGATCTCCCCGTGCCACCGGGCCCGCGCACGACCTTCAACGTCGGCATCGTCCGCGGCGGAACGAGCGTGAACACCATTACGCCGTTAGCGCAGATGGATGTGGACATGCGGTCCGAGTCTGCGGAAAACCTGCTCGAGATGGATCGTCGGATCCGTGCCGCAGTGGATACCGCCGTCCGTGAGGAACTGGCGCGCTGGCCCAATTCCCGTGCGCCAATCACGGTGAAGTACGACACCATCGGCATTCGTCCGACGGGCGGCCAGGGCGATGACGCCTTCATCGTGCGCACCGCCATCGCGGCCGCGCAGCTCCTCGATGACGGACTCTCCTGGACCCCGCGGACGGAAGCCTCGAGCACCGATGCCAATCTCCCCATCGCCCTCGGGATCCCGGCCATCACCATCAACGGTGGCGGTCGAGGCGGCGGAGCGCACGGCACTGCCGAGTGGTATCAGGAGACGGCAGACTCCTACAAGGGTCCACAGTTCGCCCTGCTCATCGTCACCGCACTCGCTGGCGTCGCCGGCGCCACCCGCTGAGGAACCCGATCATGTCGCACGACCGTCGCGCCTTTCTCCGTCTCGCCGGCATCGCACTCGGCGGCACCGCCCTCGGCGCCTTCGGCGCCCGCGCGCTTGGCGCACAGGGACGGCCGCAGGGAACGCTCCCCGCCATGACCGTCTACAAGAGCGCGTCCTGCGGATGCTGCGGCCAGTGGGTGGACCACGCCCGCGCGAACGGCTTCACCGTCCGTGAGGTGAACACCGATGACCTCAATTCGGTGAAGCGCGAGATGGGCATCCCAGCGCGCCTCGCATCCTGCCACACCGTGGTGGTGGGGAGCTACGTCGTCGAGGGGCACGTGCCGGCAGACGACATCAAGAGGCTGCTGCGCGACCGTCCGGCGGTGCGCGGGCTCGCGGTGCCGGGAATGCCCATTGGTTCGCCAGGGATGGAGCAGGGCCCGCCGGCGCAGTACGAGCGGTACGATGTCCTCGCCTTCACCGCTGACGGCGCGACGCGGGTCTTCGCGTCACATGGCCCGCCGACGCGCCGCTGACGCCTAGTTGGCGCGTAGCTGGCGAAGCTCCCGGAACCCGATCATCCGGCCCCGCGCCTCGTCCCACAACGTGAGGCGGAGGGTACGGAACGCCGTTCGCATCGTGAGCTCCGGCGCCACCTTGAACACCGCGTTTTCCTCGTGCGCCGCCTTGAGCCGGTAGTTCGGGATCTTGGGGCCGAGGTGGTGCACGTGGTGCAGGCCGATATGCCCGGTGAACCAGTTCAGGATGCCTGGCAGTCGGAGGTGCGAGCTCCCGGTGACGGCGGCCGTGGCATAGTCCCACTCTTTGCCGCGCTCCCAGTAGGCTTCCTCGAACTGGTGCTGCACGTAGAAAAGCCAAATGCCGGCAGCGGCGGCCAAGTAGTACGCCGGCACGTAGATGAGGAGCACCGAGCGCCAGCCGAACGCGAGGATGCCGATCGCGACGAGTCCAACCAGTGCCGCGTTGGTCATCCACACGTTCCAGAGCTGCTTCGCACCGCTCGCCAGGCTCGGGGCGCGGAAGCGTTGCAGGATCATCATATGGAGCGGACCGATCCCGAAGAGCACGATCGGGTGGCGATAGACGCGGTACTTGAGGCGCCCCCAACGCGACCGCGCGTTGTATTCCTCAACCGTCAGCGTGATAATGTCGCCGTATCCACGATGATCGAGATCGCCCGAGGACGCGTGGTGCAGCGCGTGTTCGCGCCGCCACTGCTGGAACGGCGTGAACGTGAGGACGCCGGTGACGAAGCCCAGCGCGTCGTTGACCTTCGGCCACGGCAGGAACGAGCCGTGCGCGCAGTCATGCATGATGATGAAGGTGCGGATGAGCAGGCCCCCCAACGGGAGCACCAGGAGCGCCGCCGCCCACGGGGCCGGCTCCATCAGCTGCACGGCGAAGATCAGGCCTGCGACGAGCATGAACAGCGTCGAGAACGCCTGCCACAGCGAGACGCGCACATCCGGCCCGGCGTAGCGCGCGATGATTGAGCGCCAGTCGGTGCTGCTGAGGTCGCGCGCCGTCTCTGGCATCATTGCGGGGTAGGGAGTCTGACGGCCACGAGCCTGACCGTGAACACGAGGATGCTGTGGCGTGGGATGTTGGCCAGCTTGGCGCCGCCGTAACCGAGGTTCGGCGGAATGATCAGCTGTCGCTCGCCATTGACCTTCATGCCACGCACGCCCTCATCGAATCCGGCGATCGCCTGTCCCGCTCCGGTCTCGAAGATATAGGGCGTGGCCGAGCCGAGGTTGCTGTCGAACTCGATGCCGTTGCGAAGCCAGCCGGTGTAGCGCACCACCGCGGTGTCACCGTCAACCTGTCGCATGACTTCGCCATCCCCGACCACGAGATCGCGATAGTACAGCCCGGACGACGTACGCGTGGAGTTTTCGAAGTCCACGCCAAGTTCCGGCGCGAAGTTCACGGTCGTAACGTCCGGCGCGAACGGGGGTGCCTCGAGGCAGGCGGCGGCCGCGAGGGTGAGGAGGGCAATGACGATCAGTCGGGGAGTGCGCATACGGAGATTCGACGGTCGAGGACCTGGCCCGGTCACCCGGGGAACACTCTAATGTACCCCGCCCGCCCTCGTTCTGGGGGTCCCGCCGGCTCCCGGGTCGCCTCAGAGGTACCGACGGGGGGGCACCAAGAGGCTCCCGAACAGCAGTCCGGCCACGAGGGCCAGCAGCGCGCTGAGCACGGCCACAAGGGTGTCGAACCCCAGTGTGTAGTCGCGCTCCATCACGAAACCGAGGGCTCGGAATCCCACACTCCCGGGCACCAATAGCATGATTCCCGGCACCCGCACCAAGGCCCCGGGGCGTCCCCAGACCCGACCATACAGGTTGGCCAAAGCCGCCATCAGGAGGCTCGAGAAGAACACCGCGCCGGCGAACGTGCCGGACGCCACGGGCCCAAGCCACCCGCTCCCGGCCCGGGTGAGTACGTACCCGAGGATGGCGCTCGCCATCACCAGCAGGATGTCACGCCGCGAGGCGCGGAACAGCACAGCGAAGGAGAACGATGCAGCCACGGCCGCGATGATCTCCACGAACCGCGGCAGCGGTTCCGGCGTCCCGAGCATCGGGGTCCATCCGATCGCCAGCATCGCCTGCGATGCCGCCACGGAGCCGAACGTCAGCTTCAGCAGGACAGTCATCGCACCAGCGAAGCGCGTGGTGCCCGTGACCAGCTGCTGCGACGCGAGCTCGGCCACGGCCGTCGTGAGCGAGAGGCCGGGCATCAACACGATCAGCGCCGCCACGATCACGGTCTGCAACGAGAGCGGCGCCACAAAATGCGCGAACGCGGTGGCGAGCGCCGTCGCCACGATGGCTGCCACCGCCTCCGACGCGGCACTCAGGTCTGGCCGCGTCTGGCTCAACAGCGCGATCCACCCGATGATCAACCCCAGCACGCCGGCCACCGCGATGTCAATCCACCCCGTGCGTAGCAGCCCCGCCACCGAGGCGGCGGCGAGTCCAAAGGCCGCCACGCTGGCCAGTTGATCCCGAGTCGTCGCCGGCCTGTCGAGCGCGTGCATGGCATCCCAGGCATCGGCAATGGACATCGTGCCGTCCACGACCCGCTCGGCAATGGCGTCGAGCTTGGCCAGCGCGCCGAGGTGGACGTCGCCAGGCTCCAGGCGCAGCACGCGCGTCTCCTGCGTACCGTGCGGCAGCTCGGCGTCGGACAGCGACAGCAGCAGCCCCGTCGGCGTGGACCAGATTTCGCAACGGACGCCGAGAGACGTCCCGACCGAGCGCACGGCACCCTCGAGGCGCGAGGCCGAGACGCCAGCGAGATGCAAGCGCCGCCCGAGCTCAGTGAGGAAACGGACGCGGTCGTCGAGGTCCGGTCGCACGGGCATCACGGGCGCAGCCACTTCTCGAGGAACGCCCACGTCAGGTTCCACGAGTCGACCTGTTCGGGCGAGTCGTCGCGCAGCAGGGTCTGCCGGTTCACGCGACGATTGAACGTGTGGCCCACGCTGGCTGGTCCGGGCGTCGGATCCACATAGATCTTCGTCTCGGCAAGGTCGGGCTTTCGGGCGCGCAGGGCGTCGATCAAGGGCCGCGCCTCCTCGAAGTTCACATCGGTATCGTTGGTCGCGACGTGCACCAGGATCGGTCGCGAAAGCGAATCCACGTGGTAGTAGGGCGAGCGTCGGACGTACTCGTCGCGCCGCTCGAAGGGGAGGCCGCGCATTGCTTCCATCGTGCTGAAGCTGCGCTGGTAGCCGGGGCCCTTGTACGAGAGCCGGAAGATCAGGTTCGTCACCGGCACCATCGCCACGCCGGCCACGAAGCGCGTGCGCGCACCACGCATCAATAGATGCGCGGCGATGAACCCTCCGTGGCTCCAGCCCATGATCCCGATGCGGGTGGGATCCACCTCCGCACGCGTGTGGAGGTAGTCAAGCGCACTCTCGACGTCGTCCAGCTCCTTGCCGCCATAGTCGATCGCGTTGTGGAACTCCCGGCCGTATCCCGTGCTCCCGCGATACTCGGGCGCGACAATCACGTACCCGCGCTGCACCGCCTCGATGATGAAGGGGAGATAGTTCTGATCCCAGTTGCCGTGCACGCCACCGTGGACCCACACCATGGCGGCGTGGCCCGTCGGTCCCTTCGGGTCCAGCGGCGAGAAGACGTAGGCGGGAATCTCGAGCCCATCCGCCGAGGAGCGGTAGCGAATCTTCTCGTAGCGCATCACGCCAGCGCTGCGTGCCGCGAAGATGCTGTCGGTGCGCGCCTTGGCCGCGATGTGCTGCTCGTAGTTCGCGACCGGATGGTCCTCGGGGCGGTTGCTCACGTAGAGCTGCGCGGCGCGAGCCGAATCCATGGGCACGACTTGGCGCGGGGGACCCTGCTGGGCCTCCAGCGACGAGAGCAGGATACCGGAAGCGAGGAGAAGGCTGGAGAGGCGCATGGGGCTCGGTGGCGGAGGTGACAGTCCGTATAATATCGGCATGATCAGCTACGACCCCAAGAACTGGATCGGCATCCTCTTCGATTTCCCGCGGAGTCCGATTTTCCGCACCCTGTTCCTCGACGTGCTCGGCGCTGGTGCCTGGGCGGCGCTCGTGGTGTGGGTGGAGACCGACGTCTTTCGGGTAGCGGTGCCGCTCGGCCCGTCCTTCCTCTCCATTCTCGGCATCATCCTCGGCCTCCTGTTGGTCTTCCGGACCAACACCGCGTATGACCGATGGTGGGAGGGACGGCGGCTCTGGGGCCAACTCGTGAACGTCTCGCGCGGGCTGTCGCGCCAGCTCCGTCCGGCCCCGCTCGAACGGCGAGCGACCTACGCCACGATCCTCGCCGAGTTCCCGTCGGCGCTGGCGTCGCACCTGCGCCGGCCTCGGGGGGAGGATGGCTCACACCAGCCGAACGAACTGCTGAGCCGACTGCACGGCGAACTCCGCGCAGACGATGCCGCGGGCCTGCTTGGCCCCGATGCGCGACTCACGCTCGCGCCACTGCTGCAGCAGTTCGACGACGTCACCGGCGCCTGTGAGCGGATCCGCAACACGCCGATTCCGTTCTCCTATTCCAGCTACGTCAAGCAATTCGTGATGCTCTACGCGTTCATCATGCCCTTTGGACTGGTGAACGAGTTCGGCTACGGCACCGTGATCGCGAGCATGTTCACGTTCTTTGCGACGATGGGCCTCGAGCTCCTGGCCGGCGAGATCGAAGAGCCCTTCGGCACCGACCGCAACGACCTGCCGCTGGACGACATCGCCGGCGTGATCGCCCGCGACGTGCGGGCCATCCTCACCGACGCCGCCGTCAGCTGAGGGCCATCGTCGGCTCGACCGTCACGGGGAAATTCACCGAATTGGCGATGTAGCACTCATCGTGCGCCCGCGCGTGCATCTGGGCGAAGTCGGCGTCACTCGGCGTGGTTCCCTGGAACGTGATGCGAGGGCGGAGCGTGGCGCGGGTGATGGCGGTCTTCCCATCGGCGCGCTTCTCCATGACTCCCTCGGCGGCATCCTCGTACGACTCCGCGACAAATCCGGCGGCGGAGATGTACGACAGCACGAAGAGCATGTGGCAGCTCGACAGCGCGGCCACCAACGCTTCCTCGGGATCCACCGCCGCCGCCACCGAAAGGGGCGCCCGCAGCACCTGCGGCGATGCAGAGGCCGGCACCGTCACGCCCTCGTCGAAGTGCCAGGTGTGTCCCCGAGAGTACTTCTGCCGGAGGAACTCGTCGCTCCCGCGCTGCCAGCGGATTGTCGCGTGGTAAATGCCCATGGTGTTGCCCTGGAGGGTCTAGGGTTCAGCGAGCAGCCGGCGCACAGCCGGTTCGAGACTCAGCGGCGCCACTGGCCCGATCACCGTGTGCCTGATGCGTCCCGTGCGGTCGAGCAGGAACGAGGTTGGATATCCGCGCACGCCGCCAAACGTACGCTCGGCGGCGGCATCCACGTGCGCAATCGGGTAAACCACCCCCCGGTCCTCGGCGAATTCCCTGACCTGCGCGGTGCTCACGCGGTCAACGGCGAGTCCGACCACCACGAACCCGGCGGCGGCGTGCCGTTGGTGCATGCGGTCGAGCGCCGGCATCTCCACTCGGCAAGGGATGCACCAGGTGGCCCAGAAATTGACGAGCACCACTTTTCCCCGGAGCGCGCTGTCGCTGAGGACCGCGCCGTCGAGCGCGGTGACGCGAAATGCTGGACGGTCGTCCGGACCGGAGCGGATCCCGACGACGGCGCCGAGGTGCGGCAACAGTCGTGGTGCGGCCCACAGGAGAATGGCGACGGTCAGGATGTTCCACGGCGTCAGCCACGCGCGCACGCGCCGCCATCGGCGGGCAGGCGGTGGCGGTGAGGGCTCGCCGGGAACGGCCACATTCGCGCTCATGCCCTGACAATCCGGGGCGGGCACGGAAAGTTCGCCCGGTGAACCGAGGAACGAGGATGCGCTCGAGCGTGCGCTCAGCCGAGCGCACGCTCGATGTCCTTCCGGATTCCTTCGGGCGTGTCGTTGGGGGCGAAGCGCGCCAGCACCCGGCCGTCCCGCCCCACCAGGAACTTCGTGAAGTTCCACTTGATGGACTCGCTGCCGAGCAACCCCGGACGCTCCCGCTTGAGCTGCCGATAGAGGGGGTGCGTCCCCGCACCGTTCACCTCGACCTTCGCGAAGAGCGGAAAGGTCACGTCGTAGGTCAGCGAGCAGAAATTCCTGATCTCGTCGGCGTTGCCGGGCTCCTGGTCACCGAACTGATTGCACGGGAAGCCGAGCACGGCGAGACCCTTCGGCCCGAGCTCCTGATGGAGCCGCTCAAGTCCGGCGTACTGCGGCGTGAAGCCGCATTGGCTGGCCACGTTGACAATGAGCATCACCTGACCGCGGTACGGGGCCAGCGTGGTCTCCGTGCCATCGAGCGTCATCACTGGAATATCGTAGAGCGTACCCATGCCGAAGCTTCACCTCGGTGCCGCACGGAGAGAAGGGGTGGCTATCGCTCCACCAGCGCGAGTGCCGGGCGCTTCGGTTGAATGCCGTCGCCGGAGGACTTGCCCATCAGGCGGCGCACCATCCAGGGCGCGAGGTACTTCGCCGCCCATCGCAACTCGCGCACAACAACCGGTGCGCGGGACACACGTAGCCCCTCAGCAAGCGGACGGGTCCAGGCGTCTTCGAATCCGGGCAGTCCCAGTGTGTGGGCGAGCCCCTCGGCGATCCGCGCGTGGCCTTCACTGTTCGCGTGCAGTCGATCCTCGTGCCATAGCCGCGGGTCCACCGCCAACGGGTGGCTGGCGGCGTCAAGCACCAGCGTGCCCGTCTCGGCACTGAGCGCGCGCACCGCTTCGTTGAACGCGGCGAGCCTCGGCTTCACGCGTCCGGCGAGGGGCGCGATGGCCGAGAGGTCCGGCATGGTAATCGTCAGCACCGTGGCGCCGGCTTCGCGGAAGGCCCGTTGCATCACCCCAAGGTCGGCGATGACGGCGTCGAGGTTGAAGTTGCTGCGAATGATGTCGTTGGTGCCGGAGAACACGGTGGCGAGGTCGGGGCGCATCGCGAGCGCCGGCTCGAGCTGTTGCTCGAGCAGATGGCGTGTCTTCCGTCCACGTACGGCGAGGTTGGCATAGAGCAACGGCTCGGCTTGTGCGCCCGCCACGTGTGCCGCAAAGCGGTCGGCCCACCCGCGATAGCCGCCATGACCATCCGGATCCTCGAGCCCTTCGGTGGACGAGTCCCCGATGGCGACGTAGCGCGCGTAGCTCAAGGCGTGCGGGCGAGGGAATCGAGCTGCCGTGCGCGTGCCGCCGCGGAGTCGCTGGCTCGCAAGGCGCCCTGCACGCCTCCCGCTCCCGGAAGGCGGGACGCCCCGATGGTGCTATCCACGGCGCGTTGCTGGGCGGCGCTGCGGGGCGCAGCCTCGCGCTTCGGCTTCTCACTGCAAGCGGGAGACGCAACCACGGCCAGAACCATGAACAGTCGCACTGTGCGGCTCCGTGATGTGTTGGACATCAGTACCTCCAACTGCGGAGGTCGGCGCCTGCGGGAGCCGTCATCAGCATCCGTTCCACCGCCCACGGCAACACCATCTGTGGGTAGCGCAACCGCGAGTACGCATTGGAGCGCGTGTGGTCGCCATTCCAGCAGTGCTCGTCGCGATCGCCGTAGTCCACCACCGCGTCGGCCGGCGGGTCGGCACGCTTCAGGAAGCGTTCCACTTCATAAACCGCGTTGTTGAGGTAGTAGTTGTCCATGTCGCCCACGTAGAGACGCAGCTTGCCGCGAAGCTTCGGTCCGAGCGTCGCCCAGTCGCGCTGGAGGATGTGCGAGAGGTCGTAGTGCTCGCGCCAGTATGCCGCGACGGTGGGGTCAATCGCTCCCGTGCGCTTGTCCCAGATCGGAGCGGGGTACCCATCCGGCCCAACCGGCGAGTACACAGACTGCCACACGTCCCACTGGTCCCCCGAGCGCGACCGCGTGCCGAGGGCGAGTTCGCGGTGGTTCATCTGTTCGAGCGTGGTGGAGACGTGTCCGAGAGAGTTCCGCTGCCCGGGCCGCGGCACCCGCTTGAACGGCCCTTCCGCATAGTAGGCGTTACGATCCTCGTAGATGTTCACCACGGTGTAGTGGCGGAAGTCGATGGGGTCGGGGCAGGCGATCCACGCGCCGTTGAAGAAGTCGGGATAGAACATCTGCACGGCCATCGCCTCCCAGCCGCCGGTGGAGCCGCCGAAGGTGAAGCGCGCCCATCCCTGGCCGAGGCCGCGGTAGCGCTTCTCGATCTCGGGGATGAGCTCGTACATGATCGCGTCGCCGTACGGACCGTTGTTGGCCGAGTTCACGGCGTACGAGTCATCGTAGTACGGCGTCGCGTGCTGGATCTGCACCAACAGCACGCGCGGGAAGCCCGGACCGGTCCAATCCTTGTAGAGTTGGTACGCCAGTTCCTGCTGAATGCGGTTGTAGCCCGCGAGATTGAAGCGCGTCGAGAAATCCGGCTTGAGCGCGGAGTCCGGTGGCGTCTCGCGGAAGCCATCGACCCCCGACGGAAAGTGTCCGTGATTGATCACCAACGGATATCGCGCATCGGGATGCGAATCGA
>JANJUF010000060.1 GCA_024710705.1 Gemmatimonadaceae bacterium | reverse complement strand
GGTCGCCTCACCCTGTCGTATGTCGTGGCCCTCGCGGCCTCGCTGGTCGTCTTCGCGACCGTGCTGTGGTCGGCTTCGCAGACCGTGGCCACGCGGACGATGCAGCGTCGTGCCGACGGGGTGGCCGACCTGGCCACGGTGATCCTGCAGCAGACGTCCTCGGGCATCGCCATCGTCGTCACCGAGGACTCGCTGGCGGGGCAGAAGCTGGAGCCGGCGGTGCGCCGCTATCTCGACGTCCTCCCCGGCTTCGTGATCATCACCGACTCGTCGCGTGTGCTGTACATGAATCGCGCCGTCGAGCAGTTGACGACGCCCGATCGCAGTCGCCTGGTCAACGCGGTCTTCCGGAGAGATCCCACGCAGCCGGCGGCCGTGGTGCTGATGGACTCCACCACCAACATCTTCATCGTCGCCCACTTCGAGACGCCGACGCGCCGCATCCCGGTGGCCCGCGTCGTGGCCGGCGAATCGGTGACTGGGCTGGGCTTCACCGACAGCCCGCTGTTCCGGCCGATCGTGCTGACCATCCCGTTCCTCCTGCTGTTCTCGGGCCTCATCGCCTGGCTGATGGCTGGCAGCGCCATGGTGCCGATGGAGCGCCTCATCGCCGACCTCGAGGCCATCCAGGACGGCCGTTCGTTGCATCGGCGTCTCCCCGTGGAGTCGGACGAGAACGAGATTGACCGCCTCTCCCACACGATCAACGCGATGATGGCGCGGCTGGAGGGCTCGTTTGCCGCCCTGCGCCGGTTCACCGCGGACGCCAGCCACGAGCTCAAGACCCCGCTGACGGTGCTCCGCGCCGACATCGAGCGGGCCATGGAGAGCACGACGATCGACGAGCAACTGCCGGCCCTCGAGGAGGCGCTGGCCGAAACGGCGCGGATGGCCGACCTGGTGGATTCGCTGCTGACGCTGGCCCGCGCCGACGAGGGACGCTTCGACCTCCACCGCGAGCCGGTGCACCTGGAGCCGGTGGTTCGCGAGGTGATGGAGACGGCGTCCATCCTTGGCGAGGCGGCGGGGGTCACGGTGGTGCTGGAACGGGTGGATCCCATCACCATCGAGGGCGATCAGGTCCGGCTCCGGCAGCTGTTCCTCAACCTGGTCACGAATGCCGTGAAGTACACTCCGCGCGACGGCCAGGTGACGCTGGCGCTGGAACACCGCGGCGACCACGCGGCGTTCGTGGTGCAGGATACCGGGCTCGGGATCGCGGCGGCCGATCTCCCGTACATCTTCGACCGCTTCTGGCGCGCCGATCGGGTGCGTTCCCGGGGCAGCGAGCGGGGCGGGGTGGGGCTGGGACTGGCCATCGCCCAGTGGATCGCCCACGCCCACGGAGGCTTCATTTCGGTGGGGTCGCGGCTGGGGCGGGGGAGCACGTTCACGGTGCAATTGCCCCTGCATCCGCCGAGCGGCTGAATCCTCACATTCGATTAAGGGAAACTTAATCTTCCCCCGATTACGACGTTCATTCGGGGCGGGTACGATTATGCACGGCCGGCGCCTAGGGGATCAGGCGTCATCACGCGATCGTTCACGTTCGAAGGAGTGCACGCGTGTTCAACAACCTGATCGAGTCGAAGCCAGTCAAGCAGAAGTCCTTCGGGGCTTCGGTGGTCTCGACGCTGCTCCACGTCGCCTTGATCGGCGCCTCCATCTTTGCGACCGCGAACGCGGGCATGGACCAGGAGGAAGAGGTCATCCAGAAGATTGACTTCGTGGACGTGAAGACCGACGAGCCGCCCCCGCCCCAGGATGAGCCGCCGCCACCGCCGCCCGATGCCGTGGTGACGCCGCCGCCGCCCAAGGGCTTCCAGGTGCTTTCGGCCCCCATCAGCATCCCCGACGTCATCCCGGAGATCGACCTCTCGAAGGCGCTCACCAACGAGGATGACTTCTCGGGCAAGGGTGTGGCCGGCGGTGTGGCCTCCGGTGTGGTCGGCGGGACGGGTCCGGTGAATACGGACCAGACCTACTTCGACTTCCAGGTGGAGAAGCCGGCCGGCTCGATGCCCGGGTCGCCGGGCCCGCGCTACCCCGACATCCTCCGGCAGGGCAGCGTCGAGGGTGAGGTGCTCGCCCAGTTTGTCGTGGATACCACCGGCCGCGTGGACATCTCGTCCTTCCGCGTCCTCCGCTCCACCCATGCCTTGTTCGAACAGGCCGTGCGCAGCGCGCTGCCGAACATGCGGTTCCTGCCGGCCGAGGTCGGTGGGCGCAAGGTGAAGCAGCTCGTCCAGCAGCCCTTCGTGTTCAATCTGCAGCGCTAATCCACCACTCGCACCAACCATCAGGAGATTGCAGCGATGAATATGTCCATCGGCTTCATCTGGGAGCACAGCCCGCCATTTGCCAAGGGCATCTGGGTCGTGCTGGCCATCATGTCCCTCTGGTCGCTCTCGGTGGCCTTCGGCAAGTGGTGGAACCTGCGCAAGGCGCAGAAGGAAACCCTCAAGTTCGCGCCCGAGTTCTCGCAGTTCCTCGAGGAGGACAACCTCACCGAGGCCATCAACCTCGCGCAGTCGTACAAGAAGTCGCACGTGGCCCGCGTCCTCGGCGGCGCGCTGGACGAAGTCAAGCCGCTGATCATGGACGGCTCGGTCACCGTGTCCGACATCAACTCGGCCGAGCGCGCCATCGAGCGCAACATGCTGGTCGAGATCGTGGCCCTGAAGCGCGGCCTGGCGTTCCTCGCGACGGTGGGTTCGACCTCGCCGTTCGTGGGGCTGCTCGGCACCGTGTTCGGCATCATCAACGCCTTCGCTGGCATGGGCGCCGCGGGCTCGTCGGGCATCCAGGCGATCGCCGTCGGCATCGCCGAGGCGCTCATCGCGACCGGCTTCGGCCTCCTCGTCGCCATTCCGGCGGTGTGGGCCTTCAACTACTTCCAGACGAAGATCGACAATCTCACGGCCGAGATGACCTACGTCTCGAAGGAGATGATCGACTACCTGATCAAGGGCGTCTCGGGCGAGTTCGGCCGCAGCCGCTTCACCCGCGAGTTCAACACTGCGGCCCAGAAGGGTTCGTCGCCGATCTCCGGCTGATCGGTCCGTCCCCCTCGAGGAGGTATTCGCAATGGGTATGAGCGTGAATGCGGCGGGCGGCGTCAAGGCAGAGCCGAACGTCGTGCCCATGATCGACGTGATGCTCGTGCTCCTGATCATCTTCATGGTGGTGACGCCGGCCATTGCGGCCGGCTTCACCGCCGTGCCGCCCAGCGGCATCAACCTGAAGTCGCATCCGGAGCAGGATGAGGACCAGGTCCTCGGCATCGACAAGTACGGCCAGTACTACCTGAACAAGCAGGCCATCCCGAACGATGAACTGGCCCAGCGCCTCCAGGCCATCTACAGCGTCCGGACGATGGACCAGATTCTCTACATCAAGGCGGATAAGGATCTCGAGTACGGCCGCATCCTCGACGCGATGGACGTCGCCTCGAAGAACGGCGTGCGCGTGATCGGGGCGATCACGGACCAGCAGCCGGGGACAGCGTCCACGGTGGCCGGCGACGAGGTCAGCACCACCGTCAAGACGCAGTAGGAGACGACCATGGGATTGAGCGTAGGTGGTGGCAACAGCGGGCTCACCAACGAGCCCAACGTCGTGCCCATGATCGACATCATGCTCGTGTTGCTGATCATCTTCATGATCATGCAGCCGCTGATGCGAAAGGCCGTGGACCTGCAGTTGCCCGACCCGTCCCCCGCGGTGGTGACGGCCAACCAGGCCTCCGACCAGATCGTGCTCGAAGTGCTCGCCGACGGCAGCTACGCCGTCAACAAGGAGCCCATCGAGAAGGGCCGGCTCGACGTCCGGTTGCGGGAGATCTACGACCCGCGGCCCGAGAAGATCATGTTCGTGAAGGGTGATCCGTCGGTGAAGTACCAGGACGTGATCTACGCGATGGACGTCGCCCGCGGGGCCGGGGTGAAGGTCATCGGCATTCCGCCCAAGGACACCAAGTAAGGGTCCCAGTCGTTGGACCACGGCGGGCGAACCTTTCGAGGCTCGCCCGCCGTATTACTTATGTAGCAGCTTCCTTCGTCTTCCCCTCCGTGACGACCCTCCCCGCGCCCGACCAGACGCCACGCCGCCCCCTCCGGCCCCTCCACGGGATTCCGGAGCCGGAGCCGCGCGGCCGCGAGGGGTGGTTGCTCTCGGCGCTGCTGCACGCGGTCATCATCACGGCGCTGATCCTGCCTCCGTTCGTGGCCCGGCAGCTGGTGGAGCCGGAGCAGCAGGGGGCAGGCGGCGCGGGGCCGGCCGGCGGGGGAGGCGGTGGTACGCGCGGGACCGGAGGGGAGATCACGCCGGAGCGGGTGCGTTTCCTCCAGATGGCGCCGGCGCCGGCTGCGGCCGCACCCGTGCCTCCTCGAGCCGTTCCCACACCCACACCGACGCCGCCTCCGCCGCCAGTGGAACCGGAGCCGGAGCGGACAGCCGAGCAAGTGGCGCCGCCCGAGGTGCAGCCCGTGGCGGGCCCGACCATCCCCACGGCAGGCGCGGGGGGCGGCTCGGGAAACGACGGCTCCGGTGGGAACGGGCCCGGGACCGGGGGCGGGGTAGGGTCGGGCGTTGGGACGGGGCGGGGCTCGGGGGTCGGCCCCGGGACGGGGGGAGGAGGGGACGCGATCTTCCCACCGACGGTGACGAATCTCGCGATCCTGCCGATTCCCGTGCCGAATCGGGTGCGCCCGTACCGCATGGTGGCGCAATTCGAAGTGGATGAGCGCGGCAACGCCCGGCTGCTCACCTTCAATCCGACGAGCGATCGCGCGTACAACCGCAAGATCCGCGACATGCTCGCCGAAGTGCGCTTCCGGCCCGCGACGCGCGCCGATGGCACCGCGGTGAAGGATACCGCCTACATCACCGCCGAAGCGCCCTAGCGACTGGCCCTCGGCCACCCCGCCCGATAGTTTCTGAACGTCGCCGCCTCGGCGATGTAGCGGTCCTCTCAGTCCCCCCGACCCCTTCCACCGATGGCTACCGGCGACGCTGCCCGCGCAGCGGAGTCCGAGGGCGCGTCCGGCCCCGGCTTCATCAAGGCCATGACCCTGACCGACGCGACGATGCTCGTCGCGGGCACGATGATCGGGTCGGGCATCTTCATCGTCAGCGCCGACATGGCGCGCACGCTCGGCTCGCCCTTCTGGCTGCTGGTCGCCTGGGTCGTCACCGGCGTGATGACGCTGCTCGGCGCCCTGGCCTACGGCGAGCTCGCGGCGATGTATCCGCGGGCCGGCGGCCAGTACACGTTCCTGCGCGAGGCCATGGGCCCGCTGATGGGCTTCCTCTATGGCTGGACGCTCTTCGTGGTCATCCAGACGGGGACCATCGCCGCGGTGGGCGTGGCCTTCGGCCGCTTCCTCGGCGTGCTCTGGCCGGCCATCACGCCGGACCGCTTCGGCTGGTTCCCGCAGTTCGACGTGCAGACGGCCGGGGGCGTGATCGAACTGGGCCTCACGCCGCAGCGCCTGGTGGCGCTGCTGTCCATCTGGGTGCTGACCTGGATCAACCTCCGCGGCGTGCGCGAGGGCAAGCTGGTGCAGACCTCGCTCACCATCGTGAAGACGGGCGCGCTGCTCGCGCTGGTGGCGCTGGGGCTCACGATCGGACGCAACGCCGAGGCCATCGCGCAGAACTTCGGCAGCGGCTTCTTCGGCACGGCGCCCTCGGGTGGCGCCTTCACCAGCGCCTTCGCGCTGGCCTTCGGTGCGGCGCTGGTCGGTTCGCTCTTCTCCAGCGACTCCTGGCACGGGGTGACATCGGCGGCATCCGAGGTGCAGAACGCCGAGAAGAACCTTCCGCGCTCGCTGCTGCTCGGCACCGGGCTCGTGACCCTGCTGTATGTGCTGGCCAACATCTCGTACCTGAGCGTGCTGCCGTTCGAGGGCATCCAAGGCGCCCCGCAGGATCGTGTGGGCACGGCCGTGGCGCAGGGCATCTTCGGCCCCAGCGGCGCCACGATGATGGCGGTGGCCATCCTCATCTCCACGTTCGGCTGTAACAACGGGCTGATCCTCGCCGGAGCCCGCGTGTACTGGGCGATGGCCAAGGACGGCCTCTTCTTCAAGCAGGCCGGGACGCTGAGCGCCAACGGCGTGCCGGCCTGGGCCCTCGTCGCGCAGGCCATCTGGACGAGCCTGCTCTGCCTCACGGGCACCTACGGGCAGCTGCTGGACTACGTGATCTTCGCGGCGCTCGTGTTCTACGCGCTCACCACCACCGGGCTCTTCGTGCTGCGCGTGAAGCGTCCGGACGTGCCGCGCCCCTACAAGGCCATCGGGTACCCGGTGCTGCCGGGGCTCTACATCCTCTCGGCTGCCGCGGTGGCGGCCATCCTCCTCGTCGCCGACAAGACGCGCGCCCAGGCTCTCTCGGGGTTGGTCGTCGTCCTGCTCGGCGTTCCTGTGTACTTCCTCACCCAGCGTCGCGGCAGCACCCCGCGGCACGAGGCGTAGATGTCCGAATCGATCGGCAACACCGGCACCGGCATGAAGCTCCACACCAAGATCCTGCTCGCGCTGGTGGTGGGGGCCACGGCCGGCATCGCGGCCAACCTCACGCTGGGCGGCGACGACGGGCGCGTGGAGTGGGTGAACACCTATCTGGCCGGTCCGGTGGGGCAGGTGTTCCTGCGCCTGCTGTTCATGATCGTGATGCCGCTGGTGTTCTCGTCCATCGCCCTCGGCGTGGCCGGGCTCGGCGACCTGAAGAAGGTGGGCAAGGTGGGCGGCAAGGCCATCAGCTACTTCTTCGTGACCACCGCGTTCGCGGCCACGTTCGGGCTGGTGATGGTGAACATCATCAAGCCGGGCGAGAGCATCCCGGAGGAAGTGCGTACCGAACTCATGGCGACGTACGCCGAGGACGCGGCGGGCAAGATCGAAGCCCAGCAGACCGGTGGATTCGGCATCAACACCTTCGTGAACATCGTCACGCGCAATCCGGTGAAGTCGGCCGCTGACGGCGACATGCTCGGCATCATCTTCTTCGGCCTGATGTTCGGGGCGGCGCTGACGCAGCTGAAGCCGGAGGTCGCGAAACCGATGCTCGATGTGCTGCAGGCCATCAACGACGTCGTCATCGTGATCGTGGGGATGGCGATGAAGCTGGCGCCCTACGGCGTGGCCGGACTCATCTTCGGCGTGACGAGTCGATTCGGCTTCGCGTTGCTCAAGCCGCTCGCCGGGTACGTCACCGTGGTGATGGCGGCGCTGCTGCTGCACATGTTCGTGAATCTCTCGCTCATCCTGAAGTTCGTGATCGGCATCAACCCGATCACCTACTTCTCGCGCATCAAGGGCGCGCTGGTGACGGCCTTCTCGACCAGCTCCAGCTCGGCGACGCTGCCGGCGGCGTTGCGGGCCTCGCAGGAGAACCTGGGTGTGCCGCCGAAGATCGCCGGCTTCGTGCTGCCGCTGGGCTCCACGATGTGCATGAACGGCACCAGCATCTTCGAGGGGATCACGGTGATCTTCCTCTGCCAGGTGTTCGGGGTGGACCTGTCCATCGGCGGCATGGCGATCGTGATGATCATGAGCGTCATTACGGCCATCGGCGCGGCCGGCGTACCTGGCGGGTCGATTCCCCTGCTGGTGGGCATCCTCGCGATGATGGGCGTGCCGGGCGAGGGCATCGCCATCGTGCTCGGCGTGGACCGCATCCTCGACATGACCCGCACCGTCGTGAACGTCTCCTCCGACATCTCGGCCTCGGTGTTCGTGGCCAAGAGCGAAGGCTTGTGGGACGAAAGTATGGTGCCCCCGGCGGGGCAGACGGCGGCTTAGGCCTTCACGCGCGCGAGCGCCAGCTTCACGGCGCCGCGCGCGGCCACCACGTCCTCGCCATGCAGCGTGGCACCGGGAACCGCCGTCTTCAGGCGGTGTTCCACGAGGCGCCGCATGAAGGTGCCGCGCGAGAGCAGGCCGCCAGCCAGTGCCACCGGCACGGCTGCGCGTTCGTCCACGAAGAGCTGGCGGGCCAGGGTGCGCACATGGAGCACCAGTTCCTCGGCGGCCACGGTGCAGATGGAGTTGGCCCGCAGGTCGCGCTCGGCGGCGAGCGTCATCACATGCGCGGCGAGGGCAGCGAGCTGCTTCGGTGAGGCGTCGGCCGCCCAGGGGATGATGTCCTCGATGGTCTCGAGCTCGAGCGCCGTCATGATCGCGCCCATCAGGCGGGTCTCCGGCTCGCGCTCATCGGCCGAGGAGGTCACCACGCTCAGCGCCCGGCGGCCGATCCACGCACCGCTGCCTTCGTCCCCGCAATCGGGGCCCCAGCCACCGCAACGCTTGAACGTACCGGTGGGGCCGCGGCCGTAGGCCACCGAGCCCGTGCCGGCGATGAGCAGGATGCCCGAGCCTTCGGCGCCGAATGCATCGGCGAGCGCGATGTCGGCGTCGGCCACCACCTCGATCTCATCGGCCAGTCCCTCGCCCTGCAGGGCGCGCAGCAACGCTCGACGCTCCTTCTCGCGCCCTGTGCCTGCCACGCCGGCGATCAGCGTGCTCGGACGGTCTGTCGTCTCGGCCTGGGCGAGCGCGTCGCGCACCAGCGCGCCGATCACCTCGGCGGAACTCAAGGCCTCGCCCGGGCGCACGGCACTGGCGTCGCCCGTCACCTCGGCGAGCGTCTTGCCGCGACCGGTCGCGACGATCACGTGGGTCTTCGAGCCACCACCATCCACACCGACGACGAGCTGGGCCATTGCAGGAGTTCGGTTCAGGTCAGGGCGCGGCGTGGGGCGCCGCGTGCGTGAGCGAGGAGAGGATGCCGGCGGCGAGCGTCACGCTCGTGCCGATGAGGACGAACCACGGCCAGGCGATCCCCGTCACCGGGGCGAGCGTGGACGCGAGCGCGGGAATGGCCGTGCTGAGCCGAGCCGCGAAGACGACGATGCTCATGGTAAAGATACCCACGCCCATCCCCAGGATGGCATCCCGCTGGATGGCGCGCGGCCAGAGCATGGCGAGGAAGAAGCCGCCGAGCAGGCCGCCGTAGGTGAAGCTGGCGATGGAGAGCGCGATGACCACCACCGGCGTGCCCTCGGCGCGGTAAAGCAGCGCACCGCCGACGAGCACCACCGCCCAGAGCAGCGTGAACACGCGCGAGAGGCGGAGGCTTTCGGCGCCCTTGGGCATCCCACGAAGCGGCGCATAGAGGTCGTGCAGCGTGGCGGCGGCGAGCGCGTTGAGCGAACCGGATACCGTGCTCATCGCGGCCGCGAGGATCGCCGCGATCACGAGACCCGTCATCCCCGCCGGCATGCCTTCGATGATGAATGTGGGGAAGATCCGGTCCGGGGCGGGGAAGACCCGCGCTTCGTAGTACGCCCAGAGGCCGAGGCCGATGGTGAGGAAGAGCGCGAACTGCAGGATCACGGCGACGCCGCTGCCGATGAGGGCCCGACGCGCATCCCGCAACGTGCTCGCGGTGAGCAGGCGCTGCACGATGATCTGGTCCGCGCCGTGCGACGCCATCGCCAGGAAGGCGCCGCCGATGAGCCCGGCCACGAGCGTGTGCGGGCGGTCGAAACCGAGCGAGAAATCGAACAGGCGCAGCTTGCCGGCGACGTCGGCGTCGCCGACGATGCGCCCCCATCCGCCGTCCACGCCGCCGCCGATGAGGAAGAGCGCGCCGATGCCGCCCACGAGGTACACGCCGGTCTGGATCACGTCCGTCCACACGACCGCGCGGATGCCGCCGTGATACGTGTAGTAGAGCGTGAAGACGCTCAGCACGAGGATGGACGCCGGGCCCGTCCAGTCGGGCGGCAGCACGCCTGCGAGGATGAGCGCGACGGGAATGGACGTGGCGAAGAGCCGCACCGAGTCGCCGAAGGCGCGCGTGACCATGAAGGTCACGCTGGCAAAGCGGCGGGTGGCGAGGCCGAAACGCTGCTCGAGCAGCGAATACGCCGTCACCAGCTCACCCTCGAAGTAGCGCGGCAGCAGCGTGTACGCGACCACCACGCGACCGATCAGGTAGCCGGCGGCGATCTGGAGAAAGGTGAAGTCGCCGAGGTAGGCGAGTCCGGGGATGGAGATGAAGGTAAGGGCGCTGGTCTCCGTGGCGACGATGGAGAACAGCACCGCCCACCAAGGAATTTCCCCGCCGGCGACGAAGTAGTCCTTCGCGTCCTTCTGGCCCCGGCCGAGGCGCACGCCGATGTAGGTCGTGAGCACGAGGTAGAGGGCAAGGACACCCCAATCGAGCAGCGTGAAGGCGCTTGTGGGCTCAGGCATCGCGGGAATATGGCCGGAAAACAGAACGGGCGCCCCGTGTGCCTCGGGGCGCCCGTCACTGCCGCGACGGATGGCCTACGCGGAGAAGCTCGACCCGCAGCCGCAGCCGCCGGAGGCGTTCGGGTTCTTGAACGTGAAGCCCGAGCCCTGCATCGAGGTCACGTAGTCAATCGTGATCCCAGCGAGGTACTGCATCGAGAAGGGATCCACGAAGAGGTTGAAGCCCTCCTGCGGGATGACGGTATCGTCATCGGCGGGCTTGTCCTCGATGAGCAGGCTGTACTTGAAGCCAGAGCACCCACCGGGCTGCACGGCCACGCGCAGTCCGCCCACTTCGGGCGCCACGTTCTCGGCCTGCATGAACTTCTGGACCTCAGTGCCCGCCGCAGCGGTGATCGTGACCGCAACTTCGGGCGTATTCATCGTGCTCATCAGATCCCTCCTGGGGTTCTCGCTCGCCGCGGCCCGTGCCGGGCGTCGACCTAATCTGGAATATAAGGTTCGGGGTTTCAGGGACAAGTCCGGCTGTCACGGGCCGCTGACGTCCCAGGGGCTGGCGCGGCCCTGCATCAGGGCGTGCCCCGGGAGGCCTGCGCCGCCGCAGCGGAGGCCCGGGTCGTGAGGTCGGCGATGGTCGTCCGCACGGGCCCGATTCGCGAGTTGGCCCGCGAGGGATTCACGCGGTTCGTGAGCAGGACGATGAACAGGTCGTTCGCCGGGTCAATCCAGATGGATGTGCCGGTGAATCCCGTGTGGCCGAAGGCTGGGGCCTTCATCACGCGTCCGGCGGAGTTGGAGCCGTTGGGCGTCTCCCAGCCGAGCGCGCGGTGCGACAGCTTCGGATCCTGCACCTTGGTGAAGTCCGCCAACGTCTGCGGCCGCACGATGCGGGTGCCGGCGAAATCGCCGCCGTTCAGCAGGGTCTGCGCGAAGCGCGCGAGGTCGGCCGCCGAGCTGAAGAGTCCGGCATGGGCCGACACGCCCCCGAGGCGGTAGGCGTTCTCGTCGTGCACTTCGCCGCGGAGGTGGCGGCCGCGCCAGGGATCCACCTCCGTGGGCGCGATGCGTTCCAGCTCCTCGAGCGAGGGATTGTACCGGGTGTCGCGCATGGCCAGCGGACCGAACACCTTGGCCTGCAGGTAGGCGTCGAGCGTCTGCCCCGACACGCGTTCGATGACCCAGCCGGCCAGCATGGCCCCGAGATCCGAATAGACGTAGCGCAGGCCGGGCAGCGTATCGAGCGGGGTGTCGAGCACGAGCTGGCGCGCCTCGTCCGCCGATTCAACCTCCTGCCACAACGGCCGCAGCGCCGGCAGGCCGCTCGAGTGCGTAAGGAGATGGCGGACGGTCACGCGCTCCTTGTTCGCGCCCTGCCACTCGGGGAGATAGGTCTGCACGGGGGCGTCGAGCCGGATCTCGCCGCGCTCGACGAGTTGCATCATCGCCGTGGTCATGCCTACCACCTTCGTGAGCGAGGCGACGTCCCACATGGTGTTGGCGTTGGGCGCCGGTGCGTCCTCCGGCCAGTCGATGCGCCCCACGCCGATCTCGGCGACCACCTGGGTGCGCGTCCCGATCACGGCGATGCCGCCCGGGAACACCGAGTCGCGCACCGCTCTTTCCAGTGTGGCGCGCACGGAGTCGGTGACGGCGCTGGCCCAGCGTGGCTTGGGGCGCCGGTAGGGCTCGCCGGCGGCGAAGAAGCCCCGGAGCGTGGTCGGCGGCACGCCGTGGAAATGGGAGCGTCCGGTGATGGCGCGGGCGGCGGCGCGCTCCACCGCGTCGCCGCGACCGTAGGCGGCCACGAAGCCCGACACCCGCGGGAACTCGCGCAGCACGTACGGGCTCGAGAACGCCACCACCGTCACCGCCTGCCGAGTGGCCAGCGAGTCCATCCATCGAGCGACGTGCTCGGCCATCGCGAAACGTCCCTCGCCTTCGATGGTGCGCACGAACGTGGCGATCACCACCTGCTCGTGCTGTCCCTTCACGAGCGAATCGAGCCGGTCGCGCGGGGTGGCCGGCGTGATGCGTGCGGCGCGCATGTTGGTGAGCGCCCCGCGCAGCTCGGCGGTGAAGGGGCGGCCCGCCGCGAGGTCGAGCTCGGAGGCGTAGGTGAGCACCAGCGTCGACTTCGCCGTGTGGAGCGGCATCGCCAGTGCGTCGTCGCGCAGCAGCGTGATGGCATCCTCGGCGATGGCCTGCGCCCGGGCGCGATGTTCGCGGTGCCCCACGACGTCGCGGAGCGAATCGAGCGGCGTGATGGGCCGCTGGACGGCCCCGGTACGGAGCTTGAGCTCGAGGATGCGGCGCACCGACGCGGCAATCCGCTCGCGCGTGATGCGGCCGCTGTCCACGGCGGCGACGACGGCGTCAATGGCCAGCGGCACATCGGGCGGCATCAGCAGGATGTCGGTGCCGGCCTCGACCGCGAGCACGGCGCTCTCGGCGATTCCGTATCCGGCCCCCACGCCGCGCATGTCCATGGCGTCGGTGACGACGAGTCCCTTGAAGCCCAGGGAGTCGCGGAGCAGGTCCGTCATGATGGCCCGCGCGAGCGTGGCCGGCGTGGAGTCGCGGGTGATGCTCGGCAGCGCGATGTGCGCGCTCATCACGGCGGCCACGCCGGCGTCGATCGTGGCGCGGAAGGGCACGAGCTCGACGTCGTCGAGCCGGGCACGGTCAGCGGGGATGATCGGCAGCGCCAGGTGCGAATCGGTGTTGGTGTCGCCGTGGCCCGGGAAGTGCTTCACCGTGGCGGCCACGCCGCTTTCCTGCACGCCCTCCACGAACGCCGTGCTCATGGCGGCGACCATGAACGGGTCCTCGCCGAAGGAGCGGACGTTGATCACCGGGTTGGTCGGATTGTTGTTCACGTCCGCCGTGGGCGCGAAGGCGAGGTGGATGCCCACGGCGCGCGACTCGAGGCCGGTGATGCGGCCGGCGGCGCGGGCGTGCTCGAGGCGCCGTGTGGCCCCGATAGCCATGTTGCTGGGCAGCACCGTGGCACTGCCGGCCATCAGCGTGCCGGGCGTGAAGATCCCGCCTTCGAGGCGCCCAAGTCCGGGTTCGACGTCCGATGCCACCAGCAGCGGCAGGGCCGACTGGCGCTGCAACGCATTCACCTTCTCGGCCACTTCGATCGGCGAGCCCAGCGACATCACCACGCCCCCGACGCGGTCGCGCCGGATGCGTTGGACGGCCAGGATGAACGACGAATCGCTCGTGCTGGTATAATCCCCCAGCACCCAGATCATCACCATCTGTGCGACCTGGTCGCGCAGCGGCATCTCGGCGATGGTGCGATCCAGCCAGCGCTCGGCATCCGCCGGCAGCGGGGCGGTGAGCGACGGCGCGACTCGATGCACCGACCACGGGACGTCCACCGGGACGACCTCGGGGACGGTCACCGGGGCGAGGATGGCGGTGGGCGGCGGGGCAATCGGCGCCGCACAGGACACCAGCGCGAGGCCGACCACGGCCGAGAGGAGAGCGGAGTGACGGGTCACGGCGTTCGACGAATGTGGCGGGTGGGGATGCTGGGCGTGTGCGCGGCGATGGCCTGCGCGCGTGCGCCGCGGGCGCAGGACGTCGGGCCCGCGCCGACGGCGCTGCGGCCGGGCATCACGGTGCTGCTGGAGGACTCGCTGGCGTTGATCGCCGGCAAGCGGATCGCCCTGTTGACGAACCAGACCGGGGTGGACGCAACCGGCGCCAGCGATGCCGATCTGCTGCAGCGGGACCCGCGCGCCGTCGCCGCCGGCGTGACGCTGGTGCGGCTCTTCTCGCCCGAACACGGCATCCGCGGCACCGCCGACCGCCCTGACCTGCCGGACGAGGTGGATGCCCGCTCTGGGCTGACCGTGCACTCGCTGTACCGCCGCGAGACCGTGCCGCCGCCGGATTCGCTGCTCCGCGACCTCGACGCGCTGGTGTTCGACCTGCAGGACATCGGAACGCGCACGTGGACCTATGCCGGGCTGATGGTCTATGCGATGCGCGCCGCGGCGCGCGTCGGGATTCCGTTCATCGTGCTCGATCGGCCCAATCCGATCCTCGGACGGGCCGAAGGCCCGCTGCTCGACTCGGCCCTCGCCAACCCCGAGGACCCCAGCGCCGAGCGGCGCGGACAGGCTTACGCATTATACCCGGCTCCGTTGCGGCATGGTATGACGATGGGCGAACTGGCGCGCTTCTACGCCGGAGAGCTCCGGATCCCGGTGCGGTTGCACGTCATTCCCGTGGCCGGATGGCGACGCAATATGTGGTGGGAGGCGACGGGGCTGCCGTGGATCGTGCCCTCGCCAGCGATGGTGTCGCCGGCCAGTGCGCTGTCGTATCCGGCGCTGGTGGCGTTCGAGGGGAGCAACCTGTCGGTCGGGCGGGGGACGGCATTGCCGTTCCAGCGGTTCGGTGCCCCCTGGCTCCGTGCCGATTCCGTGGCCTGGCTGCTCAATGACCGTGCCCTGAATGGCGTGCGCTTCGAAGCCGAGCGATTCACGCCGGTGGCTCCCACCGACAACAAGTTCGGCGGGCAGGCGGTGCCGGGCGTACGGATCATCGTGGAGGACCGCGACCGGGTGCAGATGGCCCGCGTGGGCGCGGCGATCCTCTGGGCGGTGGCGCAGGCGAACGGCGACTCGCTGCGCCTGCAGACGCGGACCTTCGACCTGCGCTTCGGGTCGCCGGCCGCCCGCGAGGCCATCCTCGGTGACGGGGATCCGGACGAGGCGATTGACCGCGCTGTGCCGGCGATGGTGGCCTGGCAGCAGGCCACGCGGAAGTATCTGCTGTATCGTTGACGCGTGAGTCGCGCGGCCTTCCCCCTCTCCCTCTGGCACGCGATCCGTGACGGGTATTTGCGGCTCACCGAGCCGCTGATCGATTGGTGTGTGCGCCGCGGCATCTCGCCGAATACGCTGACCGTGCTGGGCACGCTCTCTTGCGTGGTGTCGGGGGTGATGTTCGGCGCCGGCTGGATCCGCCTCGCCGGCTGGACGCTTGGCGTCACCGCCTTCTTTGACGTGATTGACGGGGCGGTGGCCCGCCGCAGCGGGCGCTCGAGCACGTTCGGGGCCTTTTTCGACAGCACGCTCGATCGCGTGGCCGACGCGGCATTGTTCGGAGGGTTGGCCTGGTTCTTCGCCACCTCGGCGACGCACGGTTCGGGCTGGATGACGGCGGTGGCGCTGGTGGGCGTGAGCGCCGTGCAGATCACGTCGTACACTCGCGCGAAGGCGGACGCGCTCGGCGTGGACCTCAAGGGCGTGGGGATGCTCGAGCGGCCGGAGCGCATCACGCTGTTGGCGGCGCCCCAGGCGTTTTTCGGGCTGATGCTCGACGGCTGGATCCTGCGGGGCGTGGTGCTGCTGCTGGCCGCCGCCGCGGTGGTCACGGTGGTTCAGCGCGTGCACCGAGTGGCCCGCAGTGCGCCGTAGGCCCCGCATTCATCGAGACCTAACGCGGGTTTAACCCTGCCGAGGGGGCAGGGGGGCGGCCCGGGGGCGAGACTGAGGGTCACGGAACCCGTGCAGGGTCGCTATTTTCAACGGGTTACCGCACCACCCGAGCCCCCGGAGCCCCGCTGATGTCGTCGCGTCGTCCTTTCCGATGGTCACTGTTGTCGGTTGTCGCCCTGGCGGCCGCCGTGCAGAGCTGCGGTCCCCCGCCGGACGCCGGCGTGATGCGCGTGTGGACCGATGATTTCGAGATCCGCGTGCTCGCCGATGTCACGCCGCCGCGCGCCCTGGAGCGCATCACCTACACCGTGACCGTGCGCGACAAGGAAACGCGCGAGCCAGTGGTGAACGGCGAGGGGCGTATCTTCGCCACGAACGCCGATCGCAAGACGGTGTGGAACGGCTTCACCTACGGACCGGAAGCCGGCACGTATCGCACGACGCTCACCTTCGTGACCGCCGGCCAGTGGGCCATGGGCCTGCAGTTCCGTCGGGACTCCACGCAGGCGCTGCAACGGACCGAGGACTGGCAACAGATGGTGCGGAATGAGGCGCCGCCGGGGCAGGAAGCAGGAACGAAGTAGCGAGGGGAAGTGGAAGGGGGCAGGAGTCAGGTTGCAGGCCGCAGTGAGGAGACGGAAGCAGTTCCGCCTCTCTCTTACATCTCACGTCTTCCGTCTTTCGTCTGAGAATGAACCACTTTCATCGCACCTCCCTGCACCCCGACGCCGTGCTGGCCACGGCGGACGCCTTCTTCCCCACCATCGGCCTCCGCCCGGCGGGTGAGACGCCGCGTTCCCGCACCTACAAGGGCAGCGTGGGCACGCCTGAGGTGCCGTCCACGCTCACCATCTCCGTGAAGATGGAAGGCGGGCACTACACGTTCGTCGAGGCCCAGAGCGACCAGCCGGGCGAGAGCCGCCTCGACCGCAACATCAAGAAGTTCTTCGTGCAGCTGCACACGCAGGTGGACCCCAAGCACACGTTCGCGCCGTCCTACTGATGCCGCCCAAGACCGCTCGCCCCGCCGCCGCGGCGGGGAGCGCGCAGCATCTCGGCGACGCGCTGCCGATCGAGCGCAAGCTCGAGCTCTATTATTGGATGCGCCTCACCCGCTCCCTTGAAGAGCGGCTGGTGGCGCTGTACCGCCAGACCAAGGTGGTCGGCGGGCTCTTCCGCTCGCTCGGCCAGGAAGCTGACGCGGTGGGCTCCTGCTTCGCCCTCGAGTCGCGCGACGTGATGTCGCCCCTCATCCGCAACATGGGGGCGATGCTCGTGAAGGGGGCCACGCCGGTGGAGATCCTCAAGCAGTACATGGCCAAGGGCGACTCGCCCACCCGCGGCCGCGAGCTGAACATCCACTTCGGCGACATCGGCGAGGCGGGCAAGACCCGCGGCTTCCTCGGCCAGATCTCCCCGCTCGGCGACATGGTGCCGGTGATGGCCGGCGTGACCATGACCTTCAAGATGCGCGGCGAGGATCGCGTGGGGCTGGTGTACGTCGGCGACGGCGCGACGAGCACCGGCGCCTTCCACGAGGGCATCAACTTCGCGGCGGTCCAGCGGCTGCCGCTGGTGGTGGTCATCGAGAACAACGGCTACGCCTACTCCACGCCCACCAGCAAGCAGACGGCGGCGGAGCAGTTCGTGGACAAGGCCATCGGCTACGGCGTGCGGGGCGAGCAATGCGACGGCAACGACGTCCTGGCCGTGTACGATTGCACCAAGCGAGCCGTGGACCGCGCGCGGGCGGGCGAAGGCGTGCAACTCCTGGAGTTCATGACCTATCGTCGCAAGGGACACGCCGAGCACGACAACCAGTCGTATGTGCCCGAGGGCGAGATCGAGCGCTGGGCCGCAGAGAACGATCCACTGGACCGCTACGTGCGTGTGCTGCGCGAGCGCGAGCGGGTTTCGAAGGCGACGCTGGACGAGATCGATGCCCGGATCCTCAGCGAGATCGACGCGGCCACGGACCTGGCCGAGGCCTCGCCGTTCCCGCAGCCGCTCGACGCACTGATCGGCGTGTATGCCGACCCGCCGGCCGAGCAGCCGCTCTGGTATCGCGAGGGTGCGGATGTGTCGTCGCTGGGTAAGGAGCGCGCCGACGGATGGGGCACCTACGACGCCTCGAAGGGAGGGCCCCGCTGATGGCGGAGATCACCTACCTCGAAGCCATCCGTGAGGGGCTCGACGAGGAAATGGCGCGCGATCCGAACGTCTTCCTGCTTGGCGAGGACATCGGCGCGTATGG
Source organism: Gemmatimonadaceae bacterium (assembly GCA_024710705.1). GTDB lineage: Bacteria > Gemmatimonadota > Gemmatimonadetes > Gemmatimonadales > Gemmatimonadaceae > Pseudogemmatithrix. The sequence continues at coordinate 1,462 of JANJUF010000060.1, read as the reverse complement.
CGGGGCCTTCAAGGTCACCGACGGCCTGATGGCCAAGTACGGCGAGGCACGCGTGATCGACTCGCCGATCAGCGAGATCGCGATTGTCGGGGCGGCGGCCGGCGCGGCCCATATGGGCATGCGGCCGGTGGTGGAGATGCAGTTCATTGACTTCATCGCCAACGCCTACGACATGCTCACCAACTACGTGGCCACGGCGCGCTACCGCGCCTTCCTGCCCACGCCGATGGTGGTGCGGGGCCCCAGTGGCGGTTACGTGCGCGGCGGGCCATTCCATTCGCAGAATCCGGAGGCGGGGTTCATCCACACGCCTGGGCTCAAAGTCGTGTATCCGGCCACCGCCGAGGACGCGAAGGGCCTGATGAAGGCCGCCATCCGCGACGACGACTGCGTGCTCTTCTTCGAGCACAAGTACCTGTACCGCCGCGTCAAGGGCGTGATGCCGGCCGGCGACCACGTGGTGCCGATCGGCAAGGCGCGCCTGGCGCGCGAGGGGCGGCATCTCTCGATCATCACCTACGCGGCGGCGCTGCACAAATCGCTCGAGGCGGCCGAGCGGCTGGCCAAGGACGATGGCCTCGAGGTGGAAGTCCTGGACTTGCGTTCCCTTGCCCCGCTGGACGACGAGGCGATCTTCCACACGGTGCGCAAGACGAATCGTGTACTCATCGTGCACGAGGACACGCGCACCGGCGGCATCGCCGGTGAGATCACGGCCCGCATCAACGAATCGTGCTTCGCGTATTTGGATGCCCCCGTGCTCCGCGTGACGGCGCACGACATCCCGCTCCCCTACGCTCCCGCCCTCGAGGATTTTGTGCTCCCGCAGACTGACGACATCGTGCTCGCGGCCCGCCGCCTGGCGGCCTGGTGACCGAGCCCATCGGAGGCGCGGGGTTCGAGAAGGCCTCGCTGGCCCGGCAGGCCGGCATCGGCTGCTTCATGGCCGTCATCGGCTTCTTCTCCGGCGGGATGATCGGGGTGCTGATCTCCAAGATCGTCGCCTTTTTCACCAAGGCGCCGAAGTGCGACGGCATCCCGACGTGCGATTGGTACATTTATATGGGGGTTGGCGGCCTGATCGGCTCGTTGACCCTGTCCTGGCTCGTGGTCTCGGCCCTGCGCAGCGCGCCGGCGCCGAAGTCCGAGACCCCTGTGAACAAGACCTGACCGAGGTTGCTGGAATGGCCCGTGTTGACGTGATCATGCCCCAGATGGGCGAATCCATCGCCGAAGGAACACTTTCGCGATGGCTGAAGAAGGTCGGCGACGAGGTGAAGCGCGACGAGCCCATCTTCGAGATCTCCACCGACAAGGTGGATGCGGAGATTCCGGCGCCGAGCGCCGGCGTGCTGGCCGAGATCATCGTGCACGAAGGGACGACCGTGCCGGTGAACGCGATTGTGGCGCGGATCGAGACGGAGAAGGGGGCCTCGCTCGCGCCAGTGGCGGCGGCGCCGGC
>JANJUF010000032.1 GCA_024710705.1 Gemmatimonadaceae bacterium | reverse complement strand
GTGGCCATCCGTGTGCGCACACCCGCCGCCCGCCGTACGCGGGACGCCCCACCGCCGTGGGGGGGGCCCGGGAAAGCCGGCGCCCCCGCATCGTCTGTAAACCTTCCGTCTTCCGTCTTCCGTCTCGAGTCTTATCTCGAGTCTTATCTCGACGCCGCGAAGAGCGCCTGACGCGCCGCGAGCAAAGCGGGCGACGGGTTCTGCCCCGCCGGCAACGCATCAATCGCGGCGTTGTAGGCTTGCACCGCGCTCACCAGGTTCGCGAACGAGCCGTTGCGGCCGAGGGCCGCGAGGGCCGTCACCAAGCCATTCGCCTGGGTGGCCGGGGTCGGGCCGAAGGCGCTGGCGAGCGTGGACGACTGGGCCGCGGTGGGCGAGCCACCGAGGACCGCGCCGAGGGCCTGCGCAGCAGCCTGCGGGACGACGACAGTGCCGCCCGCTGGATTCGTGACGGTCGCGCCGCCGCCGGTCGCGTTCATGAACGCGGCGCGGGCGTTGGCGAGACCTTGGGCACCGACGCCGGAGAGTCCGGCGGTGCCGTCCGGGCCACCACCACCCGGCAGGCCGAGCGGGGCCACGGCGCCACCGAGGCCGGCACCGGCGCCGATCGCCGAGCCGAAGTCCGTCTGGGCGACGCCAACGGTCGAGACCGCGGCCGTCAGGGCCAGTGCAGCGAGAAGCTTCTTGGTCATGGTCATTGGTTGGGTTCCCAGTGGGTTAGTACTTCCAGGACATGCCGGCGGCGAGCCCGAGGCGGGCCGCCGAGCCCGCTTCACCCGTCACGTCGTTGATGGACGGGGTGATCACGAGCGGCATGTTCTTCAGCGGCGTGAACGAGAACGCCATGTTGAGCTGGGCGCCCGTGTAGTCGAGGATCGCCGAGCTCCACGGATTCACGCGCAGCGAGCTCGAGACGAAGAAGCCGATGCCCGTCTCCCCGGCGACGAACTCGTTCGCCCCCTGGAAGCGGCCGTTGCCGACGCCGACGTTGAAGGTCGCCGTGTTGAACATGTCGCTGTCGGAGATCTTCTGGACGGTGGTGGCGGCGAGGAACACGGACGGCTTGGTGTCGAACTCGTTGCCGTTCAGGAAGAGCCCTTCGACGCCGAGGCCGACGCCGATCGGCCCCATGCCGCTCTGCAGGGTCTTGTGGATCTTGGCCCCGCCGACGAGGCGCGAGCCGAAGCCGGAGCGCACGGTGGAGAGCGACGTCAGCACGACTTCGAGGCCGACCGCCTCGTTCGGGTTGAAGAAGCCACCGCCGACGGAGAGCGCACCGTCCTGGTCACCGACGGTGCCCGTCTTGGCCTGGTAGCCGAGGCCAGCGAAGATGTCGCCCTGCGAGGGGCCGAAGCCGATCGGCGAGGAGGCCGCCACACCGGGCTGGGCCCGCCCCATCTCGGCGCCCATCATCGTCTGCGACGGGACCGGGAGCTTGTAAACGTCCCGCCCCTGCGCCTGCAGCGCGGCAGGGAGCGCGAGCGTCACGGCGAGCGCGATGAGGGAAGCGGACGAGCGAAGCTGCATCGGGAATCTCCGATCAAGGGAGCGGGTAAAGCCCCGCCCGGAGGTCCGGGCGCAGGGGATGCCACAATGTCCGCCTCGGGCGGCGGAGTGTCAAGCCTGTTACAGATGCGAGACGGAAGAGGGAAGAGGGAAGGAAAAGCGGCCGCCAAAGCAGATTTGTGACCCCTCTCACACCTTCCGTCTTCCGTCTTCCGTCTTGCGTCTCCAGTGGGCCCAGCAGGATTCGAACCTGCGCACTTCGGATTATGAGTCCGCCGCTCTAACCGCTGAGCTATGGGCCCGGCTAAGCGTGCTGCCGCGAAAACTACGGGGCCTGCCCCTCCCAAACCACCAGCGTCGTCCCGGCCACCCGGTAGGCCCCCGGAAACAGGTGCGCCACCTCGTGCAGCACCGCCGTCACGTCGGGCCACTCGCCGTAGTCGTGCCAGACGATCACGGCCGGCCGGCCTTCGGTGAGGTGATGCGCCCGGGCCGTGTCGGTGCGCACGTAGGCGGCCGCGTGCGAGCCATCCACGAACACGAACCCCGCCTGCCCCTCCCAGGGGCCGAAGTCGAAGCTCGCCGAGTCACCGAAGTGCTGGGTGATGCGCGACTGCTCGGGCGTGCCGTGGAAGCGCGCGCCCGACGTGGACTTCTCCACGAAGGTGCGTTCGGGGCCCGTGAGCTGGTGCCTCGTGGCCTGGGTGGGTGGCAGGTCCAGCGTGTGGACCTGGGCTCCCTCCGGCGCGTTGGCGGCCAAGGTGCGGGTGGTGCGCCCGTCGAAGGTGCCGATCTCCCACAGCAGCATCGGGTGCCGGGCGCGCACCAACCGCGCCAGCACGGTGAGCTCGAGCAAGCTCACGTTCCCTTCCCTGGCCTCAAGGTCGGGGATGGCCACCGGAGCCGATGGGTCGCCGATCGAATCGGGCGTGCGGGTCTGGAAGGGCGAGGCCGGCTCCTTCCGGATGCCGACTTCCGTGGCGAAGCGGCGGAGGTAGCTGCGCAGTCGCGGGCTGAACGTGCCGACGGTCAGGAGCGTGAGGGCCGCCGCAGCGGCCTGGAACCAAGCTTTCAGGAATGACAACGGCAGGCGATCGCTAAAGGGATTGGGAACCCATCCGGCTGGACGGGCGTGGTCGGTCTCACTTGAATCACGCCTTTCGCCCGTCTATCTTTTCGGGCTCAGGGCGCGTAGCTCAGCTGGTTAGAGCGCTGCTTTCACACAGCAGAGGTCGGGGGTTCGAGTCCCTCCGCGCCCACTTGGGACGACGTCCCGTACGCCGCTTCGTACGACACCATCACGCGGTCGAGCACGGCTCCCGCCACCCGCCCCACCGTCACGTCCGTGAGGCAGCGGTTCAGTCCGCAGGGCGCGTAGCCCTTCCCGTCGTAGCACGGCGCACACTCCAGCCCCGCGGCGGCGCTCATCACGGTCACGTCGGCCTGCGGTGCGACGAATTGCTGCGGATCGGTGGGGCCGAACAGCGCCACCGCCGGCGTGCGCGTGAGCGCCGCCAGATGCAGCGGACCGGAATCGTGGGTCACCAACAGGTCCGACCTCGCGATGAGTTCCAGCGTGCCTTCCAACGGGAGGCGCCCCACGAGATCATCGAAGGCCCCCGCACTGCCCGCCTCGCGCCGCACGGCACGCGCCACGGTGTCCGCCTCCTCGCGGTCGCCCGCCCCGCCGATCACCGTCACGCGGCAGCCCTCGGCCACGAGCGTCGCCGCCAAGGCCCCCCAGCGCTCGGCCGGCCATCGCCGCAGGTGATCGTCGCGGAGCACGTTGCGCGCGCCGCCGGGTGCGAGGAGCACGTGTCGCGCCCGCGCCCGCGCTGGCGGGATCCCGGCCGGCCAGTTGAGCGTGGCCAACTGCGGCGGCGCATCCGAGGCCACCGACGACGACGCATCGAACGACGACACCGAGAACCCGGCGCGGCTCGTGAAGGAATGCGCCCGCAACGATTCGCGCGGGATCGCATCGCCATCCTCCCAGACCAACCGCGCGTACTCGCCGCCGAACCAGCGCTCGGGCCGCGGTGCCCGCAGGCCGCTCATCGTGCGCACCTCGGCCACGCCAGCGAAGCGCAGCAGTTTCGCGTAGCGCGCGTCGGAATGCCCCACGAAGGCAAGGTCCCAGGGGCCGAGCCCGATGCTCGTCACGGTGCGCGCGCCGGCGATCAGCCGATCCAGCCCACGCCCCGCGAGCAGCGTGTCGGCCGGCACCGTGCGCACGTCGTCCACGCCCACGAAGCGCCGCACCAGCGCTGCGTGCGCGTCGCCCACCACCCACGTGAGGTGCGCGCCCGGCCAACGCAGGCGGATGGCATCCACCAGCGTGGAGGCCATCACGATGTCGCCGAGGGCAGCGAGCTTCACGATCACGATGCGGCGCGGCACGCCCGCGCCCCTTGTCGGGTCCGACGTCATCAGTGAACGTTCGCCTCCATGCCACGCGGACGCCAACTCGCGGTACTGTTTGTCGCCACGGTTTTGCTGCCGCGGGCGCCGCTGGCGCAGGCGCAAAGCGCGCGCGCGGCCACCTGTGCGCCCCGGCCGGCCCCCGCCCCGCTGGCCGGCGACGCCGCCCTGCACCGCAGCTACACGCGTCACGATAGTTCGGGCGTTCTCCCCTGCGAGCGCGACAACACGGCGTGGATGCCCGTGACCGTCCGGATGGGCACGCGCGCCGGCGCGCCCGACGTCCGCGGCGCCGGCAACGCCCCCAACACCATCGGCGGCCTGCTCCAGGTCCGCTTCGGCATGGAACTCCGGCTCGGCGCGCTCCAAGTGCGCGTCGCCCCCGAGATCACGTCGGCGGCCAACGCCGATTTCCAGATCTTCCCCGGGCGCGACGCGTCGCGCAGCGCCTTCGCCTCGCCGTTCTATCACGGCCAGTATTCCGCCGACCTTCCGCTGCGCCCCGGCGACCAGGCGCTGTTCCGCATTGATCCCGGCGAGACGGGCATTTGGCTGGTGCTGCCGGCCATGACCATGGCCGTCACCACGGGACTCGCCGATTGGGGCCCCGGCGTGGGCGAAGGCATCGTGCTCGGCCGCTCCACCGCAGGCGTGCCGCGCGTGGAGCTCAGCACCTGGCGCCCCGCGAGGGGCGGCCTGCTGCGCGCGCGATGGTTTGGCGGTGCCGTGAGCGAGGGACGATTCTTCGACGCCAACACGTCCAACGACCTGCGATCCATCGCCGGCCTGCGCTTCACCTACGAGCGCCCGCAGTACACGCTGGGCTTCTCGCGCACCGTGATGGACGGCCGCGGCGGCAGCACCCTGAGCGCGGCGATGCTTCCGGCCCTGCCCACGCGCACCGACTCGGTGATGGAGTTCCTCGCGCTGGATTTCCTCTACCGCGATGTGCAGACGGGCACGCTGGCCTGGCTCGAAGGCGCGCGGCAGCAACCGCTGAGGGACTTCCGCGATCTCGCGCTGATGCCGACTGAGGGCCTGGCCATTCGCGCCGGACTCAGCCAGCGCATCATCAAGACGGACAAGGCCGAGTGGATCGCCGGCTTCGAGGCGGTGCGTCTCGATCAGCCCGGGCAACGCGAAGGCCGACCGGCGCAGGACCTCTACACCTCGCCCACCGTCGCGCAGGGCTGGACGCACCGCGGCCAGCCCTTGGGCTCGGGCCTCGGCCCGGGCGGGCAGCGCCAGTACGCGTCGCTCGATCGCGAAGGCGCCGTGTGGCGGCTCGGCGCCTTCCTCGAGCGCCTGCGCGTGAACGACGACGCGATGTACCGCGAGTTCCTGCCCTACCCCAACCGACACGATGTCACCGTGCAGTTGGGTGGCCGCGCGGCGCGCGTGTGGCGCGGCTGGGAATGGAGCGGCACGGCGTCCATCGGCAAGCGGCTCAACTATCTGTTCCAGAATGCGGATTTCATTCCGGGCTACGTTAGCACCGATCTCACGGTAGGCCATTTCGCACTGACGTTGAGCCCGGCACGGTGATGACAGACTCGTCTGCCGTGAGTGCGCAGCGCCCTCGCTTCTCCGTCTGCATCCTGGCGTACAACCGGGCCGCGCTGCTGCCGGGCCTGCTCGATTCCGTGCTCGCGCAGGATTTCACCGATTGGGAAGTCGTCGTGGCCGAGGACGTCTCACGCGAGCGCGAGGAGATCCGCGCCGTGGTCGAGCGCTACGCTGCCGCGCACCCCGGCAAGTTCCGCTTCCACGCCAACGAGCGCACGCTCGGCTACGACGGCAACTTCCGGCGTCTCGTGGAGCTCGCGCGCGGCGAGTACGTGTTCATGATGGGCAACGACGACCTTGTCGCCGCGGGCGCCCTGCGGGCCGCGCACGACGGGCTGCTGCGCCACTCCACGAATGGCCGCAGCATCGGTGCCATCCTCCGGGCCTACGACTTCTTCCGCGACGATCCAGCCAAGCCCGAGCAGGTGAACCGCTACTATCCG
>JANJUF010000019.1 GCA_024710705.1 Gemmatimonadaceae bacterium | reverse complement strand
CCACCAGCGGATGTTCTCGCACGATGCCGTCCACCGTGAGGCGGACGCGGTAGTTGCCGGGAGGCATCTTCACGCCTTGGCCGCCGCCGCCGCGCGGTCCGGGCCCGCGGAGGTCCCACACCACGCGCTGGAAGCCCGGGGTGAGCCGCAGCGGGCGCGTGCCGGACGTGGGCGCGGCGCTCGAATCGATGCGCCAGGCCCGCAGTTCGTCTCCGCTCATGTCGAGCACCTGCAGGGCAAGCGCACGTGCCTCGCGCGTCAGGGCGAAGTGAATCAGCGCACCGTGCGGCAAGTCGTCCGGCAGCGAGAGCTCAACTTCTTGCAACGCCGCGCCGACCACGCCGCGCGACGCAGGACGCGGCGGGTACAGCCGCGCCACGTCGGTGCTGCGGTCGCGGGCCAGCTCGCGGAGCGGGGTGAGGTCGTCCAACACCCAGAATGAACGCCCCTGCGTGGAGATGGCCAAGTCCCCGCGCTGCACCTTGGCGTCGGTAATGGGCGTGGCTGGCAGGTTCAACTGCAACCGCTGCCAGCGCGCGCCGTCGGTGAACGAGACGTACATCCCGAACTCGGTGCCGGCATACAGCAGGCCGCGCTGCACCGGATCCTCGCGCACGACGCGGACCCAGTGGCGCGCCGGAATCCCATTGCGGCCGTCAGTGAGGCGCTGCCAGGTGCGGCCGAAGTCATCGGTGCGGAAGATGTACGGGGCCTGATCATCCTCGCGGTACCGATGCACCGCGAGGAAGGCGCGTCCGGGCGCGTGTGCCGACACCTCGATTCGGTTCACGGTCCCGCGCGCCGGCATGCCACGCGGCGTGATGTCGGTCCAGGTCGCGCCGTCGTCGCGCGTGAGATGGACGCGGCCGTCGTCGCTGCCCACCCAGATCGTTCGCGCGTCGTGCGGCGACGGCGTCACCGCGAAGATGGTGGTGAAGACTTCCACGCCAGTGGCGTCGAAGGTGATGGGTCCACCGGGAAACTGCTGGTAGCGCGGATCGTTGGTGGTGAGGTCAGGCGAGATGCGCGTCCACGAGTCCCCACCATCGCGACTGCGGTACAGGTACTGGCTGGCGTGAAAGACGGTCAGCGTGTCGTGCGGGGAGACTACGATCGGCGACACCCACTGCCAGCGGTTCGTCATGTCCTTCGGCGCGAGGTTCGTCGCCTCAGGCCAGACCTTCACCGGCACGCGCGTATCATCGCGCCGATCATAGCGGCTGATGAGCCCGCCGTAGCATCCGCCCCAGATGACGTCCGGTCGCGCGGGGTGCACGGCCACCGGACCCGTCTCGCAGCCCGCCGCGTAGTTCCACTCCTCCTGCGGGCGCAGCGAATTGTCCATCCGCCGTGAGGGGACGCTGATGGCGGTGTTGTCCTGCTGCGAACCGTAGAGTCGATACGGATGCCGATCGTCCACCACGACGTCGTAGAGCTCAGCGGTGGGTTGGTTGTACACGGAGCTGAAGGTGCGTCCGTCATTCACCGTCACCACGGTGCCGCCGTCATTCGACACCGCGAAGATCCTGGGGTCGGCCGGATTGATCCAGATATCGTGCACGTCGCCGTGCGGCAGCGGGATCGGCCGGAAGGTCTCGCCGCCATCCACCGAACGCAGCAGGGGGACGTTGAGCACGAAGACCTTGTTCCGATCCACCGGATCCGCCCGCACGTGCGTGTAATAGAAGGGGCGGCCGCGCACGGTGGACTCGGCGTTCACGCGACGCCAGGTCTCACCGCGATCGTCGGAGCGATACAGGCCGCCGTCGGGTTCCGCTTCGAGCAGCACCCACAGCCGAGTGGGATCGGCCGGCGACTGCGTGACGGCCACCTTGCCGATGAGGCCTGTGGGGAGACCGCCGCCGACCTTGGTCCACGTTTCGCCGCCGTCGCGCGAGCGATACAGTCCGCCCTCGGCCGCCCCGGAGATCAGCGTCCACGGCTTTCGTTCGGCGCGCCATACGCCGACCCAGAGTTCGCGCGGGTCATCCGGGGCCATCGTGATGCTGACGGCACCCGTGGAATCGTTCAGCGCCAACACGTGCTGCCAGGTCGCGCCGCCATCGGTCGTGCGAAACACGCCGCGTTCGGGGTTCTTTCCGAACGGATGCCCCAGTGCGGCCACGTAGACCGTGTTGGGGTCGGTGGGGTGAATCGCCAGCTTGCCGATGGCGCCCGACTCCGGAAGTCCGAGGTAACTCCAGGTGGCGCCGGCGTCGGTGGAACGCCAGACGCCCGTGCCCACCGACACATTCCCGCGGATCGACGCCGAGCCGAGGCCGACGTAGATGATGCGCGGATCGGAGGGGGCCACGCCGATGGCGCCGACGTTCCCGTTGTCGAAGTAGCCGTCAGACAGTGGCGTCCAACTGTTGCCGGCGTCGTCGGTGCGCCACACGCCACCGCCCGTGTATCCCGTATAGAACACGTACGGCTGGCCGGGGACGCCTGCGACCGCGGTGGAGCGGCCGCCGCGGTGCGGACCCACCATGCGCCACTGCATGCCGGCGAAGAGTGTGATGTCCACCGCCTCCGCCGCGGGCGGGGCGGGGCGGCTGGCGCGCTGGGCTCCGAGAGCGGTGGCGAGCGGCGCGAGCGGGCTCAGGGCGAGGAGGAGGAGGCGGCGCATGTCTGGGAGCAGGAGGGGGGAAGGGCTCTGGAATACTGTGGTGCCGCCGGCTCGGGCGACAGCGTTGCCCGGCGTGCGGAGCGGGTAAAGATTGCAGGAAGGTCCGCTTCCCCCACCCGCCGTGCCCACCGTGTCCGATCGATCGTTCCACCGCGAAGGCGCCAGCTTCCTCCGCAGCCCCGAGGGCATGCTCCTCCGGCGGCTCGCGCTCGTCTTGGCCAGTTACACGATCGTGCGCGTGGTCTTCTTCATCGATCACCGCGCCAACTTCGACGAGACTCCGGCGGCGACGCTGGCCCTCGCCTTCGTGCGCGGCCTGCGCTTCGACCTGTCGGCGATCGTCTACTCGAACATCCCGTTCATCCTCCTGTCGCTGGCCCCGGCGGCGCTCCTCGCGCGCCGCTGGTACGCCCGAATCGTGCAGGGCGTGTTCGTCGCCGTCAACGCCGCCGCCGCCATCGTGATGGTCGGCGATGTCGGGTACTATCCGTTCACCGGCACGCGCGTGACGATGGACGTCTTCGCACTCACCGGCGAAGCGACAGCCCAGTTCGGCCAGCTGATGGTGAACTTCGCAGGCCTGGCGACGGTGGCGGTGATGCTGGCGCTCTCCATGCTGCTGCTCTATCCGCGGCACCCGGTGGACACGCGGCCTGCCGTGCGCGGGCGCCTGCGTGCCGCCCTCGGCGTCGTCGTGGTGCTGCTGTGCACGGTAGTGGCGGCCCGCGGCGGCCTCCAGAAGAAGCCGCTCAAGCCGATCCACGCCTTCGCCAGCGGGCAGCACGAAGTGGGGGTGCTCACGCTCAACAGCGCCTTCACGCTCATCCACAGCCCGCGTGACCGAAAGCTGGCGCCGGTGCAGTACTTCGCCGACGACCGTGAGGTGGAGGCCCTGCTGCGGGCGCCGTACGGACTGCCCGCGGCCAGCGAGCGCGAGGCCGGTCGGCCGCAGAACGTGATGCTCTTGATCCTCGAGAGCTTCGGCACCGAGTACTGGGGCGGGGACGACCGCGAGGTCGCAGGCCTCACGCCATTCCTCGACTCGCTCGCCGGCGAGGGGATCTTCCTGACCAATTCCTTCGCCAACGGCCGGCGGTCGATGGATGCGCTGCCGAGCATGCTGGTGGGCGTGCCATTGTACAGCGGACGGTCGATCGCCGTCTCCAGTTACCAGCAGAATGAGTGGCGTGGGCTCGGGCACTTCCTCGGCGAGGCGGGCTATCACGCCAGCATGTTCCACGGTGCGCCCCGCGGCACGATGTTCTTCGACGCCATCGCCGCCATGGCCGGCATCGGCGACTTCTATCCGCTGGAGCGCTTCCCGTCGGACCTGCGATCGGACGCGTTCGATGGCAGCTGGGGCCTCTTCGACGAACCGGCCCTGCAGTTCGTGGCCCGCGAGTTGAGTACCCATCGTGAACCCTGGTTCAGCACGGCGTTCACCATCAGCACGCACCATCCGTACACGGTACCGCCGGAGCACGTTGGGTCCTTGCCCAGCGGCCCCCGCCCGATCCACCAGAACGTGGCCTACGTGGATCTTGCGGTTCGGCGCTTCTTCGAGACAGCCCGCACCCAGCCGTGGTTCGAGAATACGCTGTTCATCATCACGGGCGACCACACCGCCCCGATGCGTTCTGACCGGTACGACACGGTGCTCGGGCGCTACATGGTGCCGGTGCTGCTGTACCACCCCACGCGCCCGCTCCCCCCGGTATCCCCGGCACGCGTCACCCAGCACGTGGACCTGTTCGCCACGATTCTCGACTTCGCGGGCGTCCGCCCGCCGCGCCTTCCCCTGTTCGGGCGCTCGGTCTTCTCGAGCGCGCCGGGGGAAGCCGTGCTCGCGGCCGATGAGACCTATTGGATGGTGCGCGCCGAGGGAGTCGTGGAGCGGCAGCCAGACGGGCGCGAACGGGTCGTCGCTTACGAGCGCGAGCGGACCGGGCGGGTCTTGGCCAGCCTCGAGCCGGAGCTCAGCCGACAGCTCTCGCAGCGACTGCTGGCCTACGTCCAGCACTACACCATGAGCATGATCAACAACTCGTTCTACCGGGGTCCGGCAGGACGCACCGCCTCGGCCGTACCCGATCGGCGCCCCGGGGGGTACTAGCCGAAAGGTGACCGCGGGTCCGCCCTTGCTCGCCGCCATCCCGCCCCCAACTTTCCCGCATGGCGCTCCTCCGCAATCCGCTCCACGACGAACAGGCGAGCCTCGTCACCATCTCGATGGTCGTGCTCGCCAGCGTGGCGATCGCCGTGGCCCTCGCGTTCACGCGACCGGTACTCGTGCCGTTCGTGCTCGCGATCTTCGTGTACTACCTGGTTTCGCCGGTGGCCGACCTGCTGGAACTCCGGTTGCGCTTCCCACGCTGGCTCTCCACGCTCGTGGTGATGCTGCTGGTGATCGGCGGGCTCTTCCTGATCGGCCTGCTGTTCCTCACGTCGGCGCGCGGCATCACGGGCTCGGCCGACATCTATCGCGAGAAGATGATCGAGGTGGCCGGGCAGATCACCCAGTGGCTGGACAATCGCGGCGTGAACCTCAGCCAGGATGCGCTGGTGGACAGCATGCGCAACCTGCCCGTGTCGCGCCTGATGCAGGCCAGCGCCGAGACGGCGTTCGTGCTGATCCAGAACGGCACGCTGGTGATCCTCTTCGTGATCTTCCTGCTGCTCGGGCGCACGCGGGAGATGATCAAGCATCCGATCTTCCGGCAGATCGACCGCGACATCCGCCGGTACCTCGTCATCAAGTTCTTCATCTCGGCGGGCACCGGGTTCCTGATCTGGGTGATTCTCACCGCGTTCGGGCTCGAGATGGCGCTGGTGTTCGCGGTGCTGACCTTCGTGCTGAACTTCATCCCGTCGGTCGGGTCGATCATCGCGACACTCTTGCCGATCCCGATTGCGCTCGTGCAGTTCGAGACGCTCGGGCCGGTCGTGGCCATCGTCATTCTCAGCATGACCGTGCAGATGGTCATCGGGAACGGCCTCGACCCGATGCTGATGGGGCAGAACCTCAATCTCAGCCCGGTGACGATCGTCGCGGCCCTCGTGTTCTGGGGCCTGCTGTGGGGCGTGGTGGGGATGCTGCTGGCGGCGCCGCTCACGGCCATCCTGCGCATCGTGCTGGCACAGTTCGAGACGACGCGGCCGATGAGCGAGATTCTGGCGGGGCGATTGCCTCAAGGCGACGACGGCTTCACGACGGAGCGCCCCACGCCACCGGCCGCGCCGCGTAGCGCCGCGTAGCGGCGCGCTGCGCCGCGTCGCGACTTCCCGCCGCCGCGACGCGAATGGCGCGGGGTGGCGCCGCACGCCGAGACCCGCTATTCCTTCAGGACAGCCGCCAGGGGTACTCCGCGAACGCGGGGTTGAGAAACACTCTTGGAACCTGACCCGGTTTACACCGGCGTAGGGAGTGCGGCGAGTGTCGTGTCCGCACCTTGGGCCACGTCACCCGCTCGCCGGGTGACGTGGCCTCTTTCGTCGGGGCCACGCCACACGGCGAGGTCCGTCACTACGGCGCCCTCTTTCCTTCCGAGGACTCCGCTGATGCGTTCGACCCTGTTCGTCCTGTCCGTGCTCGTCGCGCTCCCGTTGCGGGCGCAACAATCGCCGCCGCGTGACTCCCTCGCCGCGCACGATACCCTGGAATCCGTCGTCGTTCGCGCCGTCCGCGCCGGCGGCGCGAGCCCCACCTCGCAGACGGTGCTCTCGCGCGCCACCATCGAGCGCACCTACGTGGGGCAGGATGCGCCGCTGGCCCTGCTCGGCGCCACCGGCATCACCGCCGCCTCCGATGCCGGCGCCTTCTCCGGCTACAGCTCGATCCGCTTGCGCGGCGTGGACCAGACCCGTCTGGCCATCTCGGTGGACGGCGTGCCGTTGAACGACCCCGAGGACCAGGTCCTCTACTTCTCCAACGTGCCAGACTTCATGAACTCGATGCACTCGGTGCGCGTGCAGCGCGGCGTGGGCTCGAGCGCGTTCGGCACGGCGGCCTTCGCCGGCTCCATCGACTTCGAGAGCCTCCCCTTGCTCACCACGCCACGCTTCGCCGAGGGGCAGCTCACCGGCGGGTCGTGGGGGACGCAGCGCGTGAGCGTCGAAGGGGCGACGGGCGCCGTGGGCCGGTTTGCCGCCTACGGCCGCGTGTCCGGGCAGGAGACGGCGGGGTACCGCGCGCACTCCGGGAACACGGCGCAGTCGGGATTCGTGAGCGCCGGCTACTTCCGCGAGCGTGACGCCCTCAAGTTCACGGGCTTCGCCGGGCGTTCGCAGATGCAGCTGGCGTACTATGCGGCCAGCGAGGCCGAGCTGGCGGTGGAACCGCGCACGAATCCGATGTCGCCCGACGAGACGGACGATTTCCGTCAGGAGTTGGCCAGCCTGCAGTACACGCGCGTGCTGCGCCCCGGTGCCACGCTCACCACGACGGCGTACCGCAACAGCGCCGGCGGCTGGTTCGACGTGGACGTCGGGGAGCCGACGCTGTGGCGGTTCAATCTCGACCACGTCTGGTACGGCGTGCTGTCCACGCTCTCGTGGGAAGGCGATGGGTACACGGTGGCGGCAGGCGCGCACGGCAGTCGCTACGCCCGCGATCACTTCCTGAACATCAAGCCCGACGTCACGACGCGGGTCTACGACAACACGGGGCACAAGCAGGAACAGAGTGCCTTCGTGAAGGGCTCGCTGACGCGCGGCGCACTCGACTGGCATGCCGACCTGCAGGTACGGCGCGCCGCTTTCCGCTACGCGCCGAGCGAGGGCACGACGTTCGGCACACCGCGCGTGGACTGGATCTTCGTGAATCCCAAAGTGGGGGTGACTTGGCGCGCGGCCAGCGCGGTGGAGCTCTTCGCCTCGCTCGGGCAGGCCGGCCGCGAGCCCACGCGCAGCGACATGTTCGCCGGAGCCGATGATCTCGATGATGCCGCGGCCGCCGAACTGTTGCCGCTCACGCAGGTGAAGCCCGAGCGGCTCACCGATCTCGAACTCGGCGCGCGGTGGCGGCGTGGCGCGGTGCAGGGAAGCCTCAATGCCTTCGCCATGGCCTTCCGGAACGAGATCGCGCCCATCGGGGCCATCTCCGTCACCGGCAGCCAGTTGCGCCGAAACGTGGATCGCTCGTCGCGCCTGGGCGTCGAGGGCGAGTTCGCCTGGCAGGCATCGCGATCGCTCCTGCTCACCGCCAACGGCATGCTGATGCGCGCACGGATCGCCGAGTACGAGGACGAGGCCGCTGGCGTGACGTATCGCGACGTCCGTCCGGTGCTTTCGCCGGCCGTACTGGCCAACGCGCAGGCCGCCTGGCAGGCGCGCGAATCGCTCGAGCTCTCGCTCTCGCTGCGGCATGTGGGCGACTCTCCACTGGCCAATGATGGCAACGACGCACTCGTCACGCCGGCGTTCACGCTCGCCGACCTCGGCGCGGCGTGGCAGCAGGGGAACACCACGCTGCGGGTGCAGGTCCAGAACCTGTTCGACGCAGTCGCCTACGCCAGCGGATACACCGATGGCACGGACCGTTACTTCTTCCCCGTGGCCACGCGCACCGTATTGGCGACGTTGGCGTTGCGCTTCTAGACTTTGTGCATGACCGCACTCCGCTCGTTGCAGGAAGAACTCCAGCAGTCAAAGCCCTTCGATACGCCGGCCGACGAGGCCGTGGTGGCGCTGATGCGCACCGCGGCCCTCGTGCGGCACGCCATCGCACAACGCGTGGAGGCGTATGGGATCTCGGTGGCGCAGTACAACGTGCTGCGGATCCTGCGCGGCGCGGGGCCGAACGGGTTGCCGACCTTGGCGGTGCGAGATCGACTCATCGAGGAGGCCCCCGGCATCACGCGCGTGGTGGACAAGCTCGAGCAGGCCGGGCACGTCCGCCGTGCGCGCGCCGGCGCCGACCGGCGCGTGGTGCATTGCGTGATCACCGAGCAGGGGCTGCGGCTGCTCGAGGCGATGGACAGGCTGATCAAGGAGACGGCGGGACTGGTCAGCGCCGGCCTCCCGTCAGAGAAGGATCAGCGGGCGCTGATCGATCTCCTTGCCCACGTCAGGGCGGGCCTCGCCGCGTCGGGGCGCTGACCTCGCGAATCGCGGTGATCACATCGCCCTCGAGGACGCGGTCGACGATGTCCATCCCCGCGACCACGACGCCGAACACGGTGTAGTCACGCATCAGCCGCGGATTGTCGCGGAGATTGATGAACCACTGCGCGTCGCCGGTGTCATGGCCGCGGGTGCTCATCCCCACGCTGCCGCGTGGGTGGGGCACGGCGCTGAGTTCGTCCACCAGGTAACGCGCCGCGCCGGAGTACTCGTTGTCGTGCGGGCTGCCACCCTGGATGACGAAATCCCACTCCACCCGATGCCAGGTCTGGCCGTCGTAGCCGCCGGCGCGCGCGTGCTCGAGGGTCCGGGCGGCCATGATGGGGGCGACGTCGCCGCGCAGCTCGACGACGAACCGCCCATGCATGAGCATCTCCACCTCGAGGTAGCGGAGCTCGCCGAGCGCCAGCGCGATGGCGTCGCGCGGGAGCGGTGCCGGTGCGCGCACCGGATGCGGGTCCACCGGCGGGCGCCCCAACACGGCCAGCAGGGCGAGGCGGACATCGCGCTCCGGATCGCGGGCGCGCGCGACATACCGATCGAGCGCGGCGGCGGCGCGCGGCGCCAGTTCGGGATGCGCAGAGCCCTTCAACGCCTCGGCGGCCGCCAGCGCCACTTGCGGCACGTCCGACTCGAGAAGGCGCAGGGCGAGAGAGTCATCCTCGTGCCCCGTCACGCGCGGCAGTCCGCGCAATACGGCCTCGAGCACGTTGCCGTCGGTATCACGGGCCAGCGCACGGAGGGTCGCCGCGTCGCGGAGGTGCACCGCGGCGCGCGCGACCGCGCGGCGCACTTCCGGTGCGCGGTGCGTGGCGAGCCGCGCGAGCCACGGACGTGCGGAATCCGGCGCGAGTCGGCTCAAGGCCACGAGCGCATGGGCGGCGGGGCGCGTCGACTTCGGGTGCGGGTCGTGGCCCTCCGCCGGTGGAAGGACATCCACCGCGTCGAGCAAGATGGCGAGCATCGCGGGATGCGTCGCGCACGCGGGTCGTGCACCAGCGAGGTCCATCGCCCGCAGTTGGAGCGCCGGAATCTCGAACCGGCCCGCGGCAACCACAAGCGGTTCGCAGCCCACCGAGGGCGGCGCCAGCGCACGGTACTGCGCCTTCCACTCCGGCTCCGGCCACACAGGGAACGTCGGCGCGCCGGGCTGCGCCAGGGCGTCCCGGCTGGCGAACGTGGAGTCCGTGATTCGCGCCGCCGCCCGTGCCGCGAGCCGGCGGACGCGCGGATCGTCGTGTGTTGCGGCGACACGCAGTGATGGCGCCCCGGCATCGCGGCGCTCCTCGGCGAGCAGCACGGCACCGATGAGCGCGGAGTCCGCTGCCGTGAGCGTCCCACCGACCCACTGCGCCAATCCAGCCGTGGGGAGCAGGAGCCCCAGTGCCACCGCACCCACGCGTCCAACCCATGAAGGAATCCGCATAGGACGCGAAGCTACCCTCCCCGCGTGGCCCCAGACAGCCCTCGCGGGTAAATTGTGGTCATGCTGATCCTCCAGTTCCTCCAGCAGCTCTTCAAGGCGTTGAACTCCGAGGGCACGCCCGGGCAGGTCGGGATGGGCATGGCCATCGGGCTCTGCTTCGGCCTGACTCCGCTGGTGTCGCTGCACAACCTGGTGGTGCTTGCCGCCGCGATGCTCACGACTGTCTCGATGCCGGGGGTCTTCCTCGGTTGGGCCATCGCGACGCCACTCGGCTTCGCCCTCGACCCGCTCTTCGATCGGCTCGGCATGGCCCTGCTCACGCAGGATGCCCTGGCCCCGTTCTTCACCTGGGTGGTCAACACGCCGGTCGTCGCGCTGTCGCGGCTCAACAACTCCATCGTGCTCGGCAGCCTGGTTGCGTGGCTGCTGCTGCTCCTGCCGATGTTCTTCGTCTTTCGCGTGCTCGTTGCGCGGTACCGGGCCGACGTCTACGCCTACGTTCAGAAGTGGAAAGTGGTGCAGGCCCTCAAGGGCACCCGGATGTGGGATCTCTATCAGACGCTGTGGCCGTCATGAGATACATCCGCTGGAAGGCGTTGCTTCCACTCTCCGTCACACTGTCATTGATCGCGCTCGTCTCGGTGTTCTTCGCCGATCGCGCGTTGAAGTTCGCCGTGGAAGCGGGGGGCACGGCGGCGGTCGGTGCCAGGGTGGATCTCGCGCGCGCCGTGCTGGGCCTCCTCGACGGGCACGTCACGCTGGAGGGGCTGCAGGTCACCGATCCCAACTCCCCGATGACCAACCTCGTCGAGCTCGAGGAGCTGGTCTTCGACGTGGGCATCCTGCCGGCGCTCGAACGGAAGGTCGTGATCGACACGGTCGCCGCCCGTGGCATCCGCTTCGGCACGCCGCGCGCGACATCTGGCGCGATCCCGAAGCGCGAGTCGGATGGAGAGACGAGCTCCGAAGTCATTGCCAACTTCAAGCGGCAGATCAAGGTTCCACCGCTGAATCTGTCCACGCTCACCCAGTCGGTGAACGTCGATGCGATCTCGGCCGACAGTCTTGCCGCGCTCCGTGCCGCACGACACGCGCAGGCCTACGCCGACACCGCGCGGGCCAAGCTGCTCGCCGACCTGGCCGCCGCCGATCCCCGTCCGGCCATCGACAGCGCCGAGGCACTCGCCCAGCGGCTGGCCAGTGCCAACGTGCGCACGCTCGGCCTCGCCGGCGCGCGTCAGGCCGTCACCGACGTCCGCCGCGCGCTGCGTGACCTCGATGTGATTGACGATCGCCTCAGGGCCTTCGATGCCGAGACGCGCGGGAATGCGGCCGGCCTGCAGGACAAGCTGGCGGCGATCCCGGCGGCGCGCACCGCCGACTACGCCTACGCACGCTCGCTGCTGCGCCTCCCCACCTTCGATGTGCCGAGCGTCGGGCCGCAACTGTTCAGCGATCTCATCGCCGAGCAGATGGCCGGTGTGCTGTATTGGGCGCATCGGGCGGAGCGGTATCTCCCGCCCGGACTCCAGCGCCGCACGCAACCCGGACCGCCACGAGTCCGCGCGTCGGGCACCGACGTGCTGTTCCCGAAGGAGCGGGTGTACCCGAAGTTCCTCATGCGGCTCGCCGAGCTTTCGCTCACGCTCGGAGGCGAGGGCGCAAGCGCCGGCCGGTACGACGCCACTATCGTGGGACTCACGTCGCAGCCAGCCGTCTACGGCGCACCGACGACATTCACGGTCTCGCGCACGGACGGGCAGCAGGGGCCGACCGACATTCGCGTGGCCGGACTGTTCGACCACCGCAGCGAACCGGCGCGCGATACGCTGAGCGCGCGATTGGCCGGCATCACCCTCCCGAACTTCCCGCTCGGCGGATTGGGCGGATCGGTGGTGCTCGGCACGGGCTACTCGGAGGTGCGCCTCACGCGATCCGGCGAGCAGCTGAGCGGACGTTGGACCTGGCGGGCGCCGCGCGTGACCTGGGTGCGCGACTCCATGCGTCCAGCGCCCGCCAACGCGCGCATGGCCTTCGTGGAGGACGCGCTCTGGCGGGCGATTGGACGCATTGACTCGGTGGAGATCGTCGCCGAGATCGGCGGGACCCTGCGCACGCCGACGCTGGGCGTTCGCACCAACGTGGCTACGGCCGTGGGCTCGGCGCTGCGGGAGCAGCTTGGCGACGAGGTGCGGCGCGCCGAGCAGCAGGTGCGGGCTCGCGTGGACGAGCTGGTGGAGGCCAAGGTGGCCGAGGCGCGCGCGGCGGGAGATCAAGCGCGGGCCCAGGTCACGGCGCGCATCGCCGACGAGCGTGCCCGCCTCGAGGTGCAGAAGCAGGCACTCGAGGCGCGATTGCGTGAACTGACTCGCATCCCTGGCATCGGGTGAGGCACTGACGATGGGCATCGGACGCTCCCTCCTCCTCGCCGCGGCGAAGAGCGACACGCTCAACCGCATCGCGACCCGCAGTGCCGTGGTGCGCCGCGCCACGCGGGCCTTCATGCCGGGCGAGACGATGGAGGACGGCCTGCGCGCCGGGGCGGCGGTGGCCGAGAGCGGACGCGGCATCCTCTTCACGCGGCTGGGTGAGGCCATCACGACGAGCGCCGAGGCGGTGGCCGTGCGTGCGCACTACGAGCAGCTCTTCGATGCCATCAAGGCGCGCGGGCTGCCGGCGCAGGTGAGCATCAAACCGACGCAGCTCGGGCTCGACCTCTCGGAGGATGAGTGCGCCGCGCACTGCCGGGCCCTCGCCGACAAGGCAGAGGCGACGGGATCGGCCCTCTGGCTGGACATGGAAGACGCAACGTACGTTGATCGCACCCTGGAACTGTATCGGCTCATCCGCGCGCGCCACGCGCGCGCGGGGCTCGCGCTGCAGGCATATCTCTACCGCACGCCCAAGGATGTCGAGGCGCTGCTGCCGCTGAATCCGGCCATTCGACTGGTGAAGGGTGCCTATGCCGAACCGGTGTCGGTGGCCTTTCCGGCCAAGCGCGATACCGACGCCGCCTACGAGGCGCTCAGCGCCCAGATGCTCGACGCCGCGGCGCGACGGAGCTGCACACCTATATTCGGCACGCACGACGTGCCGCTGCTCCAGCGCATCATCGCCAAGGCGCGCACGCTCGGCGTCGCACCGGGCACGTACGAGATCCACATGCTCTACGGGATCCGGGAGCGGGAGCAGCTGCAACTCCGGGCCGAGGGAGCGACGGTGGCGACGCTGATCTCCTACGGCGAGGCCTGGTATCGCTGGTACATGCGCCGCCTCGCCGAGCGGCCGGCGAATGTGGGGTTCGTCGTCCGCTCGATCTTCGGCTGAGCGCCCGTCGCCCGCCTACTGCGGGAAGACGAAGGTGCGGTAGCTGAGCTTCCGTTGCGCCACGACCTTCACGAGGTCGGTGGTGGAGATGATGCCGACGATGCGGCCGCCGTCCACCACGGGCAGGCGATGGATGTTCTCACCGTGCATCAGCTCCGCCGCCTTGCTCGCCGGCGCGTCCGGCTCGATGGTCGTGAGCGGTCCGCGCGTCATCGCCTCCTCCACCGTGTGGTCGTCGAGGATGCCGTGTTCCAGGCCGCCGCTGACGGCGTCGGGGTCGGCTGGCAGGGCCGCGATGAACTCGAGCAGGTCGCGCGAGCTGACCATGCCGATGATCTTGCCGAGCCGAACGACCGGCGCCCCGCTCACATGCTCGGTGGCGAGGAGTTCGGCGGCCTCCCGCACGCTCGTGTTTGGCGCGAGGGTGAGGACATCGGGGGTCATGAGATCCTTGACCTTGAGCATGGGCGTCTCCGAGAGGGAGGTGTCGGGCGCGCACGGGGCATCGTGGCGCGCGTCCTCGTGGACGTAATTCCGCACCGGGCGCGCCGGTGCGCCATCAGGGTGGCATCCACGCCCGTGTAAGGGTTCCGCTGGCAGGGCGCTTGCCACGGCCCGGAAAGAATATTACCGTATCGGAGTACAGAGAATCGCTCCGCCCTCCGCCCCCTCGTGAGGTCCCCCTCATGCGATCCCTTCCCGCTCGCCCCGCGGCCGTCGCCCTGCTCGCGCTCATGGCCGGCGCCTGTGCCCCTGACCGACCCGCATCCCAGGACGCGCATGGCGCGGTCGCGTTCAACGAAGCGGCGTGGACCGCCAAGCGCGAAGCTGACATCCCCGCTGATTCCCTCGGCGCCTCGGTCAAGCGCGGACTCTATCTCCTGCGCTTCACCCCGGAATCGCTCCCGCAGTACGCCACGTCGGGCTTGCGCTGTACGTCTTGCCATCAGGACGACGGGATCAAGCTGAGTGCCGGCTCGCTCACCGGCGCCCACGCCCGATTCCCACAGTACATGTCGCGCACCGGCGCCGTCATCGACCTCGCCGATCGCGTCAACTACTGCTTCACCCGCTCCCTCGCCGGCAATGTCCTGCCCAAAGAAAGCCGCGAGATGACGGACATCCTCGCCTACCTGGCCTTCATCTCCGAGGGGATCCCAAGCGGCTATCACATGTCCACGGCCGCGATGCCCAAGATGCCGACCGAGCTCGAGGGCGATGCCGCGCGCGGGGCCCAACTGTACGTGGAGAAGACCTGCAGCACCTGCCACGGGGCCAACGGCGAAGGACTGGGCGTGCTCCCGCCGCTCTGGGGCCCGCGCTCGTACTCGATCGGCGCCAGCATGGCGCGCATCGAGCGCGTCGCCGCCTTCATCTACCGCAACATGCCGCAGGTCAATCCGGGGTCGCTGAGCGAACAGGAAGCGTGGGACCTGGCCGCCTACATCAACGGACAGCCGCGTCCGGACTCGCCGGCCAAGGAGTTCGACTGGCCGGTGGGCGGGAATCCCAAGGACGTGCCCTACGACCTGCGCTCCGGGCACAAGGCGTATCGGCCGCCGACGCTGCTGCCGCGCTCGACGCCGCAGCGCGCAATCGTCCCGGTGCCGCCGCGCGCCGGACCCGCGGCCCGCTGAGCACGGCATGACGCGAAAACTCTCCCGCCGCGAGGCCATCGTCGGCGCCGCCACGGCCCTCGGCGCCGTGGCGGTGGCCAAGGCCACGGCCCAGGAAGGGGCCGCCGCCAGCGCCCCGCAGGCCACGGTCACCGTCCCCACCGATCCCACCAAGCTGCAAGGCCTCCCCACCAGCGCCCTTGGCGCGCGCTCACCCTTCGTGAAGCCCTCGCGCGGACCCACTGGCGAGACGGTGGGTTCCTCGCTCACGCCGCTGCAGGACCTCACCGGACCCATTACGCCAAGCGATCTGCACTTCGAGCGGCACCACGCCGGCATACCGGTCATCGATCCGGCGAAGCACCAGCTGATGATTCACGGACTCGTGGACCGCCCGCTGGTGCTGTCGGTGGATGAGCTCAAGCGCTTCCCGCAGGTCACGCGCACGTACTTCATCGAATGCTCGGGGAACGGCCGCCACGCGTTCCGCTCGCCGCAGCCGGACCTGACGGCACAGCGGGTGGCGGGCATGCTGTCGACGTCGGAGTGGACGGGTGTGCCGCTCGCCACGCTTTTCCGTGAGGCCGGTGCCAAGCCCGAGGCGAGCTGGTTCCTGGCCGAAGGCGGCGATGCCTGCCTGATGACACGCTCGGTGCCGATGCCGAAGGCCTGGGACGATGCGCTCGTGGTCTGGGCGCAGAATGGCGAGCCGCTGCGCCCGGCGCAGGGCTACCCCCTGCGGCTGCTGCTGCCCGGATGGGAAGGGAACATCAACGTGAAGTGGCTCCGCCGTCTCGAGCTCGGCACGCGTCCGTGGATGACGCGATGGGAGACGGCGAAGTACACCGACCCGATGCCCGACAGGACGGCGCGTCGCTTCAGTTTTGAGAACGATGCGAAATCGGTGATCACCTCCCCGTCGTACCCGGCGCAACTGCGCGCCCGCGGGTGGCATCCGGTGCAGGGCCTCGCCTGGAGCGGGCGCGGACGCATCACGCGCGTGGAGGTCAGCACCGACAACGGACGTTCCTGGGCCGACGCCGAGCTCATGGGGCCGGCGTTGCCCAAGGCGGCCGTACGGTTCCAGCATATGCTCGAGTGGAAGGGTGGGGAGCACGTCCTGCTCAGCCGCGCCACCGACGAGTCGGGCTTCACCCAGCCCACGCGGAGCGCGTTGATCGCTGCACGCGGACTCGGCACGGACTACCACTTCAATCAGATCGTGGGGTGGAAGGTGGCGCGCGATGGGCGCGTGACCTTCCACGGCGAGACATGACGCGGGGCACACGGATGCTCCCGCTCCTCGTGGCCGCTGCCGTCGCCTGCGACGAAGGCGCCAGCGGGGAGCGCGAGCCGAACACGATGGCCGTGGCGGTGGCGTACGCGCCGCCCGCAACCTATCGCGCCGGCCACTTCGGCCTGGGGCGTGCGCCATCGCGCGCGCAGCTCGCGGCGTGGGACAGCGACATTGGTCCCGAAGGTCTTGAACTCCCGGCGGGGCGCGGCACCGCGCGGGACGGCGCGGCGATCTATGCCACCCAGTGCGCCGCCTGCCATGGCGTCGAGGGGCAAGGGCTGCATCCGGTGTATCCGGCGCTGATCGGGCGTGATCCCCGCGGCGAGGACTTCGCGTTCTCCGCCGACGCGACGGTGCCGCGCACCATCGGCAACTACTGGTCGCACGCCACCACGCTGTACGACTACATCCGCCGGGCCATGCCGCTCTACACGCCCGGCTCGCTGAGCGCCGACGAAACCTATGCCGTGACCGCCTTCCTGCTTGCCGCCAATCGGGTCATTCCCGACACGACGGTCCTCGACGCGGCCGCGTTGCGTGCGGTGCAGATGCCGGCCCGTGATCGCTTTGTCCCTGACGACCGTTCTCCCACGAGGCATTGACCATGACCACCTCTGCAGCGACCGCGACCAAGAGCGGTCTTCCCCCCTGGGCAACGCTCGGGATCATCTTCGGTTTCGTCGGCGCGGCATCGATCCTCCTGTGGGGGCCAATCGGCGTTTCCGGCACCTATCCGCGCTTCATCGGCGAGATCCTCCGCGCGGTGACCCCCACCTACGCGGCAGAGAATCCGTATCTCGTCAAGATGGGGTCCCTGCTGCGCGCCGAGACCTTCCTCCTGCTCGGTCTCGTGATCGGCGGCTTTCTCGGTGCGCGTCGCGATACCGCCAAGGCACCCAAGGTCGAGCATCCGCACCCAGGCACCGAAACGACCGCCACGCGGTACACCGAGGCCTTCCTGGCGGGCTTTCTCATCGTCTTCGGCGCCCGGCTCGCCGGCGGCTGCACCAGTGGGCTGATCATTTCCGGCATGACGCAGCTGAGCATGGCCGGATTCGTCTTCGCCGCCGGCGTGTTCGCCACCGGCATCGGCACCGCCAAACTCATGCAGGCCGTTCGCCTCGGAGGGCGCTGACCATGACCAATCTCTTCGCGTTGCTCACCGGCGTCGCCATGGGCTTCCTCATCCAGCGCGTGCGCGCCTCGAGCCCGGCCGTGATCCTGCAGAACCTCCGGCTCGAGAACCTCTCCATCATCAAGTTCATGGCCACGACCATCGCCGTGGGCATGATCACGGTGTACACGCTCAATCTCTTCATTCCGAACCTGCTACACTTCGACATCAAGCCGACCTACCTCGTCGGCGTGCTGCTTGGGGGCCTGATCTTTGGCGTCGGATTCGGACTGGGCGGCTACTGCCCGGGCACCTGCGTCGTCGGCATCGGCGAGGGACGGCGCGACGCCTGGTTCGCGCTGTTCGGGGGCATCGTCGGCGCCCTCGTGTTCACGCTCGTGTACACCGTTGCCATCGCCCCCATCGTCGCGCTGCTCGACTTCGGGAAGCTCACCGTGCAGGACGCGCTGGGCGTGCCGGCGATCGTGCCGGCGTTGGTGATTGGCATCCTCTTCCTGGTCGTCGTGAAGGTATTGCCCACGCAGATCAAGAAGGCGTGAGCCCCAGGCGCGCTTCCCCGCGACGGGCAGTGACGCCCGCGCTGTTGGCCCGCGTGGCGGGGCGCTTCCGCGCACTCGCCGAACCGGCCCGGCTCGCCATCCTCCATGCCTTGGAGGATGGCGAGCGCACGGTGACGGAGCTGGTGGAGACGACGGACCTCGCGCAGGGGAATCTCAGCAAGCACCTGCAGCAGCTCTTCGCGGCTGGATTCGTGACGCGGCGGCGCGAGGGGCTGTTCGTGTACTACGCCCTCGCCGATGACGACGTGCTCGCCCTGTGCGAGCTGATGTGCGGTCGCGTGGCGGACGATGCGGCCGCCGAACACTTGTTGCTTGCGGGCGCGCGGAGGCGCTGAGCCGGCTTACGGCGGCGGGATCTGCCCCCAGATCCAGCCTGGCACCAATGGCTCGGTGAGCCCGCGCTCGCATCGGAAGGCCAGCTCCAGCGCCAGCGTGTGACCGAGTACGCCGTCCTCGGGCAGCAGTGCCCTCTGCACCACCGTGCGTGAGAACCGCTGCGGGCCGGCGGTGACGGAGCGATGCCCGCCCTGGACGCTGCCGTCGGCGAGGAACCGGATTCGCACGCTTTCCAGACCGCCGCCGAGCGCTTGGTCCCGCGGTCCGAGCGCGACCAGCTCGCGCGGGCGCCGATTGGATTCCAGCCCCAGCGTGACCTGTCGCTGTGAGGCGGTGAGATCCACGATCCAGCTGATGGGGAAGAGCCCGTCCCAGGCGCGGCTGTACCATCCCGCGCCGCGCCGTTGGATGGTCTGTTGCTCCACCGTGTGCTGCCGACGGCACACGATGCGCTCGGTCTCGGCTGTCACCAGGAGTTCCACCGGGTGCGCCAGCGCAGGGATCGCCTGGGTCGAGTCCTGCGCGGTGAGCGGCGGCGCAGCGAGGAGGAGCGATACGAGGGCGGGGCGGAGCGCGGGCATAGCGAACCTCACGCGTGGGGGACACGTCCAGAATACCCTGCCGACGCGCCTGTCACCACAGCCTCCGCGCCCGATTGCCCGCCTCCGGTCCGGCTGCGAGCTTGAGGGCCATGGATCCCATCACCCACACACTCGCCGGCGCCGTGATGGCGCGCGTTGGCGGGGATCGCAAGACGCCACTCGCTGCCGCGACGCTGATGCTGTCGGCCAACGCCCCCGATGTGGACATCATCTCCACCGGATGGGGGAGCTTCGCCAGCCTCGCCTTCCGACGCGGGTGGACCCATGGTCCGATTGCCCTCGTGATCCTGCCGCTGGTGATCAGCGCTGCGGTCCTTGCGTGGGACCGCTGGATTCGCCTGCGTCGAACCCCTGAGGCCCTGCCCGTTGATCCGCGTTGGACGCTGATCCTTGCCGCCGTCGGCTGCCTCAGCCACCCCATGCTCGACTGGTTGAACACCTACGGGATCCGGCTGCTGATGCCCTACAGCGGCCGGTGGTTCTATGGGGACGCGGTGTTCATCATTGATCCGTACTGGTGGGTGCTCCTTGCGGCCACGCTCGTGCTCGCGCGCCGGCGGGCGTCGCTGCGCGCAGTGCGCACGGCCGGGGCGCTGGCCCTGGCGTACCCGCTGCTGCTCATCGGCGTGAGCCGCGCCGGCGAGCGCCTCGCACGGTCCGGGGCGGAGGAGCACGGCCTCGTGGGTGTGCGCGAGGTGCTGTATCAGCCGGCCATGGGGAATCCCCTGCGGGCGCAACTCATCGCCGTCACGGCCGATGGGTACCATTTCGGGATGCTCGACTGGCGGCACTCGCGGCGGGTGGCCTTCGGCGGCCAGGTGATCCCCCGCGGCGACTGGAGCGATGCACGCGTGGTGTCGGCGCGCGCAGACGCGGATGTGCGCGGCTACCTGGTGTGGTCGCGGTATCCGTGGGTCCGAATTGACACGACCGCCGTGGACGGATCCGCGACGGTCGTGTTCGGCGATGCCCGATTCCCGGAGGGAGGGCTCGCCGGCGGCCTCGGAGGCCTGCGCGTTACTGCTCGATGAGCACCGTGCCGTCGGCCAGGCGCGAGACGGTGCGGCTTTCCACGCGACCATCGGGGAAGCGCGTCTCGACGAGCAGCGACTCGCCGCTCTTGGGCACGCGCACGGTGGTGGTCGAGAGGGTTTCTCCATCCTTCAGTTCATCGATGACCATCACGCGCTCGGTCTCGGTGACCGTGCCGCGCTGGACGAACTCACGGCCGTCGGGCGTGGTGGTGGACTTGGCCACCGACACCGGATTCTCGCCGGTCCAGAACTCGATGCTGTTGATGATGACGGCGTCGAGGAGTCCGGCGATGCTGTACACGGGAATCGCCGCGAAGGCCAAGAAGACGAGTTCCTGCACGAACTTGTCGGGCGAGACATTCTTGTTGAACGTCCAGACCTTGCGCGTGAGGTTGAAGGAGCCGAAGCAGGCCGAGGAGCTCAGGAGCCCGAGCGTGGCGACGGCGAGGACGGCGGTGCGGCGGACAGCATTCAGGCGCATGGGAGGCACTCCGGTGGAGAGGTGAACGTCGGGGTCGGCGAATAACATATCCGCCGTGCGGCGCCAGGGGAGGGGGCGGCGTGCCCTGGGCCGTCGGCACCACGGTGCGATCCCGACTGGCCTAGTGCAGGGCCCTCTCGTAAGTTCCCGCGTCGTTCAACGCACACCCCACCCGTGGACACTCCGCGCCAAGGCATTCCGGCCGCGCTGGCCGAACGCTACCAACTGGGCCGCGAGATCGGCGCCGGGGGCATGGGCGTCGTCTATGCCGCCGAGGACCTGCGCCACCGACGCTCCGTCGCGGTGAAGCTGATCCGCCCCGACGTGCTGAGTGCCGCCGTGGTGGAGCGGTTCCAGCGCGAGATCGCGATGGCGGCGCAGTTGAACCACCCGCACATTGTGCCGCTCTTCGACTCCGGCATCGAAGGCAGCACGCTCTTCTTCGTGATGCCGCTGCTGGAGGGGGAGACCCTCCGCGCTCGGCTCGACCGCGGACCGGCGCTCTCGTTGGCGGAGGTGCGTCGGTTGGCCGAGCACCTGTCATCGGCACTGCAGTACGCGCACGATTGTGGCGTGGTGCATCGCGACGTGAAGCCGGAGAACATCCTGCTGACGAGCGGCGGCGCGATGTTGGCTGACTTCGGCATCGCGCGCGATCCGCAGGAGGGCACCGGCGTCACGACGACAGGTGGTTTCATCGGGAGCCCACGATACTCGAGTCCCGAGCAGTTGAAGGGAGACAAGACGGTGGGGCCGGCCTCCGACCAGTATGCGCTCGCCTGCCTGCTCTTCGAAGCGCTGGCTGGGCGTCCGACCTTCGAGGCGAGCAATCCGGCGGACCTCGTCGTCGCCCATGTGACCGCCACGCCGCCCAAGGTGCGTGCGCTGCGGCCCGACGCGCCGGCCGAGATGGAGAGCGCCATCTTGCGGGCCCTGGCCAAGGATCCGACGCAGCGTTTTCCGAGTGTGGCGGCCTTCGCGGAGGAGTTCGGGACCGATGTCCACGCCGCGACCGTATCCTCGCGCACGTGGCGACTGGCGGGAGTGCTGCTCGCCGTCGCCGTCCTCCTGGCCGGCGTCGCGGGATACACGATCATGCAGTCGGGGATGTTCGACGGGCCGGCGATGTCGACCGCTGCCGTCATGGTCTGCGAGGACCGGAGCGAGCCGTCGGCGCCAGTCTATCTGCCGCAAGGCGTGACCGAGCAGATCATCGGGAGCCTGTCGGGCGTCGATAGTCTGAGCGTCATCAACGTACACTCCGCGCGGCGTTACAGCGGGTCGAACCTCACGGCCCGCGACATCGGCAGGGAGCTCCAGGCGGGATGGATCGTGTTCTGCAGCATCAACCTCGAGCCGACACGCATCACCGTCAGTGCGACGCTCGCCGATGCGCGCAGCGACGCCACCAAGTGGACTGGCATATTCTCGGAGTCGCTGTCCGGC
Source organism: Gemmatimonadaceae bacterium (assembly GCA_024710705.1). Lineage (GTDB taxonomy): Bacteria > Gemmatimonadota > Gemmatimonadetes > Gemmatimonadales > Gemmatimonadaceae > Pseudogemmatithrix. The sequence goes on along the minus strand of JANJUF010000019.1, from coordinate 74,929 downwards.
GCGGTCGGCCCGCTGGATGAGATCGCGGCGTCCATCGCCGACTCCGTGCTCCGCGGCATCGATCAGACGCTCCGTCCCGGGAGGGCGGAACTCCAGGTAGTCAGCGACAGCGGCTATCGGCTCTGGCAACGGGGTCACTTCGAGTGGCACAAGGGCGGAGTCGAGGGACTGAGGAACTCCATCTTCTACTTCACCCTGGCGCTCCAGCAGGATCCGACGTACGCAGACGCGCTGGTCGGTCTGGCCGATGCGCACCTCTCGCTGGTCGGGCGCTGGATGCGGGAACCACGGGAGCAGTACGAACTCGCGAGTCTCTATGTCGACCGGGCACTCATCGCGCAGCCCCGTCAGAGTGGGGCACTCGCCGCCCGCGGCCGCTTGCGACACCGCCGGTCGTGGGAATGGGAGGCTGCGCGCGAAGACCTCCGAAGCGCCGTACGCGCGAACCGGAACTCCTGGCAACCGTATCTGGACCGGGCGAAGCTGGAATCCGACCTTGGGCGCCACGACTTGGCTATCGAGCTGGCCGAGGATGGGCTGCGCCGCGACCCAAAGAACGCCTTGAATGTGTTGGGCGTGGCGGAGATCCTGTACTTTGCGCGCCGCTACGACGAAGCCCTGGCGCAAGCGGACCGGGCGATCGAACTCGAGCCCAGTTTCCCATTCAACCACCTCTGGCGCGCGATGATCCTGCTCGGGATGGGCCGCGCGGAGGATGCGGCGCGCGCGGCGTGGAGCGCGAATGAGCTCGCCAACGGCCACCCCGGCACCCTGGCCATCTACGCGCGCGCCGAGGCCGAGGCCGGACGCCCGGAGACGGCACGAGAGATTCTCGATAGCCTGCGGGTGAGCGCAGAGTATCTGCCGGGCACGCTCGGGGCGGTGGTGTTCATGGGACTCGGCGAGCTGAATCAGGCGTTCAAGGAGCTCGAACGCGCCATCGAGGACCGCGACTGGTTCATCGCCGAGCTTGCCGTGCATCCCTTGGCGGATCCCGTCCGCAACGACCCTCGACTGCGCCCGCTCCTCGAGCGCATGGGGCTCGACAAGGTGCCCCCGCCCGTCACGGGTACGGTCGCTCGCCGGGACTGAAACGAGATCCGTCGCGATTCATCCGTCGGCGCGGGCGTGGTCGGCCTGCGGAGTTCGGCGTCCGATGAATTGCGCCGTGAGGAGGAGCAGCACGAACATCCACGTCGCGACGTGCAGCACACCGGCGGCTACGCTCGGCCAGTGCGTGGTAGCCGAGATGGCCTGGCGCGCCGCCAACAACGCGTGAATGGGCGGGAGGATGATCTCGGCGACGAGTATGGCCGCCGGTGAGACGACCTTCCCGAGTATCGGCGCGAATGCCGTCAGCAGCAAGATGAGGATGGCCGAGTCAACGGCGCGTGGGTAACCAGTTGCCCCCAGCACCAACAGGAGCGTTCCCACGATCGCGAAGTTCCCAAACAGCCACGCGACGAGGCCGGCGAAGAGCGGCAGGCTCGGTGACAAGCCGTGCGCGATAGCGGCGAGCGTGAATCCCGCTGCCCACCAAGAGGCAATCGCGGCGCCTAGGCACAGGTCCGACGTCCATCGCGCCAACGCCATGGCCGGCAATTCGACGCCCTTCTGGAACAACCAGAACTCCACTGCGTGCGGGGCGCCGACATCGCGCATCACGGTGAACGCGGCACCCAGCGTCCCCACCAGCAAGAGCGCCGACGCGCCGCCCGTCCAGCTGTCGAAAAGCCAGGTGCGCTCGAGGGGCGCGAAGAACAGCACGGGATAGAGCGAGATCGCGACAAAACCGGCGTACCCCGGCGCGCGCCGCGCCCAACGGGCGCGATGCCACGGCCACAGCGTTCGCACATGAAGCGCAGGACTAGTGGGCATGCGGCGCCTCCGCGGCCAGGAACAACGACTCCAGGGATTCCTCCCGCGCTCGGACTTCGTCGGCCGAGTGGTCTCCCACCAGCGTGCCCTCTCGGAGGATCAGCACGTGATCCGCCACGCGCTGCAGTTCGTCGAGATGGTGCGACGAGACCAACAACAGGCGACCGGGCCTTCGGCTCGCCAGCAGCCCGCGCCGCAGCGCAGTGACCGCAAGTGGGTCAAGGCCATTGGTGGGCTCGTCGAGGAGGACGAGGTCAGGGTCACCCATCAGGGCGGCCAACAACTCGACGCGCCGCTTCTGGCCCAGCGAGAGCGAGCCGAGCAATCGCGGCCTGAGGTCGTCGATGGCGAGGTCCTCGGCGAGCGCGCGCTCGGCGTTGGTGGGCGCAGGAGCGCCGCAGACGTCGCGGAGCCCGGTGAGGAATTCGCCGACCGTGAGGTAGGCGGGGAAGCGCGGCTGGTCGGGAATGCTGCCGTATCCGAAGGCACTCCGGTACGCGCCCGGATTGAGCCCGCCGATGGTGATGCGCCCGCGCGTGGGTGAGAGCTCGCCGGAGAGGAGGCGCAGCAGGGACGTCTTTCCCGCGCCGTTCGCGCCGACGAGGCCGACGACGCCCGGGTGAATCCGGACGGAGAGTTCGCGCAGCGCGCGGACGGCGCCACGGCGATAGGTGAGCGTGACGTCGTGGCACTCGACCAGTGGTGTGGTCACGGTGACGCTCCGAGGAGACGTTGGCGTTCGATGATCGTGACGTCGTCGAGCGCGCGGATGCGGTACAACGCGCCGTCGGCGAGGAACACGGGATGCTCCTCGGGCTGCGCCCAGAGACGCGCGATGGGAGTGCCGTCGAGCGCGACCAGTTCGGCGTGGGTGGCTTCCATCGTGACTGCGGAGAGCACGATGAGGCGATTGTCGGCGGTGGCGGTGATGGCGCGGACCGGTGGGATGGTGGCATCGGTCGCGAGGGCCTCCTGGAGCGTCGGACCGAGGAAGGCGGTGGTGCGTTGCAGCGCGCGCCGTGCGGAGTCCGGCAGCGCCCACCGCGGCGCATCGGGCCGCAGGTGCTCGGCCGCCAGTGAGCCGTCCGCGGTGAAGTGGCGCACGCGCCACGAGCTGGCGTCGATGGAGACGAGGCGCCCATCGCGCAGGACGGCGAAGTGCGGTTCGTCGTGGCCCCCGCCACGAATGCCACGTCCGTGGCCCTCGATCAGCGTGTCGGTGCCCGAAGGGTGCAGGCGAGTGACGATCCACTCGAAGGCACCTTGGCCGGGCACCGCGCTGGTGATGACGAAGGCGTCGCCGTCCAGTGCGACGATACGTTGATGCATCGCGCCGAGGCCACGACTGCTTCGGAGATCCCGCTCCGTGGCGCGTGTGCCATCGAGCGCCCAGTGTGCGGCGCGCTGGCGCAGGTCGTCGAGCACCCAAACGCCGTTCCCGCTGGCGGCGATGCCTGTGCCGCGGCCAATCCAGCCAGGTGCGCCCCGGGTGCGCGTCCCGAAGGGGGCGCTGGGCTGTCCGCCAACGACGAACAGCCACGCATGCGGCTGCAGTACGAACAGGGTGTCGCGGCGGGCATCGAGGTCCTGCACGCGACCGGCGGGGAGCGCGTCGCCCGAGAGGCGCGCGACTTCCTCCCACGGCGAGACGAGCGACGCGTCCAGCGGGGCGAGCGTGCCCGCGGCCGGCCCCCCGATCTCCCCGGATGGGGAAAGCGCACGGAGCGCTCCCCATCCGAGGAGAAGGGTGCCGCCAACGACGACCAGCGTGCGGCGCGTGCGCACAGCCACCCTACGAGATCTGGATGGTGACTTCATTCAGCGCGCAGGTTCCGAACATGAGCGTGCAGTACGCTCCGACGGCGATCTTCTCGTACCAGTTCGATTCCTTCAGGGCTGCATCGCAGGTCTTGAGCCAATAGTCGTAGCAGTCCTCGTCCTGCGCCGCGAGTGGCGACACCAACGTGAGCGACAGTGCCAGCGCGCCCACGGTCCGCATGATCATCTGCTTCATGGAGCCTCCCAGTAGGGGGTGAGGGCGCGAAGGTATCGGTCGCGGTCCGAACACCAGCATCGGAACATCGCCCGCGCCATCACCGGAGCGTCATTTCGCCTCGCCCAGGTACCGGGCCGGATTCTCCTCGGCGATCCGCCACCACGACGCCTCCCCCAGCGCGCTCCGCAGCCGCATGGACAGCTCCCGCTCGTCGGCCCGTTCGCGTTCGGCCATGTAGTAGTCCGAACCGAAGAGCACCCGTCCGGACACGCGTGGGTCCGTGAGGAACACCGCCAGCGGCGCGGCATAGCGCTCGAAGGCAAACAACGTGTACGAGATGTCGGTGTAGAGGCCCGGATGCCGTTCGCTCCGCAGCAGCTCGAGAATCTGCCCAAGCCACGACTGCCGCTCGAGCGGCACGCCATCGCGCCGTCCCTCCGCGAAATAGCGGTCCCACTCGAGGTTGCCTCCCATGTGCGCGAGGCAGATCCGCAGCGTGGGGAAGGCATCCAGCACGGGCCGCCAGCGGTGGGGAGCGGTGAACTGCTCGACGGCGGCGGGGGGTAGCCCACGCGCACGGACCCCGCCCCGCGAACAGTGCGCCATCACCGGCAGCCCCTGCGCCGCGGCGAAGGCCCACACGTTCATGAGATCGGGATGATCCGGTGCGTAGCCGAGGCTCGGGTAAACCTTGAGTCCCCTGAACCCGCGCTCCTGCACCAGGGTGCGCAGCATCGGCAACAGGCCCGGCCGGCGCGGATCCACCGCCGCGAAGGGAATCAACACATCAGGAAACGCATCGCGGAGCCGAGCGAGCTCGTCGTGTTGGGCGTCGAGCCGCTCGGTCGGTGCGCCGGCGCCCATATAGTCCATGTCCATCGGCAGGACGACGAAGCGCGTCCCGTGCGGATAGCGCGGAAGGATGGCCTCGAAGATCTCACGCTGGGTCCGCTTCGACGCCACGCGCACGAAGTTCGTGTAGCGCTGGTACTTGTCCCGGTCGTCGAAGGGATTGAGGTATGTCAGTGCCCAGCGCAGGGGGCGCCACAGGTAAGGCGTACGCAACAGCAGGCCGAGCGGAGCGGGAATGAATCGCGCCGGCACGTGCGCCAACGTGAACGTGTGGATGTGGCAGTTCGTGATGCGACGATGCATCGGACCTCCCGGTGCGGCACGGCACCCCGGTCGGTCCTACGTGAACGGGGTCCCGCCGGTGCCAGCCCGGGCCGTGCCGGGCCGCTCGGCGGCTACTTCAACCGTGGTCGCGGCTTGGAAGGCCGCGGACCAGGCCGGCCGTCGCCCCGGCAATCAACGCCGGGAAGGCCAGCGTCAGGATCAGGAGTGGGATGGCACCGACCTGCATCGCCTCTCCCACGACGTCGGCGACGCGCCCCACCGGACCGGAGAGCGACTGCACGACGAGCAGTCCGCCCCACGCCAGGGCGGCGGCCGCCGCCGCCATCAGCGGTGCCGCGGCATCGCTGCGCCGAATCCAGGTCCAGGCTGCCGCGCATACCACGATGGACCACCAGCCGAACCCCCATGTAGCGAGTGCCACGGCGAGGCTCAGCGTCACGAACCACACAAGTCGTCCGATGTTGACCATCAGTTGGTCCCCCCCGTCGTCGGGATCATACGGAGCGTGGCGCGGGTCTCGGCCGGTCCCAGGTCCGACGCCGTGCGTGGCGTGTGCAGGGGCGTCAGCTCGCCGGCGCGCCAGGTCTCCACGCGATCGGCATAGCGCGAGCTCACTGGATTCCCCGACTGCCCGCCAGGATAGGTGCCCCAGCCACGGACCTCGGGGCCCAGTTCCACGACGAAGCGCCAGGAGGCACCGTGCGTGCCGCCGTTGTCCGATGGGGACAGCGTCCCCGGACCCGACTGGACCTCGAGCGAGTCGCGCCCGAATCCGGGGAGGCCAAGGAGGTGATGCACGCGGATGACCCGTGCATTGCCCCAGCGCCACGCCGAAGGGTCGTTCCCCCACCGATTGCGTGTTCCAGTCCACGCGTCGCGAAGCGCTCGGAGGACGATCACGTCACGTGTCTCCACCACGTCCGTCGTCGTGCGGTCATCCCACCAGGCTGAGCTAGGGTCGGCGAGCAGCTGCACCAACACCATCTGTGAAGGCGTCATCACGCGTCGCGTCTCGCCCGGTAGCACGAGCTCGTCCCAGACGTGCCGGCTCATGGCCTGCAGCAGGGCGTCGAAGAGCAAGGGGCCGCTGCTCGACGGGGTGAAGGCGCCATCCCACTGCTGCAGGTGCGCCCACGCCGACTCGTCGTCGGCCGTCCACGTGCCCGACGACTCGGCCGCGGCACGTGCATCGCCCAGCGCGGTGAGGATGAACGGCGTGAGTTCGCTGCGTGGGTCAGTGTGGAAGCGACGCATGTCATCCACGGTGACCGCAGTGTTCGCCCGCAGCAGGTTGTTGATGCGCATGGCGCGCCACGGACTCGGCCAATCGCTGCCCTGGTATCCGGCGCGGGCGGTCGGGTCCATCGGCTGTTGGTTGGCGCTGGCGATGTAACCTTGGGCCGGATTGCGCGTCTGCGGATACCACGCCAGGGGCCGGTCGCCCAGCCAATCGTTCGCCGAACGGCTCCCATCGAAGATCACGTCGCCGCGCCCGTCACCCGGGCGGATCGGATAGCGACCCGTCGAGCGGATGCCGATGTTCCCGGCGCGGTCGGCGGTGAGCATGTTTTGGGCCGGCGTGCGGAAGCTCTCCATCTGTGCGGAGAAGTCGGCCACGCCCGTGGCGGTCATGCCGCGACGGAAGTTGTCTCCCTCATCGCTGACTTCGCGTGCGGTCCAGCGCTGCGAAAGCCATCCGGTGGCGGTCGGGAACAGCGGCCCACGGTGGGTTGCCAGCAAGGTGTCGCGCGCGATGACCTTGCCCGAAGGGTCGTAGTACCGCTCCTCTCGCACGACCAAGTCCCGCCAGGCACCGTCAACTTGGTAGCGACGCGGACGCAGGGAATCGTCCACGACCTCGCGGTAGTAATCCACGACGTCGTTGCCCGTGTTGGTCATCGTCCAGGCCATGTCGCGGTTGAAGCCGATGGGGATGATCGGCGACATCGGGAACGAGACGCCGTAGACGTCCATCTTCCCCGGCACCACGAGGTGTGCCTCGTACCAGATGCTGGGCAGCGTGAGCTCGAGGTGCGGATCGCCGGCCAGCAGCGCGTGACCGGATGCGGATCGGGCCGGTGATACTGCCCAGTTGTTGGAACCCACAGCGGCTTCACCACGCGTGAGCAGGTCGGTGAGATCCGGTGCCGGCCCGCTGGCGGTGCCCAGCGGCATCGCGGTCGCCGCGGCAATGGCGATGGCAGCGTCGCGGATGCGTCGGGCCTCGGCCACCTGGGTGGCATCCGGAGCACGCGGGGCCGGCATCCTGCGGAAGGCCAGCCGAGCCTGCGTGCGTCCCGGTACCGGCTCGATGGGTTCCTGGATTGGCGCATCAACCGGGATCAGCGCACTCGCGGCCTCGCGTCCGACGAGCTGCTCAAGGGCATGGAATCGCAACTCGCTCTCCTGGTACGAGAGCGTCTGCGACATCCGGATGAGCAGGTAGTAGGTGTCCACTGGACGGAAGCGGCGCGGCGTGCGGCCGAGCAGTCGGTACTCCAGCGGCAGGTCGGCGGCGGACATGGCATCGATGTACGCGTTTACGCCTTCCATATACGCTTCCACGGCCAGTCGCACCTCGCTGCCGGCAGGGATGGCGTCCCACTTGGTCTGCGCGGCCTGTGCCAGCGCCAGCTTCCGCGCATTCCGATCGAGCGAGAGGGCGCGTTCACCCACCAGCTCGGTGATCGTGCCGGCGACGGCGCGTTGGATCATCTCCATCTGGAAGAGCCGGTCCCGTGCGTGGACCCAGCCGAGGGCCCGCGCCACGTCCGGTTCGCTGGCGCCGAAGATGTGCGGCACGCCGCGATCGTCGTACGTGATCTCCACGGGCGCACTCAGCCCCGGCATCGTGAGCGTCTGCTCGGCCGGCAACTCGGCGACGCGCGCGGCCGCCCAGATGCCCGACACGGGATCGAGGAAGGCACCGAGGGGAGGAACTGGACCTACCGCCCGTGCGCCCACGTGGAGGACACCGGCGAGGGCGATTGCGGAAATCAGCGAGGTGACGATGCGCATGGCGGGGAAAGTTATGCGGTCGCGCGCGCCGCGGCGGGTGGGGTCCAGCGGTGCGAGAACAGGCTGAGCAGGCCCGTCAGCGTGAAGTAAAGCACTGCGAACGCGAGTACACGGTGCGGCTCGTCGAGCCAGAGCCCCCCGGCATCGTCGGCGATAGCACCGAGCATGCCGGGACGCACCCCGAGTTGCGGCAGCGGGAGCAACACCGTCACGAAGGCTCCGAGGAGGTAGCAGACTGCCCCCGTCGCCCAGTTGGCCATGGCGAAGTCGCGCTCGTGACCGGTGGGGGCCTGCCCGAGCAGGATTCCGAGCAGGCGATTGGCCGTGAGCATCCAGAATGCCCACAGCGGCCACCAGTGTTTCATGCCGACGGCGAAGGCGGCCGCGAACATGGTATAGAAGGCGGAGAGCAGCAGGGCCCTCACCACGCGCTTCGGTCTCGGCGCGTCGCTGAGCGCCACCATGCCGAGGAACGCCGAGGAGTGCACCACGATGAACTCGAGGAGCATCAGCCCCAGGAACCACGCCACCTTCTCTTCGCCGACGCGCGTGGGGGATATCCACGTGGCCAGCGCGAGGCCGGCGATGGCGAAGTCGGGAATCGCCGCGAGGAGCGCGGCGAGGCGGGAAGGCAGCACGCCGGGAACATAGGTTGGCAGCGCCGGGCGCGACAGCCGACCACTCGCGGAGCCTCCCGTGCGCTGGGATTCTGGACACAGGGCTGTCACTTTCCGAGGACGCTCGATGTAGGGTATTCGCCCTAACCGCATGAAACTCCGTAGCTTACGGGTGTAGCAACTCAGGCAAGACTCGTGCGTAATGTTCTTGGCGAGCGCCCGTCTTTCGTCGTCCGACTTCCGTCTCAAGTGAGGCATCCCATGTTGCTGCGCCGCAGTCTCCTCGCCACCCTCGTGCTGACCGTCGTCGCCGTCAGCGGCTGCTCAATCAAGCGGGTGGAACGGATCGATCCCAACAGTGTCACCGACCTCAGCGGCCGTTGGAACGATGCCGACTCGCGGTTGGTGGCCAACGCGCTGATCACGCAGTCGCTGGAAGGCACCTGGGCGCGTGATTATGCGGCCGCCAACGGGGGGACCCCGCCCACGGTGATCGTCGGGCAGTTCCGCAATCGCACCATGGAGCACATCCCGGTCGGGACCTTCATCCGCGATCTCGAGCGGGCGTACGTGACCACGGGGCTGGTGCGTCTGGTGGCCAGTGCCGAGGAGCGCGAGGAACTCCGCGCCGAGCGCGAAGACCAGCAGACGAATGCCTCGGCCGAGAGCCGGGCGCGCATGGCCCGCGAGCTCGGGGCCCGCTACATGCTCCAGGGTGACGTGCAAGCCATTGAGGACAGCGAGGGTCGCGAGCGCGTGGTGTTCTATCAGATCGATGCCACGCTCCTCGACCTCGAGACGAACGTCCGCACCTGGATGGGACAGCACAAGATCAAGAAGTACATCCAGCGTCGTCGCCTCACGCCCTGATCCGGAGATGATCATGCGTCGCCATTCCCAGTCCGTCCGCACCGTCGTGCGCGCCCGTGAGCTCCCGCTCCGCGCGATCGGCCTTTTCGCCCTCGTCAGCGCCGTGTTGCTCGCCGGTGCCTGCGCGCCCTATCCGCAGCGTGTGGAACAGCCCGTCGTCCTGCCGAACAACGCTCAGGTGGAGCAGGTGGATCCCAACGCCGTCGCGACCAGCGTGCAGATGGAGTACGCCCGTATCCGTGCCTCGGCCGACAGCGTGTTCGCGGTCGCCGCCCGCAGCTGTGCGCCGGCCGTCTGTGAAGCGATGGCCCGCGGTGAGATCACCATCGGCATGAATCCCGAGCAGGTCATGGCAGCCGCGCGTACCGCGCCCGACGCTTGGGTGGTGCGCCGCTTCGATGGCTTTGGCACGATGGTGCCGGCCTCGCCGTCGGCGTCGCCATACGACCGCACGGGGCAGGTGATGATTGTCCAGTTGGATCGCGGGATGGCGTCGGTGATCAGCCGTCGCGGCCCGCAGGGCATCATGGTGGTCGCGCATCCCCAGGACCAGACGGCGGCGATGCAGGCGCAGCGTCAGGCCGAGGCCCTGGTGCGCGAGGGCGATGATCTGGTCGCCGCCAACGACCTCGCCGGGGCGCTCAACCGCTACGACCGCGCCAGCGTGCTCGATCCGCAGGCGCCGGAGATCGAGTATAAGGCGGCGCGCCTGCTCGATCTGCAGCTCCGTCCGCAGGAGGCGTTGATGCGCTATCAGCGATTCCTCCTGTCGCTCGACATTGAGCGGATCCAGGCGCAGGGCGACGCCGCGGCGAAGATGGCCGAGGCCATCGCGTTGGCGCAGCAGCGCATCGTGGTGCTCGAGCGGCAAGTTCGCTGATCGCCCGATGCGAGGACACGCCGGCCATGCGTCCCGCCTGAGATTCGCCGTCGTGCTGCCGTTGCTCCTTGCGAGCAGCGGCTGCGCGGCGGCGAACGCGGCGTGGCGCGCCGGACCGGCTGGCATCGCGGCCGAGTGGGCCATCCGCGACCATCTTGTGTACGGCCGGCCCACGCAGGCCTGGGACGCGATGCGCGACAAGCAGCTCGCCCCCACCGACGTGCTCCTCCGGCACATGTATCGTGGCGTCATCGCGCTGCACGCGGGGGAGTACGAGGCCGGGTCCAAGAGCATGGACCGTGCGTGGGCGCTGGTGGAAGACCGCTTCACGAAGCGCGTCTCCACCGCCGCCTACTCCATTGTCACCAGCGATGCAACGCTCCCCTATCTCCCGGGGACGACCGAGCATCTGTTCATCCCGTACTACGGCGCGCTCAACTGGCTCGCCCGCAACGAGCTCGATGAGACGGCGGTGGAGGCGCGACGCCTCGCCCTCTTGCTCCAGAACGAGGAGGGCCCTCGCGTGCCGAGCGCACTTGAGGGCACGCTGCGCTATGTGACCGGCGTGCTGTTCGAGGCGGCCGGCGAACGGCAGGATGCCATCGTGGCCTACCGCAATGCGGCCGCGCTCCTGGAAACCCTCCCGGGCGACACGACCTTCGCTCCCGCCGACAGCGGGGACGTGGTGGTATTGCTGGAAGACGGGTTCGTCGGGCGCCCGCAGCCGCAGGCGCTCGGCGTCTACATGAATGGCGACGAGCTGGTGGCTCTCACCACGGGCGACGACGACGCGCGACTGGCGGCGGCCGAGGTCGTGCGGCGCCGCCGCTTCGACAGCTCGTTCGATCCGCGTTCCCCGGCCCACGTCGGCTGGCTCACCTACGAGGTGAACTGGGCGAGCTTCGGCGAGGGAACGCGCTCCGCGTACGCAGTGGGGGCCCGCGCCTCGCCTACCGCGACCGACAGTGGCCACCCGCCGACGGTCACCGGCTTCCAATCGATCTCCGCCGACGTCACCAGCGGCGTGGGCGCTGACTTCGAGCGCGGCCAGGGCGCACGGCTCACGCGGGCCATCGCGCGTGCGGCCGTGCGATACGCCGCCATGCGTGCCGCCGATCAGGCGATCTCGAGCGCCACGAAGGACGACGACGACGACGATGACGGCAAGAAAGGCGGCATCAAGTGGGGGCGCGTCCTCCTTGGCGTCGGCCTCGGGGCGCTGTCCGTGGGGTCCACCGTCATCGACCAACCAGACCTGCGGGCCTGGCAGTTGCTCCCCGACCGCATCACCGTCGCGCGCGCGCGTCTTCCGGTCGGCGACCACCCGGTGGAGATCACGCGGGGCGATGAGGTCGTCTCACTCGGCACGGTGACGGTGCGGCCGGGTCGCGTGGCCGTGCTCACGCACCGCTGGTGGCCCGGACCCGGCGCCACGCGCACTCGCGTCGCGGCAGCGCGGTGAGTCCGGCGCCTCAGGGGCGCACGGAGAGCGACACGTACCCGATGGTCGCATTCGCCAGCGGCGCATTCAGGATGTGGCTCACCCCGGCGAGCGCGCGGAACGAAGGCAGGCGGAACACGGCGATGCGATTCACGTCCAGCGACATCGCCACGCCCGCCACGCGCGTGAAGCGACCCCACTCACTGCCGGCCGTGAGCCAGTCGTGATGGACGCGGAGCATCCCGGTCGTCTCGGCTGAGAAGATTGCGTAGCGCGAGCCGCTCAGGGCGCCGACGGGAAGGGCGGGGTAGTGCACTCGCTGCGCGAGCGCCGCGTCATCCACGTAGGGCGCGCCGCCCCCGCCGAGGCTGAAGCGCTCGTACCCGGGCAGGACATCGCTGAAGACGCGGCCCGCCTGCCCGCGAATGCCCAGCCGCGCGCCGTTCGTGGGCCCGCCGGCAAGCGCCACCGCAACGCTGGACCGCGTCCAGGCCGCGTCGCCGGTGCTGCCCTGGCTGAGTGCGAGATCGAGTTCGGCCGTGATGAGGGTTGTGCTCCCCGGTGTGAACGCGCGTCGCAGTCCGAGCGCACCGAAGACGAGGCTGCGGTCCACGGACGAGCCGTCGGTGAGCGATTCCACGTGGCCGGCGGACGCGCCGATGCGAATCGCCGTGGTGGAGCCCACGCCGTGCCGATCGACGGACGCAGCGCCCAGGAGACCGCGGTACGCCACATCGAGCCACTCGGCGCCGACGCCACCGAAGCGGCGCTGCGCCGAGACCTCCTGCTGCGCCGACCATCCTTGGACGTGGAGTGCCGCCGGCAGGCCACGGTAGGTCAGGGCCGCGCGGCCGCCACGCCAACTCGCGGCCGTTCCGTCGCCGCCCGCGGCGTAGAATCGGAGACGTCCCAAGGGGTCGTTGGCGTTGAGCCCGACCGTCCAGCCGTCGCCTTCAGGTCCGGAGATGGTCGAGGGCACGAAGGCGACGCCCATCGTTCCGATGCCGTAGGGGCGCGGCTCGGTGAAGGCGGCCGAGTCGAACTCCTGCGCCACTCGCGTGTTCACGCGCCGCGTCGCGGGGAACAGCGCGCTGTCGAGCGGAGGACCCGGTGCGAGCGCGACGCCGGTATCGCTCACGCGGAGGTCAAAACCGCGACCGTGGAGATCCAGCCAGTACACGCGACCATCGGGCGCCACATCGGGCGCGCCGGCGGCGCTCGCCGTACGGGCGATCACCTCCACGCGGTTTCCGGACACGGCGATGCGTTCCAACACGGCCACGCCGCTGGCTTCGCTCACGGCCACGAGCGTCGAGTCGTCGGCCCAGGTGGCCGAGTGGCGCGGGGCACCGTCGGTGGGCCCCACGGCGGCGATCGCCCCACTCGCGATGTCCACCACGACGAGGTCCCACGAGGCACCGCGCTGCCGTGACGAGACCACGCGCCTTCCGTCGGGCGAGACGCGCACGCCGGCGAATCCGCGGTCGAGCGCGCCGGCGGCGAGCGGTCGCAGGGTGCCGTTGGTGAGGTCCACCAAGACCAAGGAGCAAGTCCCGGCGCCGCAGGTGAGCGCCGCCGCGGTGCGACCGTCGGGAAGGGGGTCGGCCAGTAGGATGCCGGCGGCCCGCGTCACGCGCCGCACGGCGCCGTTCTCGAGGGTCCAGATGAACAGGTCCGGCCGCGCGCGACCGTCGGAGCGGGGCACCGAGCGCGTGACAAGCAGACGCTGGCCGTCGCGGAACCAGCGCGGCACGTCGTAGCTCGCCCCGCCCTTTGGCGTGAGCGCGGCGATGGCGCGCAGCGGCCGCGGGTAGACCGCGATGGGGCGCACGTCCTCGGGATCGCGCGCGAAGTGATTCGCCGCCCGCGCCGAGTCGCGCGCGCTCACCGGCTGCGGGCTGAGCGAGAGCACCTGGACTTTCAATCCGGCGCTGGGCGAGGCGCGTCGCACGGCGATCCGTTCGCCATCGGGCGCCAGCGCCGGTGCGCCGACATTCCACATCCAGTGCTGCACCAGCGTGCCGGTGGCGAGCCCCTGCGCCTCGAGTTGGGCGCGCGCCGCGTGGGCATCGGCCGTGAGTTGCGAGGCGAATCGGCCGTAGAGCAGCTCCGGCGCGTCGCCGAACACGCCGCTGAACGCCTCGGGGAACTTGCGCGCCTTCCGCGAGGTGGCCCGGCGCCAGAGGTGGGGCAGCGCCGAGTCGCCCCGTTGTTCCTGCAGCCACTCGAGGTACGCCGAGCCCACGAGATAGCGCATCGCGCCGCCGTTGAAGCGGCCGGTGGCGTCCAGTTCGCCGTAGCTCGGGAGGTAGCCCTCCAGCGCCAACTGCCGGAGGATCGCCGGTCGCGAGACGTTGTTGGGTCGCCCGGCGCCGGTGAGTTCGCCTTCGATGAGCGTCGCGTAGCCTTCCGTGACCCAGGACGGGACCATCAGCATCGGGCTCGCGGAGAATCCGGAGAGGAACGCCAGCAGGCGCGACCCCGGCTCCCGCGACGGACGCAACAGGTGTGCGAGATGGGCGTACTCGTGCACCGCCAGCACCTCGCCCCATCCGCGGATGCCGCTCAGGTTGCTCGACGGTTGCGGCGGCGTGGCCCAGAATCGCATCGCCGGAGTGAAGAGCGATGGCCACGCTGAGCCGTTGGCCACGTTCAGCGGGTCCTCCACGATGATGTCGATCATCTGGGGCGGGGTGTAGCCCACGCGCGCGGCAACCGCCGTACGCACGCTCTCGATGCGCGACGCGAGGTTGCGCGCCCACGCTTCGAGCCCGGGTTCGAAATGGATGCGGAAGTGCTCGGTGGTGATGGTGCGCCAGGGCAGGTGCGGGACCTCGACCTGGGCCGCCAGTGCACCAGGGATGAGCAGCGAGGCGAGCAGCAACCAGCGGCACCGCGACATGTTCAGCTCCGGGTCAAATCAGTCCAATGCCGCGGCGAACTCCCGCACGATCTCGCCGGCCGGCTTCACCTCGTGGATTCCCGCGACCGAGCGTCCGGCCTGCCAGTATTCGGTGCTCACGTCGCCCGTCATCAACGACTTCTTGAGCCGACGCACCGAGTTGATGGCATACCAGGTGCGCATCCAGTGCTTGCGCCGGCGCCCGCGCAGCATCCACCGCGCAAACCATCCGGCTCCCGTCCCCAGCTTGTCAATGAATGGATTCCGGATCACGGCCACCGGCACGCCAGTGAGGCGCTCGGTCATCACGATATCGTCGGCGTCGGCGTCCACGATGGCCTGCTTGTACGCGTCGCTCGCTCGACATTCCGGCGTGGCGATGAACCGCGTGCCGACTTGCACGGCGGCGTAGCCCAGGCGGAGCTGGCGCGTGAACTCCCGCGCATCGCCCACGCCGCCGGCCGAGACCACCGGGAGGCCGAATGGCGCCAGCTCCGCGAGCAAGGCCTCAGGGTCGAGCTTCCCGGCGTGTCCGCCGGCGAGCCGATTTACCGCGACGAGCCCATCCACGCCGCCGTCCACGCCCTTCTGTGCCCACTTTCGTTCGGTGACGTCGTGGTACACCACACCGCCGGCCGCGTGCACGCGGTCGCAGACCCACGTGGGGTTCCCCAACGACGTGAGGAAGAAACGGATGCCCTCCTCAAGCGCGATCTCGATCCACTGCGTCATCCGCGCGCGGTAGAGCTTGTTGTTGCCTTCGATGAGCGCATTGAACCCGATGGGGCGCGACGTCAGCGACCTGATGCGGCGCAGGCCGGCGCGAAACTCGTAGCCGTGCACGTAGGTGAGGGAGATGGGCTGCACGATGCCCAGACCGCCCGCCTCGCTCACGGCCGCCACGAGTTCGGGATTCGAGCAGGGATACATCGGTCCGCAGATGAGCGGCACCGGCACGCCCGCGTGCCTGGTGAAGGCGGTCTCCATCATCGGGCGACCGGTCCGAGGCGCCAGTGGACGCGCCCGGTGGCCACCAGCGTGCCCGAGGGGTCGAAGCATTCCGCGAGCACCTCGAAGTCGCGGCTCTCGGTGACCGTCGGCACGGTGACGCGGCTCACCGCGCGGATCGTGCCGCGGGCCTTCTTGTGGTAGGTCATCGAAAGCGACGTGACGATGCCCCGGATGTCGCCAGGGAGGCCGGCCATCATCGCCAGGCCGCTGGCCATCTCCGCGACGTTCATGAGGGCGATGGCATGGACCGACCCGAGGTGCTGTCGGTTGGCGCGAACGTCCGGAATCTCCACTTCGGCGTGCCCGGGCTCGAGCACGCGGATGCGCGGGCGGACCGATCCGGAGTAGGGCACGGTGAAGGCGAACACCTTGGCGAACAGCCACTCCCCCCCGGGAAGCGGTTGCAGTCGGCGCCAGAGGCGCAAAAGACGCGTACCCGGGGTAGAAGCCATGCCGTCAAAGCTCGCGGTGGGGCGTGGGGAAGGGAAGCAGGGAGTCCGCCCCTTGCGCCCCCCTTGTGACGGAGGGGGACGGGTTGCGAGCTTGCACCCACAGCGGGATGCGATGCAACACTCGGCGGTGGAGCCTGGGATGCGGCAGTTCTGGAAGGGCGCGGTCGGAGCGGCGGCACTGATGGCGGTGGCGGGCTCGTGCGATACGCCGAGCACCGGCCCCGTGCCAGTGGCGACGGTGGTCGTCGCGCCCGGATCGGTGGTGCTGCAGAGCGGCGCGGACACCACGGTCACCGCGTCGGTGATCGGCCCGAGCGGCGCGCCGATCGAGGGTCGCCTCGTCCTGTGGGCGGCGGCGGACAGTGGCGTCGTGACGGTCACCGGCGCCGGCGAGGTGGCCGCCAGCCTCGTGCTCGGGGGCATCGCCCGGCAGACGGTTGTCTCGGCGACGGCCGGCGGACGCACGGGCACGGCCACGATCACGGTGCTGCCGAGCGTGGTGGATACCCTCCGCCTGACGCCCATCGGCGACCCGCTGGAGGACGGCGATGTCGTGCCAGTGGAGGCGACGCTCACCGACTCGCTGGGCAACATCCTCACGGGTCGCACGATTATGTGGACGTCGCGGGACATCGCGGTGGCGCGCGTGGACGCGCAGGGGGTGGTGCGCCCGACCGCCTTCCTTGGCTCCGATCCGCGGACCACGTGGATTGTCGCGGCAGTCGGTGACGTCTCGGACTCGGTCGAAGTTTCGGTGTTGCCGACCACCATCGAATCGGTGACAGTCTCGCCGGGCGAGCCCTTCCTTGCGCCCGGATGGACCAAGCAGCTGCGGGCGACCGCCCGGACGGGCAGTGGCGCCGCCGTCAATGGCGTGGACTTCACGTGGGAAGCGCTCGACGCCGCAGTGGTGTCCGTGAACGGCACCGGGCGGAGCGAAGCGCTCGCGCTGGGCACGGGACGCGTGGTGGCGGCGGCGCTGGGGTTCGCCGACACGGTCACGGTGTCGGTCACGTCCTGCGGTGCAGCCCCGCCCGGTGAGTACCAGCTCGAGGTGCGATACGTCGGCGCCACGCCGTCGGCCGCGGTGCAGGATGCCTTCAACTGCGCGGCGGCACGACTGCGCGCCGTCATCCGGGCGCCGCTATCGAGCATCTCGTTCGTAAACGAGGACATTGGGCAGTGCGTCTCCGGCCAGGTGCTGAACGAGGTCGTGCCGGGGCTGCTGGTCCTGGCTTCCGTCGAGGCCATTGACGGTCCAGGCGGCGTCCTTGGCTCGGCCGGTCCGTGCTACCTTCGCAACAGCAACCTCCTGCCGGTCGTGGGCCGCATGCGCTTCGACAGCGCCGACCTGAACGAGCTGATCGAGGAAGGCACGCTCAGCTCGGTGATCCTGCACGAGATGCTCCACGTGGTCGGCGTGGGCACCATATGGGATTCCAATTTCCTCAACTTGAACGCGGGCCTGGGCTCCACACCGCGCTTCACCGGCCCATTGGCGCGCACGGCCTGCGTGGAGGAGCACGGCGGTGCGATCCCCTGCGCCAACTGGGTCCCCCTGGAGAACTGCCAGGACCTCGCCGAGGGGACCGTCTGTGGCGTCGGCACCATCAATTCGCACTGGAAGGAAAGCGTGTTCGATACGGAATTGATGACTGGGTACCTCGATCCCGATTCGACGCCGTTCTCGGCCATGACGATCCAGGCACTGGCCGATATGGGCTATGGCGTGGATGTGGACCAGTCCAACGACTATCTGGTGCCTGGGGCGACGCTCCGGGCCGCGTCGCCGCTACGCGGTCCGCAACGGCGCATGCCGGCGCCCATCCGCCCGACGCACGTGGTGGACCCGTTCGGCCGCTCCACGCCGATCATCCTGCTCACGCCGTACTGAGACGGACCGGAGCTTCCCCATGCGTACGCCCCTCCCGATCGCCCTGCTCACCGTCGTCGCCGCGGCGACTTCATCTCCCGTCATGGCCCAGACTCCGCAGCCACCTGTCGCGCCGCAGCTTCCGGTTGTCAGCACGCTCCACGGCGAGCGGCGCGTGGACCCCTACGCCTACTTCCGCGACCGGTCACATCCGGAGACGATCCCCTACCTCGAGCGGGAGAACGCGTACACCGACGCGATGACGGCGCACACGAAGGAGCTGGAGCAGCAGCTGTACGACGAGATCGTGGGGCGCATCAAGGAGGATGACACGGACGTTCCGGTCAAGGACGGGCCCTATCACTACTACTCGCGCACCGAGCGCGGGAAGCAGTACCGCATCCACGCGCGCAAGCGCGGGACGCTCGAGGCCGCCGAGGAGATCTACTTTGACGAAAACGTGGAGGCCGCAGGCTTCGCCTTCTATTCCGTCGGCGGCATGGAGGTCTCGCCGGACCACAACTTCCTGGCCGTGCTGGTGGACACCAACGGCTACGAGGATTTCACGCTGCGCGTGAAGGACCTGCGCAGCGGGGCTTGGCTCGACGATCGCCTCGAGAAGGTGAGCTGGGGGCTCGCGTGGGCCAACGACAACCGCACCCTGCACTACGTGACCTTCGACTCGGCCAAGCGCGGGGATAAGGTCTGGCGCCATGAAGTGGGGACGCCCCGCGCACGTGACGTCCTGGTCTACCACGAGCCCGATGTCCTCTTCAACGTGAGCCTGTCGCGGTCGAGGAGCGGGGAGTGGATCCTGTTCGGCAGCGCGTCCTTCACCTCGTCCGAGTGGCATGTGGTTCCGGCGGCGGCACCGATGAGTCCGGCACGGGTAATCGTGCCACGGCGTCCCAACATCGAGTACGACGTCATTCCGGGGGACGGCGCGTTCTACATCCTGACCAACGAGGGGGCGCAGAACTTCAAGGTGCTGCGCGCGCCCTTCGAGGCGGCGGATCCGTCGGCGTGGACCGAATGGCTCGCGCATCGGTCCGACGCCTTCGTCGAAGGCCTGATGGCCTTCAAGGGGCACGTCGTCGTGATCGAACGGCGCGAGGGCCTGCGGCGCCTCCGCATCCACGAGCTTGCCAGTGGCGCGGTGCACGACGTGGAGTTCCCGGAAGCCGCCTACGGCGTCTTCCCAGGTGAGAATCCCGAGTTCGACACCAACCTCCTGCGGTTCAGCTACTCATCCCTCGTCACGCCCACGTCCGTCTACGACTACGTGGTGACCACGCGCGAGCGCACGCTGCTCAAGCGCGACGAGGTACTGGGCGGGTACGACCCGTCGCGCTACACCGTGGAGCGCACCTACGCCACCGCCCGCGACGGCGTACGCGTGCCGGTGTCCCTGGTGTACCGCAAGGGCCTGCAACGGAACGGCCAGCGTCCGCTGCTGCTCTACGCCTATGGGTCGTACGGCAGCACCACCGAACCGACGTTCAGCTCGGTGCGCTTCTCGCTGATCGACCGCGACATCACCTATGCCATCGCGCACATCCGTGGCGGACAGGAGATGGGCCGCGCCTGGTACGACGACGGCAAGATGATGCGCAAGATGAACACCTTCACCGATTTCGTGGACGTGGCCGAGCACTTGGTGTCGGAAGGCTACACCTCGCGTGATCGGCTGATTGCCCACGGCGGCAGCGCCGGAGGGCTGCTGATGGGGGTCGTCGCGAACCTCCGTCCCGACCTCTTCAAGGTCATCGTCGCCGACGTACCCTTCGTGGACGTGATCAACACCATGCTCGACGCCAGCATCCCGCTGACCGCGCAGGAGTGGGAGCAGTGGGGGAATCCGCAGATCGAGGAGCAGTACCGATACATGCGGGCGTACTCGCCGTACGACAATGTCGAGCGGAAGGATTACCCGCGGATGCTCGTTGTCTCGGGGCTCTACGACTCGCGCGTCGCGTACTGGGAGCCCACCAAGTGGGTCGCGCGGCTGCGCGCGATGAAGACGGACCAGAATCCGCTCCTGCTCCGGATGCAGATGGGAGCCGGGCACGGCGGCGGGTCCGGACGCTACGAGCGCTACCGCGAGATGGCGTTCCGGTACGCGTTCATCATCGATCAGGTGCGGCAGGGACTGGCGCAGTAGCGGCGGCGGCCGGGAGGTCCACGGCCCGCCACGCGCCGTCCGGTGCCGCCGAGGACCCCACGGCAACGAAGAGCGTCACGAACCCGGCCGAGAAGAGCGCTTCCGAGAGGGAGTAGAGGCCGCCGGCCGAGCCTGCCACGATGGCCCCACCGATGCCGGCGATCAGGAATAGTCGGTTGCGGGCCGAGCGCCGCCCGCCCGTGGAGGCCGCCCACGTCTCGAGCGAGTCAATGTCCGCGGCCGGCAACACCACGAGCTCGCGGACGGGCTCGAAGCTGTCATCGCGTCGGATGGCCACCACCAGCGTGTCGCCCCAGCGCTCCACCAGGCGACCTTCCGCCGCGCGCAGCGCGTGGTTCTGCGACCACACGCGAAGCCGCGCATTCACGTCGACGCGTGGCATGGCTTGCCCGGCGAGTGGACGCGAGGCCACGACGAGGACGCAGAGGAGCAACCCGAGCCGGTTCACCTGTGAAATGTGGGACGAGCCGCTCTCGCCGTCCATAGGTGGGCGGCCGGTGCCCACCGCAAGCCGCCTAGCGTCGGATGAGCCGCACGCCCCCGGAGCCGGTCGTCACGCTGATCCGCCCATCGTCGCCGCTGCCGATCCGTCCTCGCAACGCGTTGCGTCGCATGCTCTCCATCGAGACCGCGAACTCCGTGCTGATGCCGCCGGATCCCGTCCGCAGGTCGAGCTCGGCATTGGTACCCTCGGGCAGGGTCAAGGTGACTCCTCCGGACCCGCTCCGGATGCGCGCTTCGCGCGGCGCTTGCCTGAGTTCCATCCGCACCCCACCACTGCCGGTGCTGGCCTCGAAGCGATCGGCCGCCACATCGCGCCCCTCGATCGTGCCCGAGCCGGTGCTGACCCGCAGCTCACGGGCCGACACGTCCGCCAACTCCATGCCGCCTGACCCGGTCGCCGCCTGCAGGCGGGACAGCTCGGCACGGGAGAGCTCGATACGACCCGAGCCCGTGCGGGCGACGAGGTCACCCTTGAGATCGCGCCCGCTGATCATCGACGCGCGCGTGCGGAGGTCCAGCTGCCCGTTGACATTGGTCACCTCGATCTCGCCGATGCCCACGTGCAGCGTCAGGCGCTGTCCCTCGGGCACGGCGATGCGCAGGTCGGCGTGCGCCTCAAGGCCGGCGCCGCGGGTGCGTACCGACACCGTGCGGGCTCCCCACGCGTCGTTGTCGCCGCCGAAGGTACCATCGTCCTCCACGCGCAGGCGCGTCTCGCTGTTCCACCGGCGACCGTCGCGATAGACGATGTCGCGGTCGGGATAGCGCACCACCAATCGGTCGCCACGGGCCTCGACGGTGAGGCGGTCTCCGTCGTCGCCGCCACGCTGGACCTCGACGACCACTTCACGTCCGCTGCCGGCTTCGAGGAGGGCGCGTCCGGCGAGATTCCAAATGGAAACGTGCGCGCCGGAGAGGGTGTGTCGCTCGGCGCCCTGCGCGGCGGCGATGGTCGGTGCTACGGTGGCGACGAACGCCGCGGTGGCGAGCAGGGAACGAATGGGCACGGCGAGGTCCTCTATGCAGGGGATGCAGTCCCCTACGGCGGCGCCGGCGGGGAAGTGTCACCCCCTCAGACAAGCGGTGCCGGGCAAGGGTTTGTGCTGGTGCCCGTCGCCGTCAGCGCCGCGCTAGATTGGGGCGCGTTTCCCTCATCGTCATGCACCGTGCTCCTCGCCTTCGCGCTGCTCCAGTTGTTCCTCGCGCTCACCTTGCTTGGCCGTCTGCGCGGAGGGCGTTCGCGACGGCCAGCCGAGCTGCCGCGTCCTGAAGGCATTGACGGGCCCGGTCTGACCGTGATCGTCGCGACGCTGAACGAGGCGCGCCGGATCGAGCCCTGTCTCCGGGGGCTGCGCGCCCAGCGCTCGCCCGTGCGGGAGATCCTCGTGGTGGACTCCGGATCCACCGATGGCACACGCGCCCTGGTGGACGCGGCGGCGAAACTCGATCCGCGCATTCGGCTCGTCACCGATCCGCCGCTCGAGGCGGGGTGGATCGGGAAGGCCTGGGCCCTCCAGTATGGGACGGAGCTCGCGGCCAACCCTTGGGTCCTTGGCATGGACGCCGATACCGAAGCCGAGCCCGGCTGCGCCGCTGCCGTCTTGGCGGCGGCACTCCGTGAAGGCTTCGACGTCGTATCCTTCGCGCCGCGCTTCGACGGCCAGTCGGCGGGCGAACGGTGGCTGCAGCCAGCGCTGCTCGTCACGCTGATCTACCGCAGCGGCGCGGTGGGCGACCCGCGGGTGGATCCCGAACGGGTGATCGCCAACGGCCAGTGCTTCCTGGCGCGCAAGGAGACGCTGCTCGAGCATGGCGGCTACGCGCCGGTGAAGGATTCGTTCGCCGAGGATGTCAGCCTCGTGCGCCACTTGGCACGCCGCGGCGTGTCGGTGGGCTTCCTCGACGGGGCGCGCCTCTACCGCGTGCGTTCATACACTGGCGTGGCGCAGATGTGGCGCGAGTGGGGGCGTTCGCTGGATCTCAAGGACGCCGCCGGGCGCTGGCGCCAGGCGCGGGATACCGCGTTCGTCGTCCTGGCGCAGGGACTGCAGTGGCCGCTGGCCCTCGGCCTTGCGTGGCAGTGGGATCAACTTCCCGCGGGACCGTGGCGCACGGTGGCGGCCGTGGGCACGGCCGCCCTGCTCGGCGTCCGTTGGGCCCTCCTACTGGCCCTGGCGCCCAGCTACCAGCGGCGTGGGCTGACGTGGTGGCTCAGCCCCTTCGCCGATCCCGTGGCCGCGCTGCGACTCGTCCTGAGCTCGCTGCGGCGACCACGCCGCTGGCGATCCCGCACCTACGACGCGACGCCAGTCAGACCTGCTTGACCTCGCTGACCAACTTCACGAGCGTGTCCTTGGCGTTCCCGAACAGCATCTGCGTTTTGGGATTGTAGAACAGCTCGTTCTCGATGCCGGCGAACCCGGCGCTCATGCCGCGCTTCATCACGATGATCCGCTTGGCCTCGTCGGCGTTGAGGATCGGCATGCCGAAGATCGGGCTCGACGGGTCGTTGCGCGCAGCCGGGTTCACCACGTCATTCGCGCCGATCACCAGCGCCACGTCCGTCTGGCCGAACGAGGCGTTGATCTCGTCCATGTCGAGCAGCTTGTCGTAGGGGATGTTCGCCTCGGCCAGGAGCACGTTCATGTGGCCAGGCATGCGCCCGGCCACCGGGTGAATGGCGAACTTCACCGTTCCGCCGCGCTTCTCGATCAGCTCCATCAGCTCGCGCACCTGGTGCTGTGCCTGGGCGACGGCGAGGCCGTACCCCGGAACGACGATCACCTGCTGGGCATACGCGAGCTGCAGCGCCGCTTCCTCGATGTTGGTGGTGTTCACGGTGAGGCCGGCCGCGCTCTTGCCGCTCGCGGTGACGGTGGCCCCGAAGCCGCCGAAGAGCACGTTGGCCAACGAGCGATTCATGGCCTTGCACATGATCTGGCTCAGGATGATGCCGCTCGAGCCCACCAGTGCGCCCGACACGATGAGCACCTCGCTGCCGATCACGAAACCGGTCATGGCGGCGGCGATGCCGGAATAGGAATTCAGCACCGCGATCACGACCGGCATGTCGGCGCCGCCGATGGGGATCGTCAGCAGGACGCCCAGCAGCAGCGCGATGGCGATCACGGTGTAGAACGCGCCCACTGGCGCGGTGACGTCCAGCACCAACCAGGCGCCGAGTCCCAGGACCGTGAGGAAGAGCAGGGCGTTGAGGGTCTTCTGGAACGCGAAGACGACGGCGCGCCCCGACACCAGTTCCTGCAGCTTGGCGAACGCCACCACGCTCCCCGTCACCGTGACCGCGCCGATGAGCACGCCGAGCATCGTCGAGACGCCGGCGTCCACGGTCATCAGGGCGCCGCGCTCCTCGGAATGCAGGAACTCCGCTGATGCCACCAGGAGGGACGACCCGCCACCGGCGCCGTTCAACAGGGCCACCATCTGCGGCATGGACGTCATCTTCACGCGCACGGCCATCGTCAGGCCGATGGCGCCGCCGACGACGAGGCCGGCGGCGATGGTCCCGTAGCCCACGATGCTCCGGTCAAGCAGGGTGAGCACGATCGCCAGCAGCATGCCGACCGACGACAGGCGGTTTCCACCGCGCGCGGTCTCCGGACTTTGCAGGCGCCTGAGGCCAAGGATGAACAGGACGGCGGCGACGAGATACAGGAGGCGCAGGAGCCACGGGGCGATCACTTGCCACCCTCCGTCGGCGCCTTCTTGAACATCTGCAACATGCGGTCGGTCACCATGTACCCACCGGCCACGTTCATCATGGCGAAGACGATGGCGAGGAAGCCGAGGACGTCGGAGAGCCAACCGAAGCCCGCCCCGGCGACGAGCATCGCGCCGACCACCGTGATGCCAGACACCGCATTCGACCCGGACATCAGCGGCGTGTGCAGCGTGGGGGGCACGCGGCCGATGAGTGACGCGCCAAGGAAGGTGGACAGGATGAACACCACGATGCCGCCGATCAGGAGCTCACTCATGCCGTCTTCCTCCCAGTGACGATCATTGCGCCGGTGATTTCGTCGGCGGGGTCCACCTTGAGCGTGCCTTCCTTGGTGAGGAGGTGCTGCACGAAGGTGAGGATGTTGCGCGAGAGCATCTGCGACGCGTGCGTGGGCATCGAGGCCGGGAGGTTCACCGGACCGAGGACGTGCACGCCGTTGACGTCCACCGTCTCGCCAGCCTTGGTGGCCTCGCAGTTGCCGCCACTCTCGGCGGCCAGGTCCACGATCACCGCGCCCGGCGCCATCGTGCGCACCGTGTCGGTGGAGATGAGGCGCGGGGCGGGGCGGCCAGGGATCTGCGCGGTGGTGATGACCAGATCCATTCCTCTGAGATGCTCGCGCAGTGCCTGCTGGATGGCTTCCTGCTGTTCTTTCGTCTGCTCTTTCGCGTAGCCGCCGGCGGTCTCGGAGTCGGCGGCGATGAGGTCCTGCGCGACGACGGTGGCGCCGAGCGAACGGATCTGCTCGGCGGCGGCGGCGCGGATGTCGAAGCCGGAGACCACGGCGCCAAGGCGACGCGCGGTGGCGATGGCCTGGAGGCCGGCCACGCCGGCGCCGAGCACGCAGCACTTGGAGGGCGCGATGGTGCCGGCGGCCGTGGTGAGCATGGGGAGGAACTTCGGTGACGCCGCCGCGCCCACCAGCACGGCCTTGTAACCGGCAACGGTCGCCTGTGACGAGAGCACATCCATGGACTGTGCCCGCGTGATGCGCGGGACCAGTTCCAGCGCGAGTCCCGTCACACCCTGCGCCTCGAGTGCGGCGATGGCGTCGCCGCTGGTGGAGGGCGCGAGCAGCGCAATGAGATTCGCGCCGCGCTTCATGTGTGCGACGTCATCGGGCACGGGCTTCTGCACCTTGCACACGAGGTCGGCGCCGAGTGCGCCGGCGCGATCGGTGAGCCGCGCGCCCGCGGATTCGTACGCTGCGTCGGGAAAGCCCGCCGCGAGGCCAGCCTCCCGTTCGATGTGGACGGTGACGCCCGCCTTGACCAAGCGGGCCACGCTCTCGGGAATGAGCGCAACGCGCCGTTCGTTGGGGACCGTCTCCCTGGGGATGCCGAGGATCACGTGGTGGTCGGGAGGAGGTGGAGCGGGAAGGATGGGGCGTAGGTCGCGCAGAAACTACCGGGAGAACGCTGATGCTGCACGGGGGGATGCCTGACAGGGCGGGGTCGTGCCATGGTCCCGTGCCTTGGCACGCTGCAATGCCTGCCGCGGATTGCGCTCTCCGAGGTTTCTGGCCTCCTGGGAGGTTATCACGGTGTGACGGGGCGAGCGCCTTGTCCAGCAACGTTTTAGCTGCGTTTGCGCCGGCTGGAGTGTTGTAAATAGCGGCAGTGTACCTATTTATCTCGCTGATTGCTTCACACTCTCACAAAGTGACGTAAGTCCTTATGTTTAAACTACATACACTGGCATAGAGTTTGCGATACAGTGATATTGTCTGAGCAGCGTCGCGTTTCGTGACCCTGCCTAGGCCGATTCGTCTAGGACCGGGTGGGTGAGCATTCATATAGAAGAAACTCGCTCGGTCCTCCCAGAGGTCTCGCTACATCCGAGTCGCAGGTCAACAATCACCGTTTGGAGGAGAGAGATGTCTCGTTCGCTCGTTCGTTGGATCGCCGGCGCCGCCCTGGCCCTGTCGCTCCCCGCTGTTGCCCAAGCCCAGAACGCCTGCACCGTGATCGGCGCCGGCAACTGCACTGTGGATCTGGCCACCTCGGTCACCATTCCGCAGATCTCGTTCTTGAACGCCGACCAGTCGGCGGTGGCCTTCGCCATCACCAATGCGGGCTGGACGGCCTTCCTCGGCTCGGCCGCACTCGACACGACGGTCGTGACCGGCGTGGCGCTCAATGTGCGCGCCAACACCACCTACAGCGTGGCGCTCGAAGCCGGCTCGTGGAGCGGCGGTGGCTGGTTGGTCGGCGACCTGAAGTACGATACTCAGGCTGGTGCCTGCGCCCAGGGTAACGCCCAGACGGCGATGGCGGCCAACAACGCCCTCAGCGCGTTCAGCGGTGCTGCCACCAACGGCGAGTCGCTCAACCTCTGCCTCGGCCTGACCTTCCCGAACGACCTCAGCGATACCCGCTTGGCGCCTGGGGCGTACAGCATTCCGCTCACGCTGCGCATCACCGCGCCGTAAGGGCGAGTTCGCTCTCTTCCTCGACTCGGAGACCGGTCGTGTCCCACGCCTTTCCCATCCCTTCGCTCGCTCGACTGCTGGTGCTGTCGGTGCTTGCGCTGGCGGGGATCGGTGCCGGGGCACGGCCGGTCGCTGCGCAGTTCACCATAGACGAGCTCGAGCTGCACTTCACCCCGGATGGTTCTGGGGCGCTGACGGGGGTCATTCCCCTGCACAGCGTGATCGATTCCACCCAGCAGGTGCAGGTCACGCTCCGCGATTGGGAGCGCGACTCGCTCGGTAACAACCGCTTCCTCGACTACGGCAGCCATTCGCGGTCGTGCCAGGGGAAGCTCGACGTCTTTCCGCTGACGTTGCAGTTGGGGCCCAAGGCGACGGAGTACATCCGCGTCACTTACACCGGGCGGGGGCTGCCCGATGCGGGTTGCTGGTCGGTGATCCTCGCGGAGCGCGTGCGCCCGCCGGCCACACAGGTCCAGGGCGCCTCCGTCTCGCTCACCGTGGTGACGGGTGTGAAGGTCTACGTCCACGCCACCGGCGCCATGGCTTCCGGCGACGTCGTCTCGGCGGATGTCGAGGAAGGCTGGGAGCGGGCCAGCGCCGCCGGCGACTCGACATTCCGGCGCCAAGTCGCCATCCGGTTCGCCAACACCGGCAGCGCGCACCTGCGCGTGCGCTCCACGCTCGAGATCCGCGACGAGACCACGCAGTTGGTCGAGCGCATCGTGGGACCGGAGGCGTACATCACGCCCGACGCCTTCCGCGACATCCTCATTCGATTGCCGGCACTGCGGCCCGGTCGATTCGTGGGCGTCGTGCTCCTCGACTACGGTGCGGAGGAGATCACCGCGGCGCAGGTGGAGTTCGAGATTCCGTGAGGGGCCGCGCGTTGCGTCGGCACGCCGTCCTGCTGCTCCTGATTGCGTTCGCGGTGCCCCGCGTGGGCGCCGAGGCCCAGGGGAATCGCCGCACGAACCTCACGACCACTGGATTCCCGGTCACCGCGACGACCACCACGCCGGTGGACTATGACGCCGGGTTCGTCGCGATTGGCAGCACGGGCTTCACGGTGGACCTCCGCACCAACACCGGCGGCGGCGGGTTCTCGCCCCGCGTCACCACCGTGCGCGTGCGCTGCGGCAGTCCGTGCCCTGCCTCCGGGACCTTGCCCGTGAGCGGACTCGAGTGGCGCCGCGCCGATCTCGGTGTCTGGATTCCGCTGACCACCGCGTTTGCCGAGGTGGAGGCGCGTACCGCGACGTTCAACGGGACGAACGACCCGTGGAGCAATAGCATTTTCTGGCGCTACGCGTTGACCTGGGCGGGAACGCCACCCACCGCGGAGACGCAATACTACATCGAGTGGGAACTGCAGGTGACCGCTCCGTGATGCGTCGGCTTCTGCTTGGGCTGTTCCTGGTGGTGCTCGCCCCACGACAAGCCGTCGCCACGGGCGTTCCGGTGCATCGTCGGCTCCCGCCCGTCTCGGTGGCCGGGGCGCCGCGCACGCTCGTCACGCTGGTCGTCGCGGTGCCGGCCGAAGTCGAGCGCGCCGCGCGGGTGCGTTACCACGTGGTGCTCAGCGGCGCTGTGGAGGTGCTGGGTCGCCTCGAGGGCGAACTGGAACTCGGCCAGGTGGCCCGGCCGCGTCCGGTGATGCTCACGCTGCGTGTGCCGGCGACGGCGCTGGTGGGACTCCTCGATGTGGCCGATGTCATCTTCACCACCGACGCCGGCCACTCCGTGGCGGTGCCCATCATCCTGCGGGTGCCCAGCGTACTCGCGGTGCGGGTCACCGGCGTGCGGGAGTTGGCGGCCCTCGATCGCGGCGATCTGGTGGAGCTCTCCTACCGCATCCAGAACCTGGGTAACGACACCGAGCGGCTGGCGGTGCAGGTGTTGGCACCGACGGACTGGCGGGTGCGCGTGCACGAAGGGGCGCGCGTCACCGTGCCCGCCTATGGCACGGCCGATGTCTCGCTCAGTTTCCGCGTGCCGGCGAATCCGAACGTCGGAAGCGTCGGACTCGAGGTCCAGTTGCTGCGGGCCGATGCGACGGACTCGAGCATGGTCGCGTCGGCCCGTACCGTGCTTCGCGTGCGCGAGCAGTCGGCCGCTGTCCCGGGAATCGCGTTCCATCCGTACATCGGCGCGGCCACATCGGGTGACGGCACGGGGTTCGCCACGGGCCTGCGCGTGGTCGGCCCCGTCGCTGACGGCATTCGACTCGACGCGTCCATTGCGCCGGAACCGACGGTGCCGGGACTGGGGCTGTTCGGACTCGCCTCGCTCGGGATCGGACGTGTCCCGATCAACGCGCGCCTGAGCGCCGATCACTGGCAGGTGAACGTCGGCGTGGCCCAGGGTGGCCTCGGCGAACTCACTGGCGTCGGCTTCGGCGGCCGCGGCGCGAGCGGCCTGTACCAGACCGAGATCCGCGAGTTCAGTGCGATCGTCGCACAGCCGGCGGCACGCACCGGCCGTGAAGGCAGCATGCTCGGGGTCGGCGGGGCGTGGCAGACCGAGTTTGGCCGCATCGGCGGAAGCATCTCCTCGTTGCGCGAGGCGGCGGTGGGCCTCGCCGTCACCTCGCGCGAACTGCACGCGATCGGTGCCGAGTGGCGCTCGCCGACGCTGTGGTCGTCCACGCAGGTCGCAGCCGGACTGGCCGTGCGCGATCATCTCGGCGGCACTGACCTCGGGTTTCGCGCCGCGCTCGACCGCCGGACCGAACGCGACCGTGTGCGCGTCGGTATCCTGCATGCCCCGGGCGGCTCTGGCGCCTTCGCTGCCGCGGCGGAGCGCTACACGCTGGACGCCGAGCGCAGGCTGTCGGATCGCGTGAGCGTGGACCTTTCCTCGCAGCTGCTGAAGGACGGCAGTGCGGTGATCCGCGCGTCGCAGGGGCGCAACGCATCCCTCGGTTCGCGCCTGCACGTGACCGAGGCCCTCGGTTTCTCCCTGCGCGTGGCCGACGAGGCCTCGAGCGCCGACGGACTCGGTGGGGGCGCCGGCGGTTTCGGGAGCCGGACGCAGACTGTGATGGTCGGCACCCAGATTCGCGTCGCGCGCTGGCAGCTCGCCGCCGACACGCGGTTCAGCCGCGCCGAACGCAGCACGGACCTGTTCAGCGGCGCCACCGACACGCGGCGTGGCCTGCAGCGCGGTGGCACGCTCTCGGCGAATCGCTCGCTCGGCCAACTCGGCGTCTTCACGGCCGGTGGGTCGCTCGTGCAGTCGGCCGCTGGCCTCGGATTGCCGGAGAACGTCGGGAGCGCGCACCTGCGGGTCAGTAGCGTACCCGTCTTCGTGGCCGGCGAACTCCTTCGGCTTGAGCAGGAAGTACGGTGGGTGGGCACCAGTCTGACGCCGGTGCGCGCGGCCCTGCGCAGCGGCGTGTCCACGGTACTGCGCTCAGGGTACGAGATTTCCGCGTCGCTCGAACGGAATCCCTTCCTGACCGACGCGCGCGGCCGCATCGGGTGGATTGCGGCGGTGCGGGTTGCGCTGACGGCAGAGTTGCTGACCTCCGACCGCCTGATGACGCCGGGCACGGTCTACCACGACCTGAACGGGAATGGTCGTCGCGACGAAGGGGAGCGCGGCGTCCCCGGCGTGACGCTGGTGTACGACAAGATGCGCTTCACGACGTCGCGCGCCGGGGAGTATCGCGTGCCCCGATCATATCGCGGGCGCCTGCGCATCGATCCGCGCAGCATTCCGTCCGGACTGGTGCAGCACCCGCGCACCTTGGTGGACAGCGTGGAGCGCCGCGACATCCCGTTGGTTCCCACCGGGAGCGTGGTGCTGCGACTCGAGGTGCAGTTGGATCCGGATGGCCGCGTGCCGCTCGTGAATCTCGCCAACGCCGAGGTTTGGCTGCGCGACGCCGAGGGCTTCGAGTGGGTGGGGCGCCATCTCGGCGACGGTCGCATCGCGTTTGAGCACGTGCCGGTCGGACCCTACGTGGTCCGCACCGATCTCTCGCGCCTCACCGAGACCGTCCGCGCCGACGACTTGGCGTTCGTGGTGACGCCGGGGGAGAACCAGCAGCTCTCGCTGCCGATCCGCGGCCGGAGCATTCGCCTGATCACGCCGCCGCGACAGGGCGGCCGCGGTGGTGTGGCGCCCCGGTCCAGCCGCAGCCTGCGAGGTGCACAGTGAGGTGGGCCGCCCTCACCGTCGCGGGGTTGATCGCTGCGGGCTGCTCGCTCGGCGACGGCCCGCTGGGCCCGACGGCCGACCTGCGCGGTGCCTGGAGCTACGCCGGGACGCAGGCCGTGCCCGCGCTGGACCTGAGCGGGACGCTGACGGTCGTCAATCAGTCTGGTGCGCAGGTGGAGGGGAGTGCGAGCTGGATCGAGCAGGACGGACTCGGCAATACCACCCTACGCGGTGGCTCGCTGGCCGGCACCGTCATCGGTGAGACCGATGTGGATCTGGAAGTGGCGGTCACGGGCACCGTCCGGCGGCACGTGGCCCGGATCTCCGCCAACGGCGACACCCTCGAGGGCGTATGGGCCGAGGTGGGCGGGTCGCTCTCGGGCACCTTCGTGGCCGTGCGGCAGGAGATGTGAGCATGCGCACCCGTGCCGCGCTTGCCCTGGCCACGCTCGCGGCACTGGTTGCCGCGCCTCTGGCCGCGCAGGGGACCTGCGAGGTCAACAACCAGGCCTCCTGCGTGTTCGGGAACGACGCGACGCACGCCATCTCGGTGACGATCACGGTGGCCGCGCGACTGACCGCCTCCGCCACGAGCCTGACCCTGCCGTCGCCGGGAGCGGCGAGTTTCGACGCCGGGTTCGGCGTCCCGGCCTCGGTCGGGCTGCAGGTGCGAGCGAACACGAGCTGGTCGGTGACGATTCTGGCCCTCGACGCCCTCTGGGCTGCGACC
Source organism: Gemmatimonadaceae bacterium (assembly GCA_024710705.1). GTDB lineage: Bacteria > Gemmatimonadota > Gemmatimonadetes > Gemmatimonadales > Gemmatimonadaceae > Pseudogemmatithrix. The sequence goes on along the minus strand of JANJUF010000019.1, from coordinate 43,101 downwards.
CCCGGGACGGCTAGGCAGGACAAGCCGGCTTCCGACCTGCAGTTCAGCGTCGCGATGGAAGGGCCCTTCACGGACCTGTCGACGCTGGGCCAATCCGTGATCTCCGGGGTGGCCACCGGGACCGCCGCGCCCACGCTCTATCTCCGGGCCAAGTACGCCTGGGCCATGGACGCAGCTGGCGCGTACACGTTGCCCGTGCAGCTGGTGCTCACCGCGCCCTGAGCCAGTCGAGCAGTGCCTCCCCGAAAGCCGGGAGGTCCTTGGGGACGCGGCTGGAAATGAGGTTCCCATCCACGACCACTGGCTCATCCACCCACGTGGCCCCGGCGTTCTGGACGTCGTCTCGGATGCCGACCGTGGATGTCATTCGGCGGCCACGGACGATTCCAGCCGAGATGAGGATCCAGGGACCGTGGCAGATGGTGGCGACGAGTCCGCCCGCCGCGTCCACCCGTCGGACGAGCTCGAGCACCTGCGGATCGCGCCGAAGCTTATCTGGCGCCCATCCACCAGGCGCGAGCAGACCGGCCAAAGTGGCGTGATTCAAATCGTCGAGTCCAATCTCAACTGAGGCAGGGTAGCCGTGCTTTCCCCTGAAGGTCGCACCCCGCGGCCCCACGAGCGGAGCAGGGAATCCGGCCGCCTCGAGTCGTAGCTTCGGATACCAGACCTCAAGATCCTCGTAGTCTGGGCCAACCAGAATCGCGACCGTGGATGTCATCGAAGCCCCAAAATGTTGATAAGGCGCACGTGAGTCGAAAACTGGTAATAGTTCACGTGACTAGACAGCGATATACGCTTGTAGATTGCGAGGTTACAGCAGGCATCAAATGTAAATTCTCGACTGCATAGAGCTGCAAAGTTATGCGACTGGCACTGCATACCGAGCCTGTGCGCGTCGTGAGACTGCATCAACATCACAAACATGTGTACTCACATTGCCTGGGACTTCCGAGCCGCGTGCCCGGCCTGAGGCGCGGCGGCTCCCACTGCTCATCGGATATTCTCCTGCTCCTCGGGCGGCCTGCGGTACCTTCGCGGCTTCAACTGCTGGCGATGCGAGGCTGTGGTCATCAGCGAGGAGGACTGCCAGCACGGCGTAACGTCACCCGGCCCGTTTCTGGTTCTGGAACGCCATCGCCCGGAGTCTGGCGACCCGGATCGCCACGGGTGGATGCGTGCCGAACAGGCTGGCCAGCCACCCCTCGCGCCGGTTGGCCAATCGTCCGGTGGGATCCACGATGCAGAGGTGGGCCACCCCGGTCGAGATGGCCTTGGTTGGCTGATGGTGGGACTCCAGCTTCGCCAGCGCGTCCGCAAGGGCCGCAGGGTTGCGGGTGTACTGGGCCGCCATCGCGTCCGCCAGGTACTCGCGGTTGCGGCTCACGGCCATGGCCATCAGCCGGACGATGATCGGGGCCAGGAGCCAGCTGAGGAGCCACACGACGACCACAATCACCACCAGTGGGTTGCCTCCCTTGCCCCCGCGGCGGGACGAGGTCCGCACACCGCCGCTGCGCAGAAATCCTCGGACCAGACCATCGCGCAGGATGATGATGGCGCCACCGAGGCCGGCGACGATCGTCATCAGCCGTGTATCCTCGTTCTTCACGTGCCCCATCTCGTGGGCGATCACCGCCTGGAGCTCGTCCCGGTTCAGGATGCCGAGCAGGCCCGACGTGACCGCTAGATGGGCCTCGAGCGGCTGGGTCCCCGTCACGAAGGCGTTGGGATCGGGGTCGCTGACCACGTAGACCCGGGGCACCGGGACGCCGGAGGCGATCGAGATCTCTTCGACCACGTTCATCAACTGCCTCTCCTCAGGCGTCTGCGGGTCGGTCAGCTCGCCGGCCCCGACCCCTTTCATGACGCGCTTTCCACCATTGCGGAGCACATCCATGGTCAGGAAGAACGCCACGAGGCTGAGGCCGAGTCCCACCCACGGAAACCGGTGGCGATATGCGGGTTCGCCCACCGCCGCGGCGTCCTTCGTGGCGAGCCAGATCGCGAGGTCGCCCCCGAGTCCCAGCCAGAGGAAGAACGCGAGGAAGCCCCCGACCAGGAACCACGACTTGCGGCGATTGGCGGCCTGTTGCTGGAACAGGTTCAGCGTGAGCGGTTCAGCCATGTCCGTTGGCGGCGGGAGAAGGGGACGCGCCACAGGGCCTCTGCGGCGCCCGATTGCACCGGCGCCGTCCGTGGATCAGCCACCGCGCCGGAAGTCGACTTTCGGTACCGCCCGCTCAGCGGCATCCTCGATCTCCCACAGCTCCGCAGGCACGGCCTTGGCGAAGCCCGCCACCAGATTGGTGGGGAACTGCTGTTGCTTTGTGTTGTACTGCGTGGCCGTGTCGTTGTAGAGCTGCCGCGAGAACGAGACCTTGTTCTCGGTGGAGGCGAGTTCCTCCTGGAACTGCTTCATGTTCGAGGTCGCCTTGAGGTCCGGATACGCCTCGACGACCACCATCAGCTGCTTCAGCGCGCCGGTGAGCTGCGCCTCTGCGGCGGCGCTGGCCTTCACGTGCTGCGGGTCGAGTCCGGCCGCCGCCTTCACCGCGCCGTTTCGCGCGGCGATCACGGCCTGGAGCGTGTCCTTCTCGAAATCCATGGCCGCCTGCACGCTGCTGATCAGGTTCGGGATCAGGTCGTGGCGGCGCTTGAGCTGCACGTCAATCTGTTTGAGGGCGTTCGCGGTCTGGTTGCGCAGGGCGATCAGCCCGTTGTAGGCGACGACGAACCAGATGCCGACGACGGCGAGGACGACGATGAAGGCCACGGGAGTCTCCGGAGAGGGGAGGCGTTCGGCAGGAAGCTACGTGTTGTGAGCCGCACCGCGAGGGGGCATCGCGGACCCCGGAACGGCACGAGGGGCGACACCGCGCGGTGTCGCCCCTCGTGCACTACGCGCCGGCGGGGCGCAAGTGTCAACGGCTTAGGCCTTGCCGGCCTTCTTCTTGGCCAGTGCGTCCTGCGCCCACGTGGCCGGGATGAGGAACAGCGGCGTGAGCACGATGCCCAGCAGGACGTTGATCCACGTGAGCCCAACGTAGTAGGCGCCCATGCCGAGGCCGGCGATGAGGGTGCCGAGGGGGCCGCCAAAGGACTGTTCCACGACGTCGCTCCGAGGTAGGACCGGGGTGATGACGCTACACGGCGAGTATGTTAGCCGGGTGCCGACGCAAAGTGAAGCGGTGACGGCGGTGCATCGTGCCCTCGCGGCGTTGCCGCGCGGGCGCTGGGTGCTGGCCGTGTCCGGTGGCCGCGATTCGATGGTGTTGCTCGACGCCATGGCCAGCGCCCGGGCTCACGAAGTCGCGGCGGTGGCGACCTTCGATCACGCGACCGGGCCGGCTGCCCGCCGCGCCGCGCGCCTGGTGGAGCGCACCGGGCTTGCGCTCCAGCTCCCGGTGGTCACCGGAGTCGGCCGCGCCGAGTCGGGCAGGGAGGCGTCGTGGCGCGATGCCCGCTGGCACTTCCTCAATAGTTGGGCCGAGGAACTCGGGGCCGTGGTGGTGACGGCCCACACGTGGGATGACCAGGTGGAGACGGTGGTGCTGCGCATCCTGCGCGACGCCGGCGCGCGCGGACTCGCCGGGATGCGCGGGGCGGCCACGCCGGCGCGACCGCTGTTGCACGTAACGCGCGCGGAGTTGGCCGGCTACGCGAAGGCGCGGCGGCTGCACTGGGTTGAGGATCCGTCCAACCAGAGCCGGGCGCACGCGCGCAACCGTGTACGACTCGACCTGCTGCCGGCGTTGGAGCGCGTGCATCCGGGTTTCGCCGCGTGGTGCTGGGATCTCTCGGGGCGGGCCGCGGCGTTGCGCGCCGATGTGGCCGCGTGGGTGGATGACGCGCTCGCTCCGCAGACGCCGGCGCCCGGCACGGTGGTGGTGCCGACGGGTCCACTCGCCGGGCTTCGCGCGGCGGAGTGGACGTTGCTGTGGCCCGAGTTGGCGGCCCGCGCCGGCATCGCGATGGATCGCCGCGGGCTCGCACGCGCGAGCACGTGGGCGCCCGGCGCGACCTCGGGGTCGGAAATTCAGTTGGCTGGGGGGGCGACCATCGCCCGGACCGGGCGCACCTTCGTCGTGCGGCAACTATATTAGGGCGTAGATGATCAACAGCACCGCCTCGGGGGATCCCCGACTGCTGGGCCGCGCCATCAAGCGCATCGCCTACGACGAGCAGGCCATCGCGGGACGCGTGCGGGAACTGGGAGCCGAAATCACGGCTTTCTATCCCGACGGCGACCTCCTCGTGCTCGGACTCCTGAAGGGGAGCTTCGTCTTCCTGGCCGACCTCGTCCGACAGATCCGCCGTCCGCTCCACGTGGACTTCCTCGTGGCCTCGAGCTACGGGGCCGGGACGATTTCATCCGGGAACGTCCAGCTGGTGTACGATCCGAAGACGGAACTGGAAGGGAAGCACATCCAGTTGGTCGAGGACATCGTGGATTCCGGGCGGACCCTGCAGGAGCTGATGGGGGTCCTCGGCGCACGGCGGCCCCGGTCCATCGAGATCTGTGCGCTGCTGCACAAACACATCGCGGAGCACCTGACGCATCCGGTGAAGTTCGTCGGGTTCGACGCCCCGCACGAAGTCCTTGTCGGCTACGGCCTGGACCACGCTGAGGATTTCCGGCACGTCCCGTACGTGGCAAGTCTGGAGTAGTCATGTCCAACGCACCGCAACAGAAGCCCGGCGGATTCGGGCGCGCCTCACGGACCCTCTCGCTGTGGGTCCTGGCCTTCCTCGTACCCTTCGTCTTCTTCCAGATGACGTCGGGGCGCAATGAGCAGTCGCCGCCGATCGACTACACGATCTACGACCAACAGCTGTCGGCCGACAATGTCTCGCGCGTGACCGTCATCGGCGGGCGCGAGGTGAATGGCGAGTTCAAGAACCGCGTGCTGGTGGACGGCCGCGAGGTGAAGCGCTTCTCGACCACCTTCCCGGTGGCCAACTCGGAGAACGAGATCGAGCGGCTGCGTGCCAAGCAGGTCTCCATCAAGGCCGAGGATCCGCGCCTCTCGATGGGGGCGATCCTGCTGCAGATGCTGCCGTGGATCATCATCATCGGCATCTGGGTCTTCCTCCTGCGCCAGATGCAGGCGGGGGGCAACAAGGCGTTCTCGTTCGGCAAGTCGAAGGCGAAGCTGCTCAGCGGCGACACGCCGAAGGTGACCTTTGCCGACGTCGCCGGTGCCGATGAGGCGAAGGTCGAGCTGCGCGAGATCATCGAGTTCCTCAAGGACCCGGCTCGCTTCACCAAGCTCGGTGGCCGCCTGCCAAAGGGCGCGCTCCTGGTGGGCCCGCCCGGCACCGGCAAGACGCTGTTGGCACGGGCCGTGGCCGGCGAGGCCGGTCGGCCGTTCTTCTCGATGTCGGGCTCCGATTTCGTGGAGATGTTCGTGGGCGTGGGCGCGAGCCGCGTGCGCGACCTCTTCGAGCAGGGCAAGGCCAACGCGCCCTGCATCATCTTCATTGACGAGATCGACGCCGTCGGCCGCCACCGCGGCGCCGGGCTGGGCGGCGGGCATGACGAGCGCGAGCAGACGCTCAACCAGCTGCTCGTGGAGATGGACGGCTTCGAGTCCAACGACGGCGTCATTCTCATCGCCGCCACGAATCGGCCGGACGTGCTCGACCCGGCGCTCCTGCGCCCGGGACGTTTCGACCGGCAGATCGTGGTGGACGCCCCCGACCTGCGCGGCCGCGAGGGCATCCTCAAGGTGCATATCCGCAACAAGCCGCTGGCCGAGGACGTGGACATCCACAAGCTCGCCCGTGGCACGCCGGGGATGGCCGGCGCGGACCTCGCGAACCTCGTGAATGAGGCGGCGCTGCTCGCGGCCCGCAACAACCACGACAAGATCTACATGGTGGACTTCGAGAACGCGAAGGACCGCGTGATGCTCGGCGCCGAGCGCAAGTCGCTGGTGATGCGCGAGGAGGAGCGTCGGCTGACGGCCTTCCACGAGGCGGGGCATGCCGTCTGCGCCATCCGCGTGAAGGGGAATGATCCGCTGCACAAGGTGACCATCGTGCCACGCGGCCGTGCGCTGGGCCTGGCGTTCACGCTGCCGGAGGATGATCGCGTGTCGGTGACGCGCGAGCAGATCGAGGCGCGCTTGGCCATGGCCTACGGCGGTCGGGTGGCCGAGGAACTCATCTTCGGCCGCATGCACGTCACCACCGGCGCGTCGAGCGACATCCAGCAGGCGACCGGCATCGCGCGTCGCTACGTGTCACAGTGGGGCCTCTCGGACGCCATCGGTCCGATCCTCGTCGGCGACAACGAGCAGGAAGTCTTCCTCGGCCGCGAACTGACGAGCCGGCGCACCGTCTCGGAGCGCACGGCGCAGCAGGTGGATGACGAAGTCGCACGGGTGATCAACGAGGCGTACAACCGGGCGATGGACACGATCACCACGCATCGAGACCTGCTGGAGCGCATCGCGAACGCGCTGTTGGAACGCGAGACGCTCACGCGCGAGGACATCGCGTACCTCGAAAAGGGTGAAGCGCTCCCCCCTCGGCCTGAACCGCCGGCGACGATGCCGCCGGCGGAGAAGGTGCCGCTGCCGGCCGCCGAGCCGCGGCGTGCCCCGCCGCTGATGGGCGGGCCGGAGCCGTCGCCGGCGTGATGTGGCGCGCGGCGACCGCCTCGTGAGTTCCTCGGGTCTCCTGACCTTCGGCTGGCGCGATCTCCTCGAGATCGCGCTTGTCGCATACATGCTCTACCGGCTCCTCCTGCTCATCAGCGGGACGCGGGCGGTGCAGATGCTGGCCGGCATCGTGGTGCTCGTGCTGGCGTACTCGGTGGCGTGGCTGCTCAAGCTCACGACCGTCACCTGGGTGCTCGGGCTCGCGTTCACCTATGGTGCCTTCGCTGCGGTGGTGATCTTCCAGCCGGAACTGCGCGCGGCGCTGGCGAATCTGGGGCAGCGACGCCTCGGATTCCTGCTGAAGCGCGACGAGCGGCAGGCCGACGCCGCCGGCGTGCTCGCCGACGCGGCGTTCCGGCTGGCCCGGCTCGGCGTCGGCGCGATCATCGCCGTGGAAAAGGACGTGTCGCTGGGCACCTTCGTGCAGTCGGGAACTCCGCTGGTGATGCAGGTGCAGGCCGACCTACTCACGGCCATGTTCGCCCGCACTTCGCCGTTGCACGATGGGGCGGTGATCGTGCGCGGAGATCGTGTGGTGGCGGCCGGCTGCATCCTGCCGCTGACCTCGGCGCCGATGGATCGGGCCTACGGGACGCGGCACCGCGCGGCCCTTGGCCTCTCGGAGGAGACGGACGCGGTGGTGATCGTCGTGTCGGAGGAGCGGGAGGAGGTGTCCATCGCCGTGGATGGGCACCTGCGCCGCATGGGCTCCGAGCGCGAACTGCGCACCTACTTGGTGGCGCGCGAACAGTCCGGGCGGGTGTAGGCGCGAACAACCTTCTACGCGTTGGGAGTGTCCCACTCGGGAGGCACCGCCCACCGCTTTCGGAGACGCAATGCTCCTTCGTCCGCTGCTCGTCCCACTGGTTGTTTCCCTGGGCATCGCCTGCGTCGAGCGGGCGCCACAGCCGACTGACGCCGCCGGCCTGGCGACGTCCTTCGACTCCACCCGCACCGACACCGTGGTGGCGCGCGTGACCGGGGCGGTGCCACCGGAGGCCGTCCGGCGCGTGGTGGACGAGTTGCGGATCGCACCGGCGGCCGACGACACGAGCCTCTTCGCCGAGGTGTTCGAGTTCGACGTGACGGCGGACGGCCAGCTGTACGTCTTCGACCAGGCCAATCGCACGCTCATCCTGTTCGACTCCACGGGCGCGGTGCTGCGGCGCATCGGGCGCCGGGGCTCGGGGCCCGGGGAGTTCGCGTCCAACAACGGCATGGTGGTGCTGCCAGACGGCCGCCTCGCCCTGTGGGACTCGCAGAACGCCCGGGTGTCGTTCTTCACGCCCACCGGTGACTTCGCGTCGAGCTGGGTGGTGCCGGCCGGCTTCAGCACCGGGAACGGACTCAGCGCCGACGCCTCGGGTCAGCTACTCACCACACGTCCCGTGACGGCACCTCGCGAGGGCGAGATTATCGGCCGCATGGGGTTGCGTCGGTTCGACGCCAACGGCGCGCTGACGGACTCGCTGATTCCGCCGGACCTGCCCTGGTCGCGCGTGGTGTATGTCGCGCGGCGCGAGGGCAGCACGTCGGCGACGGGACCGACACACGCGCCACGCCTCATCTGGCAGTGGCACCCGGACGGACACTTCGTGTCGGTTTCGACCGAACGGTACGTGATCGAATCGAGCCGACCCGGACGTGCGCTGCGGATCGAGCGCGACGGGCCGCCGATTGCGGTGAGCGATGCCGAGCGCGCCATCGACCAAGCGCGCATCACGTTCCAGCTGCGGAACGTGGATCCGGCGTGGACCTTCAGTGGGCCGCCGATTCCATCGGAGAAGCCTCCGGTGGCGGGACTCAACCTCGCGCGTGACGGGCGGATCTGGGTGCGTGTCTCGGTGCCGTCGGTGGAGATTCCCGAGGCCGAGCGCGACCCGGCGCAGGAGAACCGCGCGCCCCCGCGCCAGCACCGCGATGAGAGCGTGACGTACGAGGTTTTCGAGGCCGATGGGCGCTTTTTGGGGCGGGTGGTGCTGCCGTGGCGTGCCGCGTGGATGCAGGCGGACGGCAATCAGGTCTGGTTTATCGACCGGGACGAGGACGGATTGCCCGCTGTGGTGCGGGCCCGAATCGAGCCGGCGCTCCGCTGACCTCCTGCCCAGCATGGAGGTGCGGGGCCCCGCTCGACTCCGGTCGGGCGGGGCTTCTGGCTTCACGGACTCACTTTCGTGGCGCCCTAACGTCCAGTAAATTCAGATGTTATGCGATTTCCGGGGCTGGTCGAGCGGGTGGCGGAGGTCCGTGGTCGGATCGCCGAGGCCGTCCGGCGCGGCGGGCACGGGCAGCCGGTGCGCCTGATCGCGGTCACGAAGACGCACGGGCCAGAAGCGGTGCTCGCGGCGTTCGAGGCCGGGTGTACCGACGTGGGCGAGAACAAGGTCCAAGAGGCGCTTCGGAAGCAGGAGGCGCTGGCAGTCGCCGGAACGCTGCCGGACGGTGTGGCGTGGCATCTGATCGGGCATCTGCAAACGAACAAGGTGAAGGCGCTCTCGCACTTCGCGCTCTTTCACGCGATGGATCGTCCGCGCTTGGCGGACGAGGCGGCGGCGAGCGCGGCGAAGCAGGAAATCACCCTGGATGTGCTGTTGCAGGTGAATGTGGTCGGCGAGGCATCGAAGGGCGGCTATGCGCTGGGCGACGTGGCCGCTGAGGCGGAGCGGTTGGTGCGGCTGCCGCAGCTGCGGCTCCGCGGGGTGATGACGATGGCGCCCCTCGACGCCGACGAGCGCGTGCTGCGCACGGTGTTTGCGGGGGCACGGGCCGCGCGCGCGACGTTGCGGGCCGCTGGCCATCCGGCGGAGGCGCTGTCGATGGGGATGAGCGGGGATTACGAGATCGCGGTCGAGGAAGGGGCCACCCTGGTCCGATTGGGTACGGTGCTGTTCGGGGCGAGGAGCTGACGCATGGAGCATATCGGGGGCGAGGACGCGTTCCACCTGACGGCGGTGGACGTGCGCCGGTACGACTTCGGAAGCGCGTTCCGCGGCTATGACCGGATGCGCGTGGACCTGTTCCGCGACCAGGTGGCCGACGAGCTCGAGCGCCTGACGCGACAGAACCTCGACCTCGAGACGAAAGCGCGTTCCTTCCACGAGCAACTCAAGCACTATCGCGAACGCGACAAGGCCATCAACGAGGCGCTCGTGAGCGCGCAGCAGCTGCGTGAGGACGTGAAGGAGCAGGCGCAGCGCGAGGCCGACCTGATCATGCGCGAGGCGCAGGCGGCAGCGGAGCGGCTCACGGAGGAGGCGCGTGGCCAGATTTCCGCCCTGCTGCGCGAGATCGAGGCACTGGATCGCTCGCGGCGCGCCTACTTGGCGCAGATCCGCCACCTCGCCGAGCGGCACATCGCCGAAGTGGACGCGGCCATGCAGCAGCGCACGCCGGGCGCTGAGCGCCAGGGTTGATGGCGCACGCATGCTGACGTCCACGCCTTCGCCAGAGCTGGTCCTGGATCCCGCCGCCGTCAGCGCGGCGGTGGCGGCGATCCGCGCGCGTTCAGCGCTCGTGCCGGACACGGCCATCATCCTCGGCACGGGACTCGGCGGCGTTGGCGAGGCCATCGCCGTGGAGTGCGCCCTCGCCTACGGCGACATCCCGGGATTCCCGCTCTCGACGGTCGAATCGCACAGCGGACGGTTGTTGCTGGGCACGCTCAACGGCCGGCGGGTGGTGGCGATGCAGGGGCGCTTCCATCGCTACGAGGGGTACTCCCTGCAGCAGGTCACGTTCCCGGTGCGCGTGCTGCGTGCGCTCGGCGCGCACACGTTGATCGTGTCGAACGCCTGCGGCGGCATCCGCGCCGATTGGGCGCCGGGCGATCTCATGCTCATCGCCGACCACATCAACCTGCTGGGTGACAATCCGTTGGTGGGGCCGCACCACCGCAAGTGGGGGGCGCGCTTTCCGGACATGTCGGCGCCCTATGACGTGGCCCTGCGGGCGCTCGCGCACACGGTGGCCGCCGCGCAGGGACTCACGCTGCGCGAGGGCGTGTATGTGGCCGTGATGGGACCCAATCTCGAGACGCGCGCCGAGTACGCGATGCTGCGCACGCTGGGGGCGGACGTGGTCGGGATGAGCACCGTGCCGGAGGTGATCGTGGCGGTGCAGGCGGGGATGCGGGTGCTCGGCATCTCGATCATCACCGACGCCTGCGTGCCGGAGACGTTGGAGCCGGCGTCGCTGGAGAAGATCCTCGCGGTGGCGGCCACGGCCGAGCCGAAGCTGACGGCGCTGGTGCGCGGCGTCGTGGAGCGCCTGTGACCGCGACCGCCGCCACCCAGCGCTTTCGCACGATCCCGCCGGAACTCACGCCGGCCGCGCTCGAGGCTGAGGTGGCCGAGCGCTGGACGCGCGAGGGCGTGTTCGCCGCGGCGCAGGCTCAGCGCGCCGCTGGCCAGCCCTGGGTGTTCTATGAGGGCCCACCGACTGCCAACGGCAAGCCGGGCATCCACCACGTGTTCGCGCGCACGGTGAAGGATCTCTTCTGCCGCCATCGCGCGATGCTCGGGTACCACGTGCCGCGCAAGGCGGGCTGGGACACGCACGGATTGCCGGTGGAGATCGAGGTCGAGAAGCAACTCGGCATCAGCGGCAAGCAAGACATCGAGCGGATCGGCGTGGCCGAGTTCAATCGTCGCTGCCGCGAGAGCGTGTGGACGTACAAGGGCGATTGGGAGCAGGTCAGTGCCCGCATGGGCTACTGGCTGGATTACGACGATCCCTATGTGACGTACACGAACGACTACGTGGAGAGCGTGTGGTGGGCGTTGAAGACGCTGCACGCCAAGGGGCTGCTGTACCACGGCCACAAGATCCTCCCGTACTGTGCACGGTGCGGAACAGCCCTGTCGTCGCACGAGCTTGCACAGGGCTACGAGGATGTGGAGGATCCTTCCGTGTACGTGGCGCTTGACCTGACTGGGGACGGAAGACGGAAGGCGGAAGGTACGGGCAACGGCAGCGACCGGGTGGCCGCGAGCTCCTTGTCGCTTCGGTCCTCCGTCAGACGTCGCCTCATCGTCTGGACCACCACCCCCTGGACGCTCGTCTCCAACGTCGCGCTCGCGGTGCATCCCACGCTCACCTACGTGGAGCTGCGCAAGAAGAACGTGTCCGACTGGACGATCATCCTCGCGGAAGCGCGGGCCGGGGCCGTGTTGGGCGCGGACTACACGGAGCGCTGGGAGACCGTCGCCCTGCTGACGGGTGTCGACCTCGTGGGCCAGGAGTACAGCCGGCCGCTCGACTGGGTGACCTACCCAGACGAGGGGAAGACGCAGGTGATCGTCGGCGAGGAGTTCGTGACTGCCGACGACGGCTCGGGCGTGGTGCACATGGCGCCGGCGTTCGGTGCCGACGACTATGCCTCGGGGCAGCGCCACGGGCTCGCCTTTGTGAACCCGGTGAATGCGCGCGGTGAGTTCCCGGCCGAGATGCCGGTGGTGGGCGGGATGTTCGTGAAGGCCGCCGACCCGCTCATCATCGAGGAGCTCGAGCGGCGCGGCGTGCTGTGGAAGGCGCAGAAGTTCCTGCACTCGTATCCGCACTGCTGGCGCTGCGGCACGCCGCTGCTGTACTACGCGCGTGGTAGCTGGTTCGTGCGCACGACGGCGTACAAGGATCGGATGATGGCGCGCAACGCGGCCGTCAACTGGAATCCGCCCGAAGTGGGCGCGGGACGGTTCGGCTCCTGGCTCGAGAACAACATCGACTGGGCGATCTCGCGCGACCGCTACTGGGGCACGCCGCTGCCGGTGTGGGTGAACGACGCCGACCCCGCCGAGGTCGAGGTGATCGGGTCGTACGCCGAACTCGCGGCGAAGGTGGGGAAGGCACTGCCGGCGGATTTCGACCCGCACAAGCCGCACATCGACCAGTACACCTGGCCGGCACCGAGTGGTACGGGGACGATGCGCCGCGTGCCGGAGGTGATCGACACCTGGTTCGACTCGGGGTCCATGCCCTTCGCCCAATGGGGCTACCCGCACCAACCGGGCAGCGCCGAGCGCGTGGCGCGCTACTTCCCGGCCGATTTCATCGCCGAGGGCGTGGACCAGACGCGCGGGTGGTTCTACTCGCTGTTGGCGATCGCGACCGGACTTGGTGACGCCTTGCCGAACAATGGCGATGGCCGCGACGCGTCGCCGGCGGCGCCGTATCGCGCTGTCGTGGTGAACGACCTGGTGCTGGATGCGAACGGGCAGAAGATGTCGAAGTCGAAGGGGAACACGGTGGAGCCGCGCGCGGTGATGGAGCGTCACGGGGCCGACGCAGTGCGGCTCTTCCTGGTGTCGAGTTCGCAGGTGTGGGTGCCGCGTCGCTTCGATGAGTCGGTGATCCGCGAGACGGCCGGACGATTCCTCGTGACGCTGCGGAACGTGTACAGCGGCATCTTCGCGCAGTACGCGAACTTCGGCTGGGAGCCGAGCGCGGCCGATCCGGCGGTCGCCGCGCGCCCGGTGCTGGATCGGTGGATCCTGTCGCGGCTCGCTGGCGTGGAGGCGGAGGTGGATGCGGCGCTGGCGCGGTTCGACGCCACCGCCGCGGCGCGGCTGCTGATGGAGTTCGTGAGCGAGGACGTGGCCAACTGGTACGTGCGGCTCACGCGGGCGCGGTTCTACGAGACGACGGCGCCCGACAACCGTGCGGCCTTCGCCACGCTGCGGGAAGTGTTGGTGGTGACGAGCCGCCTGCTCGCGCCCTTCGCGCCCTACGTCTCCGATTGGATGCACACCGAACTCACCGGGACTTCCGTGCATCTGGCCGATTTCCGGCGCGCGCCGCAGGGCGCCGACGCGGCGCTCGTGTCGCGCGACCTCGCGCTCGAAGAGGCCATGGGCGCCGCCCGCACGCTGGCCACGCTCGGGCGCGCGGCGCGCGAGAGCGCCGGCATCAAGGTGCGGCAACCGCTCGGTGCCCTTACCTGCGTCGCCCCGGGCATCGCGCCGGCCTGGCACGCGATGATCGCGCCGATCGTGGCGGCCGAGCTCAATATCAAGCAGGTGGCCTTCGCCGATTCGGCGGCGGACTGGGTGCGGCTTGAGGGGAAGCCTAACTTTCCCGTGCTCGGCAAGATCGTCGGAAGCGCGATGAAGGCCACCAAGCCGGTGGTGGAGGGGCTCGACCAGGCGCAGCTGCGGACCATCGAGCAGGGGGGTGTGGTGACGGTCGACGTGCCGGGGCATGGCGCGTTGGAGCTGGACGCCACACGGGTGGCCATCAGCGCGAAGGCGGCGACGGCGCTGGTGGTGCAGCAGGGCGAGGGCCTGTCGGTGGCGCTGGATCCCGCCGTGACGCCGGCGCTCCGCGCGGAGGGGATGGCCCGCGAGATCGTCAGCCGGGTACAGCGATTGCGGAAGGAAGCGGGACTCGCCGTGAGCGATCGGATCCGGTTGGGGGTCGGCGCATCGGCGGAGGTGCAGGACGCGCTGCGTGGGCACAGCGCGTGGATGGCAGGCGAAGTGCTGGCCGTGGACCTCGTCCTCGCGGACGCGGTGCCCACGACAACGGCGTGGCAGGCCGAGGCCGATGTGGAACTGGACGGCCCCACCGCACGCATTGCTCTCACCAAGGACGCATAAGATGGCGGACAAGACTCCCGCGGGCGAGAAGAAGTTCAAGCCCTTCCCGAAGAAGCAGATCACCTACTTCGAGAAGCGGCTGCTGGAGGAGCGCCGGCGCGTCCTCAAGGAACTCGGGCACTACGACGAGACCTTCGGCAACACGCCGCAGGGTGCCGACGGCGACCTGAGTGCCTACTCGTTCCACATGGCCGACCAAGGCACCGACGCGATGGAGCGCGAGAAGGCCTTCCTCTTCGCGTCCAAGGAAGGGCGCTTCCTCTGGCACGTGGACCAGGCCCTGCGTCGCCTGTACCGCACACCCGACGAGTTCGGGAAGTGCCACCAGTGCGGCGGGGAAGTGGGCTTCGATCGCCTCGATGCGTTGCCGCATGCGCGGTATTGCATCGATTGCAAGACGCGTGAGGAAGATGGGAAGAAGTGATCCGGGCGGGCTTTCGCCCGCGCAGGTCCTCGCGACGGTGGGCGGGATCGTGCTTGTGGACGCGTTCACGAAGCTGGTCGCGGTGGACCGCCTCGTCCCGGTCCACACGCCGCATCCGGTACTCGGCGAGTGGCTCCGCTGGACGTTGGTCTACAATCCCGGGGCGGCCTTCGGGCTGCATCTCGGACCGTGGTCGCGATGGATCTTCATCGGCCTCACGCTGGTGGCCCTGGGGGTGCTCTGGTCGCTGTATCGGGCGAGTGCCGTGGACGCCAGGCTGCGCGTGATCTCGCTGGCGGCGATAGCCGGCGGTGCGGTGGGGAATCTCGTGGATCGCCTGCGTTCGGCGCGCGGGGTGGTGGATTTCATCGATGTGGGCGTCGGCGCGTGGCGCTGGCCGACATTCAACGTGGCCGACATGGCCGTGAGCTGTGGCGCGATCGCGCTGGCAGTCGTGCTCTGGCGCGAGGACGCGGCCCAGGCGCGTGCGCGCGCCGAGCAGGCCTCCGCGCCGCCGACGTCCTGAGATGCCGGAGCCGCTGGGGCCCGGGCGGCACACCTTCCGGCTGGCGCCCGAAGACACTGGGGAGCGACTCGACCTCGTGCTCGCGCGGCGTGCCGGACTCTCGCGGACGCAGAGCGCGACGCTGATCGCCACCGGGCGCGTGCTCGTGGATGGGCGCGCCGAGCGCGCGAGCTTCCGTCCCGAAGGGCGCGAGGAACTGACGGTGGAGATCCCGGTGCCGCCGGGCCGCGAGGTGGTGCCCGAGCGGATTCCCCTCCGCGTGGTCTTCGAGGATGCCGACCTCGTGGTGGTGGACAAGCCGGGCGGGATGGTGGTGCACCCCGCACCGGGGAATTGGAGCGGCACGCTCGTGAACGCCCTCATGGGTCGCGGGCAAGGACTGGCCGAGGGCGGCGGCCCGGAGCGCGCTGGATTGGTGCATCGCCTCGACAAGGAGACGAGTGGGCTGCTCATCGTGGCCAAGAGCGATCGCGCCCATCGACTGATGAGCGCGCAGATCGCCGCCCGGGCGGTGAAGCGCCGGTACGCGTGCCTGACGTGGGGGCACCTCGATGCCGACCGCGTCACGGTGGACAAGGCGATTCGTCGCGATCCGAACGATCGGCTCCGGATGGCCGTGCGCCCCGATGGCCGCGAGGCCCGGACGGATTTCGTGCGGCTTGCGCGCTTCGAGTCGGTGGACCTGCTCCGCGCCGAACTGCACACCGGGCGCACCCATCAGATCCGCGTGCATCTCGCGGCCATCGGACACCCGGTGGTCGGCGACGACACGTATGGGGGCGGCGGGGGCCGACGCCTGCTCGAGCTTCCGCCGAAGCGACATTTCCTTCATGCCGCCTGGCTCGTCTTTACTCACCCGGTGACGGGGGTGCGGCTGGACCTGCGCTCGCCGTTGCCGGAGGAGTTGCGGCGCTCGTTGGCAGCGGCCGCCGCCGACCCGTCGTTGTTTGCCCACCCTGATCCACTGGAGTACTTTGGCTACTATAGAGCGACCGGCTGACGACACCCCCGACGCCGAGGGAGCGGAGTCGGGTCCGCGCTATCTCTTGGCGCGCGCCGCCGGTCAGCGCGTGGCCATTCCCTTGGAGGAGTCCCGGGAGATTCTGACGGTGCGGGCGCTGACCCGGTTGCCGGGCGCGCTGCCGTGGGTGAGCGGCCTGCTCAACCTTCGTGGGACGGTGTTGACGGTCGCGGACCTGTCGCTGCGCCTGGGTGGGTCGGCGTGCGAGGGTCCGGTGGTGGTGAGCGAGGTGAGCGGACGGAAGCTGGGGTTGCGGGTGGAGCGGGTGGAAGGCGTGCAGCGGGCGACGCGGGACGAGCAGCCGACGGATGCCGCCCGATCAGCCGATGGCGCGGTGCGCGGGATGGCGGAGCTCCCGGAGGGAGCGGCGCTGGTGATGGACGTGGCGGCCCTGCAACGCGCGGCGTTCGCCGACGCGTAGGCAGGACGGAATTCTTACCTGAACCGACTCGAGGGGGAACGCGTGGCTCCGACGGTGCTCATTTGCGACGATGCGATCTTCATGCGCACGATGGTGGGCGACATCCTGACGCAGGCGGGGTTCGAGATCGTCGGCGAGGCCGAGACTGGCACGCAGGCGGTCGAACGGTACAAGGCCCTGCGTCCGGACCTGGTGACGATGGACATCGTGATGCCGGACATGGGCGGCATCGATGCCGTCCGCGAGATCACGAAGTTCGATCCCAACGCCAAGGTGCTGATGTGCAGTGCGATGGGACAGCAGTCGCTGGTGGTGGAAGCGATCCAGGCCGGCGCCAAGGACTTCGTCGTGAAGCCCTTCCAGCCGAGTCGCGTGCTGGAGGCGGTGCAGCGGGTCCTCGGCTGACCGCGCCGCCGCCGCTGCCTTCCCTCGTCGGCCGCCCGCGTGGACCCGTCACGCTACGCTGAACTCTTTCGCACCGAGAGCCGCGAACAGCTCTCGGCGGTGAATCGCGCGCTGCTCGCCATCGAGCAGGGCGACGATCCGCGCGAACCGGTGGCGGCGATCTTCCGCGGCGTCCACACCATCAAGGGCATGAGTGCGACGATGGGCTACGGTGCGGTGGCCGAGTTCTCGCACGAGCTCGAGTCGTTGCTCGACAAGATGCGCGAGGGCGAGCAGGGGGTCTCGGCCGAGCTGATGGACGCGCTGTTCGCGGCGGCCGATGCGCTCGAGGACGGCGTGGAGCGGGCCAAGGAAGGCACGGTGATGAGCGAGGCCATGCAGCAGGCGCTCGAGCGCTTGCACGACGTCGCCGGCGGACGGTCCACCGCCGAGTTCCGGGTGGTGCGCGCCAGCGGGGCCATGGGCGCGCCGGTGGAAGTGCTCGCCAACGCGCTCGACGGACCCGGCACCCTGGTGCACGTGGTGCAGGAGCCGACGGTGCTGCTGGCGGGCGTGAGGGCCTTCATGGCGATCCAGCGCTTGCGCGAGCTCGGCGAGGTGTTGGGCTGCGTGCCGAGCGTGGAGCAGCTGCAGGCAGCCACCGCCGCGCAGACGTTCAGCGTGCGCCTGCACACGACGGCTGGGGTGGCGGAGCTGGAGCGCGCGGTGCGCAGCGCCGGCGATGTGGCGACGGTGCGGATCGAGGAGCGCGAGGCCGCGGCCCCCGCGCCAACTCCGGCCTCGGCGATGCCGGCGGCACCGATCGAGATCGAGTCGCCGAGCCATCCGATGCGGCGCGCCACCGACCTGCTGGACGCGGCATCCGACGCGTTGGGGCCGGCGGAGCGCGGTGCGGCGCCGCGGGCCCGCCACGTGCGCATCGAGCTCGCGCGCCTCGATGCCTTGCTCGACCTCGTCGGCGAGCTGGTGATCGTGCGGGGACGTCTGCAGGCGCTCACGAAGGGCACGGCGAACGCGGCGCTCCAGGACGCGATGGACGACGCGACCCGTCTCATCGGCGATCTGCAGATGGAGATCATGACCAGCCGGCTCGTGCCGGTCGGGCAGGTCTTCGACCGATTTCCGCGGTTGGTGCGCGACGTGGCGCGTTCGCTCGGGAAGGACGTGCTCTTCAGCATCGAGGGGAAGGACATCGAGATCGACCGCTCCGTCCTCGACGAGATCGGCGAGCCGGTGGTGCACCTGCTGCGCAATGCGGTGGACCATGGCCTTGAGGCGCCGGCGGCGCGCGAGGCCGCCGGCAAGGCACGCGCCGGGCGCCTGGTCCTTGCCGCCTCTCGCGACCGGAGCGCGGTCGTGATCACCGTGAAGGACGATGGCAAGGGGATCCCGCGGGCGAAGGTGTTGGTGCGGGCGCTGCAACTCGGGCTCGTGGCCCCAGGCACCGAGCGGCTCGACGACGACGCCTTGCTGCGCTGCATCGCGCATCCGGGCTTCAGCACCTCCGACGAGGTCACGGCGGTGTCGGGGCGCGGCGTCGGTGTGGACGCGGTGCTGAACCGCGTGCGCGCGCTTGGCGGCACGGTGGAACTGCACACCGCCGAGGGGCAGGGAACGACCATCACGCTGCGGCTTCCCGTCACCCTGGCCATCGTCCGGGCGCTGCTGGCGAAGGTCGGCGGCGAGCGCTACGCGCTGCCGCTGACGCACGTGCGGGAGACGCTGGAACGTGGCCCGGCGGTGATCCGCCCCGTGCAGGGACGCGAGATGTTGGTGCTGCGTGACGAGGTGCTGCCGCTGCTGCGCCTGCGCGACGTGGTGGCGCTGGGCCCGACGGAGGCGGCTCGGGCCGAGGAAATTGTGGTCATCGAACGCGGCGAGCGCCGCGCCGGGCTCGTGGTGGACGAACTCACCGGTCAGGAGGACATCGTGGTGAAAGCATTCGACGGGGCGCGGGACGGACTCGCGCTCTTCAGCGGCGCGACCATTCTCGCCGACGGCGCGCCCGCCCTCATCGTGGACATCGGGAGCCTCCTGTGACCGAGTATGAGGCGGACGACGTACGGAGCCTCTCTCGCGCGGCACTCGATGCGCTGCGCGAGGTGGCGAACATCGGGGCGGGGCACGCGGCGACGGCGCTGTCGCAGATCACCACGCAGCGCATCATGATCAGCGTGCCGCAGATCAACATCACCGCGCTGGAGGAGGTGCCGAACCAGATCGCGGCCGGCGAGGAACCGGTGGCGGCGGTGGCCATCAAGGTGGCCGGGGACCTCACGGGGCTCACCCTGCTGGTCTTCCCCCAGCCCATCGCCTACCGCATCGCCAGCCTGATGATGGGCGGGAAACCGGTGCACGAGCTTGGCCCCATCGAGGAGTCGGCGCTCAAGGAAGCCGGCAACATCCTGAGTGCGGCCTACCTGAATGCCCTCGCCGAGTTCCTCGGGATGCGCATCCTCAACTCGCCTCCCGTCATGGCTGTGGACATGAGCGACGCGGTGTTGAGTTCCACCTACGTCGAGGTGTCCGAGGGCGCGGCCTACGTGTTCTGCGTGGAGAGTGAGTTCCAACTCGCCAACGACACGTTGCCGCTGCGCGGGTTCTTCCTGCTGTTGCCGGACCCGCCGAGCCTCCGGCGCATGCTCACCGCCATCCGGGTCGCGTGACGACTCCGCAGGCTCCCACCGTCAGCGCGCGGGACCGCGAGGTCCTGCGCGGCTTCGCGCGCCGGATTGACCCGGCGGACGCGGGGGCACACAACAACCTCGGTGTGCTCTACTACACGAAGGGCCTGCACGAGGAGGCCGTCGAGGCGTTCACGCAGGCGTTGGAGCTGGACCCGAAGATGCAGGTGGCCCAGCGCAACCTCGAGATCGCGTATTTCAACACTGGCTACTACGATCGCCGGGTGGCGGAGCTGCGGGAACGCCTGCGCCAGCGCCCCGACGACCGCGATGCCCGCTGGGAACTGGGACGGGCCTTCGCCCTGCTGGGCCAACCGGAGGACGCCATCCTCGAGTTCCAGGCCCTGCTCGCCCTGCGCCCCGGGGATGTCGGCACGATGATCCAACTGGGGCTGGCCGAGAAGGCGGTGGGACGGCTGGGCGTGGCCCTGAGTTGGTTCCGCACGGCGCTCGGGCGCGACCCGCAGAGCGGGCTGCTGCACTTCTACGTGGGCGAGGTGCTGTACAACCAAGGGGCCTTCGACGAGGCGCTCACGGCGTTGCAGCGCGCCATCCACCTGAATCCCGACCATCCCGACTCACACTTCCTGCTGTCCTTCGTGTTGGGCGACATGGGCCGCCACGACGAGGCGCGCACGGCGTCGAAGCGCGCGGTGCAGCTGAATCCCGCGCTGTCGCGGGCCCAGGCCAACCTCTCGCTCGACGAGTACGACCCGAAGAAGTATGAAGCCCTCGTGCCGGGGCGGCAGGCGCGGAAGTCGGAGCAGCAGATGCGCATCGCCGAGGGCGAGCCGCTGGCGCACTACACGCTCGGACAGGCCTTCCGCCAGCAGGGGCTGATGGCCGAGGCGATGCGCGAATACGAGCTCGCCATGGCGCAGGGCGAGGACCGCGCGCTGGTGGTGCAGGCGATCGCCGAGCTCCACTTGCTGCAGCAGGAGCCGCAGGCGGCGATCCCGCTGTACGACGAGCTGCTGGTGACGCGGCCCGAGAGCCCCAAGCTCTGGAACGAGCGCGGCGTGGCCTTGCACCAGACGGGCGACCACGCTGCGGCGGCCGAGAGCTATGGGCGGGCGCTCGCCGCCGATCCGCGCTATGCCATCGCGCGCAACAATCTCGCCGTGGCCCTCTTCCACGCCGACCGCGGGGACGAGGCGATTGACGAGTTCCGCGAGGCGCTGCAGCACTCGCCGGGCTTCACCAAGGCGCGGCTCAACCTCGCGCTCCTGCTGGTGCGTGGCAAGCGATACCAGCTCGCCCTCGAAGCCTACCGGCAGGTGCTGGAGCACGAGCCCGAGTCGGCGATGGCGTGGAATGGCGTGGGCCTCGTGTTGGCCGAACTCCGCCGCTTCGATGAGGCGCGCACGGCGTATGCGCGGGCCATCCAGTCCGCGCCCGACTACGCCGAGGCACACTACAACCTGAGCTTCACGCTCTCGAATCTCGGCGACTACCCTGGCGCGCTGCGCGAGACCAAGCGGGCACTGGAGATCGACCCGTACTACGTGCCGCAGTCGTTCCGCTTGGCGATCGACCTTGAGTTTGAGTCGGCGGAGCTCACGGTGGTGCCCGATCTCGGGGGCGAGAAGCGGATGAGCGCCGGGGTCGAGACGTTCACGTTCGACACCGGCCTGCTGGATTCGATCTTCAAGCAACTGGAGCCCGCGCCGGCCGCGGCCGAGCCGCTCGCGCCGAGCGAGGGCGACCCGTTCGCCCTCGCCGAGGATTTCCTGTCGAAGGGCTTGGTGGACCGCGCCATGGCCGAGGTGCGGCGCGCGCTCGGCCGCGGGGCCGACCCGGTGCGCGGCGACGTCTTGCTCGGCGAAGCCTTCGGCCGGCAGGGCGCGTGGGGCGATGCGTTGGAGCGCTTCGAGGCGGCGCGCCGGGTGAAGCCGGCGGATGCCGACGCGCTGCGCGGCGAGACCCAGGCCTTGCTGATGCTCGGTCGTGGCAGTGACGCAGCGGTTCCGGCGGCGTTGTTGTTGCAGGTGCTGCCGGCCGACGTGGATGCGCTCCTGCTGGTGGCCACCGCGCGCTTCGAGAGCGGGGATCCCGAGGGCGCGCTCGAGGTACTGGACCAGGCGCGCCGGGCCGATCCCTCGCGGGCCGAAGTGCTGCGCGGCATCGGCAACGTCACCAAGGCCCTGGGCAACCTCGATGCCGCCATCGCCGCGTATCGCCACGCGCTCTCGCTCGACGGCGACTTCGCGGCGGTGCGCTTCGACCTCGCGCAGTTGCTGACGCAGCGCGGCGACTTCGCGCAGGCCGAGGAGGAGTTGTTGGCGGCGCTGGATGCCGTGCCGACCTATGCCGATGCGACGCTGGCGCTGGCGGCGCTCCACCGCGGGCGCGGGCGACCACAGGCGGCCCTCGGCCTGCTCGTGGAGTTTCTTGAACGCGATCCCTACAGCTTCGATGGGCTCGTGGCGCTGGGCGAGTTGCTGATGGAGATGGGCCGGCCGGCCGACGCCGCCTTCGCGTTCCAACGCGTCCTGCGCTTCGATCCCGCGCACGTGGGCGCCGTCTTCCATCAGGGCGTGCTACTCGCCGGCCAGGAGCGCTATCGCGAGGCGGTGGCCTGCTTCCGGCGGGTGGCCGAGATTGACCCGCACGGCGAGTTCGCGCGGCGCGCCTTCCGTGAGGCGCGGGCGGTGCAGCAGCGGCTCGACGGCAGCGGGGAGGAGGCCTGATGGCGATCGAAGGCCCGCTCAAGGAACTCGGCATCCACGACGTCTTCCAGCTCCTCGACCTGAGCCGGAAGACGGGCACGCTGACCGTCACCTCGGCGCTGCGCGACAATGAGGGCGTGGTGCTGTTCGAGAACGGCAAGGTGATCTCGGCGGCGATCAAGTCGAATCCGCACCGCATCGGCGACTTGCTCGTGCGCTCGGGGCGGCTGACCGACGCCGACCTCGCCCGCGTGCGCGAGGCGCAGGACCAAGGGGACAAGCGGCGCTTCGGTGAGATCCTCGTGTCCCTCGGGCTCGTCACGGCGCGCGAGATGGATCGGCAGATGCGCTTGCAGATCGAGGCCGTGGTGTTCGAACTGATGTCGTGGTCGGAGGGGCACTTCCGCTTCGACGAGGGGCTGAGCGAGGATGCGATGCGCGACGCGTCGAGTCCACTGGGGACGGAGTCGCTGCTGATGGAGGGGGCGCGCCGCATTGACGAGTGGTCGCGCATCGCCGATCGCGTCCCGAACCTCTCGGTGATCCCGGACCTCGCGCCGGGCGACGCTGACCATCCGGCGCTGCTTGACCTCCTGCCGCACGAGTGGAAGGTGCTGGCGATGATCGACGGGCGCACCGACCTCCGGACGATCGCGGCGACGGTGTCCATGAGCGAGTTCGACGTGGCCCGCGTGATGTTCGGCCTCGTGAGCACGGGCGTGGTGCTGTTGCGGCAGCCGATGCGTCCCAGTGCCGCCATTGCGCTTCCGCAGGAGGCGCGACCGACCGCACACCGGACCCCGAGTGCCGGGATGCCGAGCCCGCTGCTGCGCGGCGCCGAGGCCTTCCGCCGCGGGGCGCTCGCCGAGGGCATCTCCACATGGAGCGCCTTCCTCGAGGCGACGCCCGGCTATCCGGGCGCAGCGGCGATCCGCGAGGCGGTGGTCGCGGCGTCGCGGCTGGCGCAGGTGCTGGAGCAGGAGGTGCCCCTTGAGCGGTGACATCCGCAGCATGAGCGAGCAGCTCGCGAGCGATCCGACGAGCCTTGTGTTCCTGCCCTTGGGGGAGCAGCTGCTCGCGCGTGGGGATCTCGCGCACGCGGTGCGTGTCGCGCGCAAGGGCGCCGAGCGGCACGCGCACCGCGCCGATGCGCACGACTTGGTGGCGCGCGTCGCGCTGGCGCAGGGGTTGGAGGAGGATGCCGAGCGGGCGTGGCGCACGGCGTTGGGAATCGCCCAGGACTTCGGGCCGGCGCACCGCGGGCTTGGTTTTCTCTGCTACCAGCAGCGGCGCTGGCAGGAGGCGGAGTTCCATCTGGGCAAGGCGCGCGCGGCCACGCCGGGGGATCCGGCGCTCGAGGCGGCCTGGGAGGCGCTGCACGTGGCGCGGTCCGCCGATACGCCGCGGAGTTCCGCCGCGGTGGTGGCGGCGCCCTCGGGTGCCGAGGCGGCGGCGACGCTGTTTGACGCGGCGCTCGGAGATTCCTCGCAGGTCGCGCTGTTGTTGGATGCCGATGGGCTGGTGGTGGCGGGCGCGTATCACACGGCCGAGGGCGAGGACCTGGGGGCAGTGATCGGGGCGCATCTCTCCGGGGTGAGCGACGAGGCGGACCGGGCCATGCGGCACTTCGGCCTCGGGGCGTGGACGCGAATCGCGCTGGAAAGCGAGGCGGCGGCCATCGTCATGGCGCCGGCCGGCGGTGGCGTGACACTGGTGGCGGCGCCACGGGAGGTGCCACTCGGGTTCGTGCGGCGGACCCTCGACGCCTGCGTGTCACTCGCGGACCGCTGGCTCGGGGGGGCGGCATGAGTGCCTACGCGTCGCTCATCGCCGCCGTCACGCGGCATCGGGGCGTCTCGGCCTGCCTCGTCGTCGTCGAGGAGGACGGGATCGTCGTGGACGCGACGGCCCAGATCGGCGTGGACACCTCGGTGTTCGCGGCCCTGATGGCGTCGCTGTACCGCAAGGCGGCGCGCGCGGCGACGAGCGCCGGATTCGGTGGCATCACGTTCTGTGAGCTCGAGGCGGAACGGGGCCGTGTGCTGGCCGCGGGCCGCAATGGACTCGTGGTGGTGGCGGTGGCGGATTCGCGGGCGAACCTCGGCATCCTGCGCGTGGACCTGCTGCGCGCGGCGGCGGGGCTGTGATGCGCCACACGATGACCATTGGCTGGGCGGACGCGCCGCTCAAGCAGTTCGTGGACGATGCCCGCGTGGAGCTTGCCATCCTCATGCACTCAAGCGGGCAGGTGCTGGCCCAACTCGGATTTCAGCGCTCGATCGACGTGCAGACCGCCTGCGCCCTCTCGGCCGCCATCAACGCGTCGGCCGAGCATCTGGGGACCATGGTGGATGGCACGCCCTTTCGCGGACTGCACTATGCCGGGAACGCACGGCAGATTTACCTGGGGCAGGTCCCGACGGCAGAGGCCATGCTGCTCGTGCTGGCGGTCTTCGACACGGAGAGTTCCCTGGGCATCGTACAGCTCTACCTGAAGGAACTGCAGGCGAATGTCGCGGCCGCGGCCCCGGCGGCCGAGTCGGCCGCGCCGGCGCTGGCCGAGAACTTCGAGGCCGACTTGAACCGCAACCTCGCCCAACTCTTCGGGAGGGGCTGATGCCAGGTCCCACCCGCCAGCCCCGGATGGCCCCGTGAGCCTCGTCAACTACGCCACGCGGGAAATCACCTGCAAGATCGTCTACTACGGACCTGGTCGGTCGGGGAAGACGACCAACCTGCACTACATCCACGGCCAGGTGCCGACGGACCGCAAGGGCCAGATGGTCTCCCTCGCGACGCAGACAGATCGCACGCTGTTCTTCGACTTCCTGCCGATCGACCTCGGGACGATCTCGGGGTTCACGACGCGCTTCCAGCTCTACACGGTGCCGGGCCAGGTCTACTACCAGACCACCCGCAAGCTGGTGCTGCAGGGCGCCGACGGCGTGGTGTTCGTCGCCGATTCGCAGGCGCGCCAGTTGGACGAGAACATCGAGTCGTTCCAGGACCTGCACGAGAACCTCGCGGAGCAGGGCGTGGACGCGCGCACGATGCCGCTGGTGATCCAGTACAACAAAGTGGACCTCCCCGAGGAGCTGCGGACGGCGGTGCCGGAGTTGGAGGAGGCGCTCAACTTCCGCGGCGTGCCCTCGTTCACCGCCGATGCTTTGCACGGCCCCGGGGTGTTCGAGACACTGCGCGGCATCTCGGAATTGGTGCTCCGCAAGCTGAGCGCAGGGCGAGGCTAGCTCGGATGCGGCTCGATCCCCGCTTCACCTTCGAGCGCCTCGTCGTGGGCGCCGCGAATCGCTTGGCGGCCGCGGCCTGCCGTGCGGTAGCCGAGGCACCGGGCACCGCCTACAATCCGCTCTTCATCTACGGCGGCTCGGGGCTCGGCAAGACGCATCTGCTCACCGGCACCGCGCACTTGCTCAAGCAACTGCAGCCCGACGCCGAGGTGCTGGCCCTGTCGCTCGACGAGTTCTCGGAACAGTTCCATGCGGCGGTCAGCGCCGGGGAAACGTCGGCCTTCGGGCATCGCTTGGCGCACGTGGACCTGCTGCTGCTGGATGACCTGCAATTCGTGACGGGGCGCCGCGAGATGCAGGCCGAGCTGCTGCGCCTGTTCACGACGATGCAGGAGGGGAATCGGCAGATCGTGTGCGCGAGCGACCGGCCACCCACCGACATCGCCGACGTGGACGAGCGCCTGATTTCGCGGATGGCGGGCGGGTTGGTCGTGGACGTCGGGCTCCCGGAGTACGAGGCGCGCGTCGCGATCCTCCGGGCGGCCATCGCCGAGCGGGAACTGGCCGTGCCCGACGAGACGATCGAGGCGCTTGCCGAGCGCGGCATCACGAGCGTGCGCGAGTTGCAGGGACTGCTGACGCAGTGGGTGGCGCAGGAGGCCATGGGCGCGCATCCGCGGCGCACCAAGACGCCGATCCCCGGCGCCGTCGACGTGCTGCGCCCGTCCGGTGAGTTCCTGAGCTTTCTCTCCGACGTGGCGGCGGTGGTGCAGGAGCAGGTGGAGACCTGGCAGGTGCGGTTGCGTGAGGTGATCGCGTACTGGAAGGGCGAGGGCTACCGCACGGCCGTGCTGGAGCGGGCCCTGAGCCTGCCGCAGGAGCCGGATGTGCAGGGGCTCATCACGACCTACGTGCAGGCGGTGGACCACCTCCGCGCGCTGGAGCGGGAGGTCACGCTGGTGGACGCGGCGCTCGGCGGCAACGAGCTGTTCCGCGACCCGGAGCGGCTGCAGGACGCCGAGGAGTTCGTGGAACGGGCGCTGTCCGGCGACATGCCGCCGGGCGGACCGAATCCGGCGTTCACGCGGGAGGGCTTCGACGTGGGCACGGCCAACCAGTTGGCGGTGCACGCCGCCGACGCCGTGATCCTCACGCCGGGCACGCGCTACAACCCCCTGCTGATCTCCGGTCCCTCCGGGGTCGGGAAGACGCACCTCGTGCACGCCATCGGCAACTCGATCGCGGCGCGGAGCGAGGGGGCGGTGACCGTGGCCTGCGTGCACGCGCAGGTGCTGGTGGACGAGCTGATCGCGGCGATCCAGCAAGGCAGCGTCGAGCGCTGGCGGGCGCGGTATCGCGCCGCCGGCGCGCTGGTCGTGGACGACGTGCAGTTCCTGGCGGGGAAGGAGCGCACGCAGGACGAGTTCTTCTTCGTCTTCAACGCGCTCATCGAGGATGGGAAGCAGATCATCCTCTCGAGCGACCGCGCGCCATCGGAGATTCCCGATCTGGCGGCGCGGCTCCGCTCGCGCTTCGAGGGCGGGCTCATCGCCGAGATCCAACCGCCCGATCGCCCGTTGCGGGAGAAGCTGGCGGCGCGCTTCCTCGCCGGGCTCGGACGGGCCGCGCCACCGGAGCTGCTCGACGTCATCTGCGACCCCTCGGTCCGGAGCGTGCGCGAACTGATCGGAGTGGTGAATCGGTTGGCGGCGGCCGCCGACTCCTTGGGGATTCCGCTCGACGCCGCGCTGGCGCGCGAGGAACTGGGACTCGGGGCGGCCGCCAGCGCCACCGTGGCGCCGGCCGCCGCGGCGGCCAGCGCCGGGGATCGCACCTTCCTCGACCGCGAGCGAGTGGTGTGGGAGTGGGCCGATATCGGCGGCCGCCTCATCGAGGAGATGCGCTAGTGGCCATCAAGGGGTCGCTCAAGGAAGCGTCGCTCCCCGACGTGCTGCAGCTGCTCGCCATGGGGAAGAAGAGCGGCTGCCTCTCGGTCACGCACCGGAGCAACTTCGGCTCGATCTACTTCGACAAGGGCAAGATCAGCTACGCCTCCATCGTGAACCGCCGCGACCGCCTGGGCGACATTCTCGTGAAGAGCGGCCTGCTCACGCAGGAGATGCTGGACGAGGCGATCGGCTTGCAGGCGAAGGCGCGCGGCCAGCGGCTCGGCGACCTCCTCGTGCAGCACGGGATGCTCACGCGGGAGCAGTTGCACGCGCAGATCCGGGTGCAGATCGAGGAGGCCGTCTATTTCCTCTTCACGTGGGCGGAAGGCAGCTTCAACTTCGAGTCGGACATCCGCCCCGACGAACAGGACTTCCTCGTCGCCATCAATCCCGAATCGCTGTTGCTCGAGGGGGCGCGGCGGGTGGACGAGTGGAGCCTGATCGAAAAGAAGATTCCTTCCTTCGACATCGTCTTCGAACTCGATCGCCGGCGGCTGGCCGAGAGTTCGCCGTCGCTGACGGCCGAACAGCAGACGCTGCTCCCGCTCATCGATGGGCGGACCGACGTGACGCATCTCGTGGACGCGTCGGGACTGGTGGAGTTCGAGGTCGGCAAGGCGCTCTTCGGATTGGCGACGGCCGGCTACCTGCATCGCGTCGGCCGGTCGAAGGCGCCGGAGGATGTGGCGGCCGATGTGCGGGTGGAGGAGCATCGGAACCTTGGCGTGGCCTTCTTCCGCGCGGGGATGCTCGACGAGGCGGTGCGCGAGTTCCGGCGGGTCACCGAGTTGCGGCCGGAGGACGTCGGGGCGCGCTTCCAGCTGGGCGTGGCGCACCTGCGGCTCGGCAAGTGGGCCGAGGCGTTGACGCATCTCGAGGCGGCATCGCGGCAGCGTGGGGCACGGCCCTCGGTGTTTCACAACCTGGCGTTGGCGCTGGAGCGGCTCGGGCGCGAGGACGAGGCGCGTGAAGCCCTGGAGCAGGCGCTGGTCCGCGATGGAGGGGACGAGCCGCGTACGCATCTCTCTTTGGGCGTGCTCGCCCTGCGACGCGGTGCCTTCGACGAGGCTGATGCCCACTTCATGCGGGCGCGTCCGCTCTACGGCAGCAAGGCACCGTCGGCGGTGTGGTTCCACGAGGCGGCGTTGGCGTCGGCGCTGGCCGGCCAGTTGGAGAAGACGGTGGCGCTGCTCACCGAGGGCTGCGAGGCCCACCCGCACGCGGCGGCGCTGCACAACAATCTTGCGGTCGCGTTGGTGGCACTAGGCCGCGCCGACGAGGCCCGCCAGGCGGTGATGCGCGGGCTCCAGGAGGATCCGGGCCTCGCGCCGCTGCATCGCAACCTCGGGGACCTCCTGCTTGGCGCCGGCGACCGAGCGGGGGCGCTGGAGGCGTACCAGCTGGCGGTGCGGCACCACGAGACGTTGGGGCCCGAAGTGTGGGCGCGCATCGGGACGCTGCGGATGAGCGCGGGCGACACCGACGGGGGACGCAAGGCGTTCGAGCAGGCTCTGGTGCTGGATCCCGAGCATCCTGAGGCGCGCGCACGGCTGGCCGCCCTGCGGGGGGGATGATGGCCGGGGATGCCCCGGACGACGCGGCCTTCCGCGCGTTGCTCGACCAAGTGGCCCGCGCGCGAGGCTTCGCCTGCGGGAACTACAAGGATGGGTGCCTGAAGCGCCGCGTCGCGGTCCGCATGCGCGCCCGTGGCGTCACCGAGTACGGTGCGTACGCCGCCCTGCTGGCCCGCGATCCCGTCGAGTACGACCACCTGATGGATGCGCTGACGATCAACGTCACGCGCCTCTATCGCGATGCCGCGGTCTGGGACCTGTTCGCCGAGATGGTGTTGCCCACGCTGTGGACGCTCCGCGGCGCGTCGCGCTTCACGGCCTGGAGCGCCGGCTGTGCCTCGGGCGAGGAGCTCTACACGCTGGCGGCCATCCTCCACCAGCACGCGACCCGCACCGGCACCCTGCGTCAGCTCCTGCACACGAGCGTGATCGGGACGGACATCGACCCCGCCTCCCTGCGCGCTGCGGAGCGCGGCGAGTACAGCGCCGACGCCTGCTCGGAACTGCCGGTGCCGCTCCGTGACCGATACTTCGGAACGAAGGCGCCGCACCGGGCGAGCGCCGAACTCCGGGCGCTCGTGCGTGTGGAGAGACGCGATCTCCTGCTCGACGAGGCCCCCGCCGATGCCCTGCAGCTCATCACCTGCCGTAACGTGCTCATCTATCTCGACCGCGACGGACAGGAACGCATCCTGCGGCGCTTCCACGCCGCCCTGGCCCCGGGTGGCGTGTTGATTCTCGGGAAGGTGGAAAGCCTGTTCGGGGCGGCGCGCGCGCTCTTCGAGGTCGTGGACCAGCGCCAGCGCATTTTCCGCCGGAGCGCCGACGCGTGAGCGACCACCACGTGCGCATCGCGCATCTCGCCGTGGCGCGCGGACAGGGACGCCTGGTGGCGGTGGGCCTCGGCTCCTGCGTGGCGGTGATCCTCTACGACCGGGCGCGGCGCGTGGGGGGGATGGCGCACATCCTGCTGCCCGATCCGAGTGCGGCCCGCGACGCGACAAACCCGGCGCGCTTCGCGAGCTCGGCCGTGCCGATGCTGGTGGCGGCGATGAAGGAACAGGGCGCCGTGGCGCCCTTCGAGGCCAAGCTGGTCGGCGGCGCGGCACTGTTCGGCTCCATGCTGGCGAGCAGCGCCGGGCAGATGGGGGAGCGGAACATCGCGGCATCGCGCGCGGCGCTGGTGGCGGCCGGCGTGCCGATCGTCGCGATGGACACCGGAGGCACCTCGGGTCGGAGCGTGTCCTTCGATGTCTCCACGGGGGCGGTGGATGTCCGGGGCGTGCGCGGAGGTGGCCGTGTCCTCTGAGCCGCGGACGGTGTTGGTGGTGGAGGACAGCCAGCTCATGGCCGAGGTCGTGCGCGATCTCGTGAATGGGTTCGGCGGCTTCCGTGTGGTGGGGGTGGCGCGTGATGGCGAGGAGGCGCTGCGGATGGTGCACGAGCTCTCGCCAGACCTCGTGACGCTCGACGTCGAGATGCCGGGCTTGGATGGACTGCAGGTGCTGGGATACATCATGAGCGAGGCGCCGCGCCCGGTGGTGATGGTGAGCGGGGCGACCGCGCGCGGGGCGGTGGACCTGACGATCCGGGCCTTCGAGCTCGGCGCCCTCGAGTTTGTGCGCAAGCCGGACCAGGCCACGCCGGACGGATGGAACGCGGTCGCGCCCCGGTTGCACGAGGCGCTGCGGGCGGCGGTCGGGGCGAACCACACTGTGCCCATGTTGGCGCGTCCGCGCGCCAAGACGCCGGCGGTGCCGGGCACCCTGCGACCGGCAGCGCGCGTGGTGGCCATCGCCGCGTCCACTGGCGGCCCGCGCGCCCTCGCCGAGATCATCCCGGCGCTGTCCCCGTCGCTCGATGCAGCCGTAGTCATCGCCCAGCACATGCCACCCGGATTCACGGCCGGACTCGCCCGGCGGCTCGAG
The DNA here is from genome assembly GCA_024710705.1 of Gemmatimonadaceae bacterium. Taxonomy (GTDB): domain Bacteria; phylum Gemmatimonadota; class Gemmatimonadetes; order Gemmatimonadales; family Gemmatimonadaceae; genus Pseudogemmatithrix. The sequence goes on along the minus strand of JANJUF010000019.1, from coordinate 11,992 downwards.
CACCTCGCCGCCCTGCCGGTGCGGGAAGCACAGTCGGGCGAGCCGCTCCTGAGCGGACACGTGTACGTGGCTCCCGGCGGACGACATCTCCTGATCACACGCGGCTCGGCCGGCCCGCGCCTGGTGCTCTCCGATGCACCGCCGATGCACGGGGTCCGCCCAGCGGCGGATCCGCTCTTCACGTCGGCCGCCGAGGTGTTCGGCCCGGCGGCCGTGGGGGTGGTGCTGACGGGCATGGGCCGCGACGGCAGCGCGGGGCTAGCAGCGATCCGGGCCGCCGGGGGCAGCGCCGTGGTGCAGGATCGCGCGACCAGTGCCGTCTACGGCATGCCGGCGCAGGCGGGCGCGGCGGCGGGCGTGGAGCAGGGGGTCGGGCTGTCGGCAATCGCCGAGTCCATCGAACGGGCGGTGCGGCAGATGGGAACGGAGCGTGGCCGATGACGGGACGGTTGCTCATCGCGCGCGTGGGGACCGAGCGGATTGCCTTGGCGGTGGAGTCGGTGCGCGAAGTGATCGACCTGCCCCACGTCATGCCGCTGCCGCTCGCGCCGGCCGGGCTGGCCGGGCAGTTCGTGCTGCGCGGCGCGCTCATCCCCATCCTCGACCCTGCGGTGGTGCTCGGGATTCCGCGCTCGCCCGAGGGCGGGAGCGCAGCACTCGTGCTGGCCGACGGTGAGGCGGCACTCTGGGTGGATGACGCCGAGGACGTCTGGGAGTCGGCGACTGTCGAGGAGCGGCCGATCCCGGCGGGGAGCGACCGCCTCGGCGTCTTGCGCGCGTTGCTGCAGCGGGGAGCGGAGGTCGTGGCGGCTGTGGATGCGGGGGCGCTACGCGCGGCGGCCTCCGCTACTTTACGACGAGGCCTATGATGACGACTGCAACCGACCGTCGATCGCTCGTGACCTGCGAGGCCGCGGGTGAACATTTCGCGCTGGATGTCGCCAGCGTGGAGCGCGTGCTGCGGTACGCGCCGCCGCGGCATCTTCCGAACAGCGCGGAGTGGCTGCGTGGGGTCATCGCGGTGGGTGATCGGCTGGTGCCGGTGCTGGACCTGCGGGAGCGGTTGGGGCTCGCGGGCGAGACGCCCACTGAGCGCTCCCGCGTGCTGGTGGTGCGGCTCGAGGACGGGCCGGTCGGCTTCATCGTGGATGCCGTCCACGAGGTCACGGCGGTGGACGCGACGGCAGTCGAGGAAGCGCCCGCCGTGTATCGCGGGCTGGCAAAGGAGTTCGTGCAGGGCATCGTGCGGCGCGGCGAGGGGCTGTCCATCCTGCTCGACGCCGCTCGCCTCGTGACATCAACGGAGCGGATTGCGATGCGGGCAGTCGTGGCGCAGGAGGGTCGTGATGACCGATGAGTCGGTGGCGTCGTTCAAGGCCCAGTACGCGGCAATCGATGCGCGGCTCGAGGCCGGCCTGTCGGCCGGCGATCGTGCGGCGGTGAAGGCCGAGATCGTCGGGCTCTTCAAGGCACTCGAGGCGCAGGTCGCCGAGCTCTCGCAGCTGAAGGACGACGTGAAGCAGCTGGTGGACAAGTGGAAGGCCCAGCAGGCGGCGGAAGGCGTGCAGGCGCCGCAGTTCCAGGGCGAGCGGCCGGTGGTCCACTCCGACCATATCGGCGCCTCCACCTTCATCGAGAAAGGCTGGAGCCGCCTCTCGCTGGGCGACTACGACGGGGCGGAGAAGGCCCTGCTGCGTGCCATCGAGCTGTCGCCGGGCGACCCGCAGAGCGAGGCCCTCCTGGGCTGGGCGCAGATGCTCCAGGAGAAATACGACGACGCGCTGCTCAACTTCCAGAAGGTGTTGATGCGCGAGCCCGCCAACGCGCTGGCGCGGATCAACGTGGGCTACATCTGCCTCAAGAAGGAAATCTTCGGCGAGGCCATCGAGCACCTGTCGAAGGCGATCCGGCTCGACAACGACCGCAAGGCGACGCTGTACGCGCATTTCTACCTCGGGCTCGTGTATCTCGAGCGCGAGATGTACGAGGACGCGCAGACCTTCTTCCAGAAGACGCTGGCGTTGGGCCCGAACCTCATCGAGGCGTACTACGAGCTCGGCCGCGCCTACTGGTTCAATGACGAGCGCGACGAGGCGCGGGCCACGTGGCAGAAGGGGTACGCCACCAACAAGTTCAATCCCTGGGGCAAGAAGTGCGCGGAGACGCTCGCGCTGGTGGATGGCGGGGGCGAGCTCAGCAGGCCGTGAGGGCCCTCGCGCCCGCCTGCCTTTGGCTCCTGAGCGCGGTGCTGGGCGTCGGCGCGCCGGCGAAGGCCCAGGATCTCGTCCCGCCGCCGGCGTCACGCGAGCTCGCCGAGGGGCGCTTCCGCGTCATCCACTTCGCGGCTGAGGCGCGGCTGGCGCGCAGCCTGCTGTCCGAGGCCCTCGCACGCGACACCTTCCCGGGCCTCCCGCGCCCGAATGCCGTGGTGCAGCTCTATCTCGCGCCGGACGCAGGGACGTTCAGCGCGTGGGTGGGCTCGGGAGCGCCGGAGTGGGGGGCGGCGATCGCCGTTCCGCGGCTCCAGCGGATCGTCATGAAGGGCCGTGACGCCGGCGCGGCGGATGGTGACCCGCGGGTGACGCTTCGGCACGAACTGGCGCACTTGGCCCTGTTCGAGGCGCTGGGTCCGGGCACCCCGCGGTGGTTCGACGAAGGCTATGCGTCGTACGCCGCCGGGGAGTGGGGGCGCGAACAAGTGCTGGTCACCAGCGTCGGCCTGGTGTGGCGCGGGCTGCCGAGTCTGGCCGGACTGGACTCGGGGTTCTACGCCGGGGCCGAACAGGCGCAGCGGTCATACGCCCTGGCGCATCGCGCCGTGGCCGAGTTGGCGATGCTCGATGCGGATCGTGGGCTGGCGCTGCTGTTCGAGCATTGGCGGAGGGAGGGCAGCTTCGAACGAGCGCTTCGCCGCGCCCACGGGATGTCGTCGGCGGACTTTGAGAAGCACTGGAAGTCGCGCCTGCGGCGGCAGTACGGGATGCTGGCGCTGGCGGCCGACCTGACGGTGCTCACCCTGTTCCTGACCATCCTGCTCGGGCCGATGTGGTGGCAGCGTCGCAAGCGGCAACGCGCCCGGTTGGAGCGGATGCGGGAGGTCGACCGCCTGGCGGAGGCGCGGGAACGCGAGAGTGCGCTCTCGGCGTTGCTCGGGGAGGTGGTGCCGGACCCTTCGGACCCCCCGGACGAGGGCAGGATTAAGGGTTCGTGAACAAGCCTTGGGATTGGTTGACAGCATCTATAGGTGGTCCTAGACTCCCCACCCTATGTCTGAGCGCACAGCGGACGCCGGCGGGGCACTGTCCCGCCCGGCAATTTGGTGGGGGTTGTCGGCCGCGAGCCTGATTGTTGGGTACGCGGATCTCTGGCGGGGCGGCGAGACGGTGGCGCCGCTGTTGCTGGTCCTCGGGTACTGCGTCCTGATCCCGATTGCAATCCTGAAGTGACGCGCCTCGGCGCGTCGGGAACCGAAGCGCCGGGCGAATAGCTCAGCTGGTTAGAGCACCTGCCTTACACGCAGGGTGTCGGGGGTTCGAATCCCTCTTCGCCCACTCCCTGCCGGAAACGGAACGAACCCGGTTCCGGCGGGATAGGAAGTTCAACGCCTTGCAGGAGTTGACCTTGACGGTCCGACTTACACGTCCTTTGGCCGCATTCGCGGCGCTCATGGCTCTGGCGGCCCTCGCGCCGCTCGCCGCGCAGCCGGCCCGGCGGCCCCCGCGCCAGGACACGCCGTTTCTCACGGTGCAGGTGTTCCGTTCCGCGGATCGCGTGGCTGGCCCCCAGGCCTCCGACGCCCTCCGCGATCGCCTCATCCAGGTCTATCCCGGCCCGGTGCTGTGGGTGATCGACAAGGAGCGCGTGGTCGAACTCCTCGAACAGTCCGGCTATCCGGTCACGGAGCAACTGGCCCGTTCCGACGAGAACTCGCTGGCGAAGTTCCTTCGTGCCGACGAGTACATCCGTGGCTCGGTGACGCGCGAGGCCGACGGGCAGTATCGCATTGATGCGCAGCTGGTGCTGTCGCGCGATGTCTCGCTGACACAGCCGTTGCCGCCGGTCCGCGGCCCCCGCGCCGACCGTGCGGCTTGGCTACTGGTGCGGCCCGTGCAGGACGCGCGCCGCCAGCTGGAGAACGAGAAGAAGTGCCGCGACCACGCCATCAACGAGCGCTACGCGCAGGCGATCGCCGAGGCCGACGAGGCCATCAAGGCCTACCCGAACGCCACGCTGGTCCGGTACTGCAAGCTCAACGTGCTCGTGCGCCAGAACGCGTCGCCGGAGCAGCAGATCGCGCTGGCCGACGAGATCCTGGCCATTGACCCGAACTCCCGCAACGCGCTGGCCATCGCCGCCGACGCGCAGCAGGCGCTGGGTAACGTGGATAAGGCGAACGAGCTGCTCGTGCGCCTGCTGGCCGGCGAGCCCAACAACGCCGCGCTCGCGACCCGAGTCGTGGATGCCTTGGCCGCCAGCCGCCAGTACGACGTGGCCAAGGAGATCGTGTTGAAGGCGGTGGAGGACAACCCGGGCGACATCTCGCTGATCCGCCTCAAGTTCCTGATCCTGACGGCGGCGGGGGACTACAAGCCGGCCATCCAGACGGGTGAGGAGCTGGCGACGCTCGACACGGCCATGGCCGATGTGGCGTTCTTCAACCGCCTCACTGCGTTGTATATCCAGGATTCGCAACCCACGATGGCGGTGGATGCGGCGCGCCGTGGCGTCACCAAGTTCGCCAATGATGCGTCGCTCTGGCAGTTGTACGCCCAAACGTTGCGCACCAGCGGGCAGCCGATCGAGGCGCTCGAGGCATCGAAGCGCGCACTCACGCTGAACCCGAACATCCAGAACGGCTGGGTGCTCGTGGCCCAGGGTTACCTCGAGCAGCAGCAGACCGATAGCGTGCTGTCGGCCCTGCGGAATGCGACCGTGGCGGGCGACAACGCAGACTTCATCGCTGCGCTGGCGTCGGGCATCGGCAATCAGTATCGCGTGAAGGCGGACTCGACCAAGGACGTCGTTGGCTTCCGCGCGGCGTCGCAGCTCCTTCAGTGGTCCGATTCCGTCGCCATGCTTGCCGACTCGGTCGGCCCGCCGGACGCGCGCCGGCTGCGCCAGCCGGCCTCGCCGGAGACCCGCGCCCGCGTGAAGTTCCTGCTGGGCGCAACGTCCGTACAGTTGGCCCAGGTGCTGGCCACTCAGGCGCAGCAGCAGCGGAGTTGCGAACTGGCTCGTGAGGCGGACCAAGCGCTAATTACCGCCCAGATTGCGCTGCCTGGTGGGGCCGCCTTCAATCAGAACAACACGGTGGCGCTGATGCAGTCCATTCCCGAGTTCCAGGCCTACATCACGCAACTCACAGGGCAGGTCTGTAAGTAGGCACACCGATTCGTACGACCCCGATGCCCGCCGGCGCCCCGCGCGCCGGTGGGCATCGTCGTTTCGGGGGGCGCGGTGACATCTTTCTTGCCGTGACCCACTTGCCCGCATCCGCTTCCGGCGCCCACGACAGCGCTTGGCACGCCCCCGTGCTCGTCGGCGCGGTCTGCGATGCGCTGGCCGCATGTCCGCGCATCCTCGATGGAACCCTCGGCGGCGGCGGGCACAGCGAGGCGCTGCTGCAGCGCGGGCACCAGGTCACGGGGATCGATCGCGACGACGCGGCACTCGGCGAGGCGCGGAATCGCCTCGCCGCGTTCGAAGCCACGGGACAGTTCGAGGCGGTCGCCGGCAATCACGACGCCATCGACACGATCGCCGCACTCACGGGGCGCACCTGGGACGGCATCCTGCTCGATCTCGGCGTCTCGTCGCGACAGCTCGATGATGACGCGCGGGGATTCTCGTTTCGCGAGGGCGTCGTCCTCGATATGCGCATGGACCCGCGGCAGGCCATGACCGCCGCCGACTGGCTGAATGAGAGCGAGGAGGCGGTGCTCGCCGCGACGTTCAAGGAGGCCGGCGACGAGCCCAAGGCTCGCCGCCTCGCGCGCGAGATCGTGCATCGGCGCGAGCGGAAGCCGTTCGCGGTGAGCGATGACCTCGTGGGGGCCATTCGCGCCGTGCTGGGCTCGCGCAGCGGTCCGGGTGAGTTTGCGCGGCTCTTTCAGGCCGTCCGGATCGCCGTGAACGACGAGCTGGGCGGATTGTCGCGCGGGCTGGTGGCGCTGCGGGAGCGCCTGGCGCCGGGCGGCCTGCTCGCGGTGATCGCCTACCACTCCGGCGAGGACCGCGTGGTGAAGCATCTCTTCCGGGAGTGGAGTACGGCCTGCACGTGTCCGCCTCGGCATCCGATCTGCACCTGCGGCGGCGTGGCACTTGGGACATCGGTGACGCGGAAGCCGGTGCTCGCGGGGGCGGAGGAGATCGCGATGAACCCGCGGGCGCGCAGCGCCCATCTCCGGATCTGGCGCCGCGCGGCGGCGGAGGGCTGACGATGCGCGGACGGAGCGTGATCTTCCTGGCGCTGCTCGGTTTCTTTGTGGTGGCCACAGGCGTCATATGGAGACGGAGCCTGGGGATCGCCCAGGCCCGGGAACTCCGCAGTCTCGAAGAACGCCGCAGCGCGCTGGAGGCACAGGAGGCCGCTCTCGAAGCAGCCATCCGCGATGCCTCCAGTCGCGCCACGCTTGCCCCCATCGCCGAACAGAAACTGGGAATGCGCGTCCCGCCCGAGAGCCTCGTCATCATCCTTCCGCGTCCCGAACGGGCGACGCCGCGCCCATGATTCGGTTGAGCCGCGTCGGCGTGGTGCACGGCGCCTTCGTGTGCTTCGCGGTGGCGCTCGTGGGGCGCGCCGCGTGGGTGCAACTCGCCGAAACGGAGCGCTGGCGGACGCGCGCGCGCGGCCAGCAAGTGGCGGCGGCCGACGTGCCGGCGCCGCGTGGGGCTATCCTCGATGCCGTGGGGAACGTGCTCGTCGAGAGCCGTCCGGTGGTGCGTCTGGCCGTGGCGCCGAGCGAGGTGCGGAAGCCCGCCGAGCTGGCGGCGGCGCTCCGCCGCGCTGGCGTGCCCGAGGCGAGCGTCCGCCGCGCCGGCGATCGCCATCGCAAATGGGTGGAGCTCCCGGGTCGCTACCTCACCACCGACGTCGCCGACGCCGTGGCGATGCGTGGTGTGCACGCCACGCCGGTGATCGAACGCGTGGCGGCGCCGACGGACGGACTGCGTCGCCTGCTCGGCTCCATTGACGACGCCGGCAACGGTGTGGGGGGCCTCGAAGCGGCTCTCGACAGCCTGCTCCGCGGCCAGTCGGGCCGTCGGGCCCTGCTGCGTGACGGGCGCGGCGCACGCTTGGCGTCGCCGGAGGAGCAGTTCACCGAAGCGGTGCCGGGACACACGGTGGTGTTGACGGTGCATCAGGGACTGCAGGACATCGCGGAACGGGCGCTGGCCGATGCGGTGCGCCGTCTCGGCGCGACGGGTGGGGATATCGTCGTGCTCGACCCGCACACGGGAGAGGTGCGCGCGCTCGCCAGCCGTCGTTCGGGCGCGGCGTCCTCAGGGGCCACCGCGCTCACCGAGCCCTTCGAGCCGGGGTCCACCGTGAAGCCTTTCATCGCGGCGGCGCTGCTCGACCGCGGGCGTGTGCGCCTCACCGATTCCGTGAACACGCACAACGGCGAGTATCGCCTCGGGCGGCGCATCATCCGCGACGTGCACAAGGCGCCGGCGATGAGCTTCGCCGAGGTGATCCGACAGTCTTCGAACATCGGCATCGTCCAGTTCGTGGAGCGGCTCTCGCCGCGCGAGGAGTACGAGGCCCTGCGCGATGCGGGCTTCGGCATGACGACCGGGATGCCGTATCCGAGTGAGTCGCCGGGTCGGCTCTACCCGGTGTCGCAATGGTCGGGCACCTCGGCGGCCTCGCTGGCGATGGGGTATGAGCTGTCAGTGACGCCAGTGCAACTCGCCGCCGCATATGCCGCCTTCGCCAACGGCGGGGAGTTGCTCGAGCCACGGCTCGTGCAGGAGGTGCGTGCCCCCGATGGCCGCGTGACGTGGCGCGCCGAACGGCGGGTGGTGCGACGGGTGATGACCGCCGGCACGGCCACCACCATGCTCGGCTTGCTGCGCGATGTCGTGGCGGGCGGCACCGCCACCTCGGCCGACCTCGCGACCTTCGACGTGGCAGGGAAGTCGGGCACGGCGCGTCGCACCTCGACGGACGGCCGCGGCTACACCGCGGGCGCGTACACGGCGACCTTCGTCGGCCTCTTCCCGGCCGACGCCCCGCAATACGTGATCCTCGTGAAGCTCGACAATCCGCGCGATGGCTACTACGGCGGCCGCACGGCGGCGCCGGTGTCGAAGGTGGTGCTCGAGGCGGCCATCGCGGCGCGCGATGCGGCGTTGAATCGGAGCCAGCTGGCGGAGGCGCCCAAGCGCCGTGCGCCGTCGCCGGCGCCAGCAGCCGATAGCGTGCGGGCCGCGGCGGTGGCCGCCGCCGCGGACGAGCGCGAGGCGCCGGCCTACGTGGTGGAACTGGGCGGGACTCCGGAACCGGTACGCGTGGTCGTGAGCGAGCGCACGGTCCCCGATGTGCGTGGCCTCTCCACGCGCCGCGCCGTGCGCGAACTGCATCGGGCCGGGTTCCGTGTGCAGGTGGTGCGCGGCGGGGCCGACCAACAGCCAGCGGCCGGGACGCGTCTGCAGGCCGGCGCGTTGGTGCGCATCGCAGGGGACCGATGAGCGCCGGGCCAGTGCCGGTGGCGGCCATCCGCGACGCGCTCGCTCGCGCCGGCTTGCTGGCGGGCGAGCGCGGGGCGTTGCCGAGCCAACTCGTCGCCATCACCGAGGACAGCCGCGCGGTCGTGCGCGACGGTTGTTTCGTGGCGGTGCGGGGGAGCGCGCGCGATGGCCATGACTTCCTGCCGCAGGTGGAAGCGAGCGGCGCCGCCTGCGCGATCATCGCCGAGGATGCCAGCACCGCGCTCCCGGCGCTCCTCGTGCGTGACACCCGGGCCGCGGCCGCCGTGGCCGCGGCGGCGTTCTACGGCGAGCCAGCGCGTGCGCTCACGCTGATCGGCGTGACGGGTACCAACGGCAAGACCACGACCGTCGGCCTGCTGCGACATGTGCTCGACGCACCCGATCACCCCGCCGCGAGCATCGGGACGCTCGGCGTCCTCCTCGGCGATGGCTCGCCGTTTCCCGGCGGGTCCGGCTTGACGACGCCGGGGCCCATCGAGCTGCAGCGGCTCCTGCGGGCGCTCGTGGACGCCGGCGTGCGGCGGGTGGCCATGGAAGTGTCGTCGCACGCGCTTGACCAACAGCGAGTGGGTGGCGTGCGCTTCGCGGCCGCCGTGTTCACGAACCTCACCCGTGACCACCTCGACTACCACGGGACCATGGATGCGTACTTCGAGGCGAAGGCGCGGCTGGTGGAATCCCTCGCCGACGACGGCATCGTGGTGACGAATGCCGACGATGCCTGGTGGCAGCGGCTGCCGCGCCGAGCGCGTGAGCTGACCTTCGGCGTCACGCAGCCGGCAGAGGTGCGTGCGGACGACCTCCGGTTCACGCCGCGCGGGAGCGCCTGGCTCCTGCGCACCGTTGACGGCGCGCGACCGGTGGCGCTTCCGCTCATTGGCGATTTCAACGTTTCGAATGCACTGGCCGCGGCGGCGGCGGCCCTCGCCATCGGGATGCCGGCCGACGTCGTCGCGGCACGGCTCGCCACCTCGCCCCAGGTGCCGGGTCGGCTCGAGCTGCTGAGCGATCGTCCCACGGTGATCCGCGACTACGCCCACACCCCGGATGCCCTGGCTCGAGCCCTCGCGGCGCTCCGTCCGTTCACCCCCGGGCGCCTCATCGTGCTCTTCGGCTGCGGGGGTGATCGCGATCGCGGCAAGCGGCCACTCATGGCGGAAGCGGCCCGCGACGGGGCCGATCACCTCGTGGTCACGAGCGACAATCCGCGCACGGAAGATCCCGAGCGCATCCTCGACGACGTGGTCGCGCCCCTCGCGCCGGGCAGCTACGACCGCATCGAGGACCGACGCGCCGCCATCGCCCACGCCATCGCCCTCGCCGATCCAGCACGGGACGTGGTGCTGCTCGCCGGCAAGGGCCACGAGACCTACCAGATCCGCGGGACGACGTCGTATCCCTTCGACGAGGCCGTGATCGTGCGTGAGTTGATGACGGCGGCCGCCGGCCGCACGGGAGGATGATGGCATTCTGGACGTTGGCGCGCGTCTCGCGCGCGCTGGGGCTGGGGCACTTCGATGATCGTCCGATCAGCGGCATCTCGACCGACACGCGGAGCTTGCGCGCTGGCGAGTGCTTCGTGGCGCTCATCGGCGAACACTTCGATGGGCACGACCATCTTGACGACGCCGTCGCGGCCGGCGCCTCCGCCCTGGTGGTGGCCGATGCCCGCCGAGCCCCGATGGCCGGCGTGCCGGTGCTCGAGGTGCCGGAGACGCTCGTGGCCCTCGGGCAACTCGCGCGATTCCGCCGCGATGCCTGGGGACGTCCCGTGATCGCGGTCGGCGGCTCGAATGGCAAGACGAGCACCAAGGAACTGCTGCGCGCCGCCCTCGGCAGCACCTTCACGGTGCACGCCACCACCGGGAACCTCAACAATCGCATCGGTGTGCCGCTCACGCTCCTGGCGCTCGACGACGGTGCCGACGTCGCGGTGGTCGAGGCGGGGACGAATGTCCCGGGTGAGATCGCGTTGCTGCGCGAGATCATCCGTCCCGACGTGGCGGTGGTGACCACCGTGCAGGAGGAGCATCTCGAAGGATTTGGCGACCTCGCCGGCGTGCTGGCCGAGGAACTCTCGCTGTGCGATGAGACGCCGCTGGCGGTGGTCCCGGCCGACGAGGCCGAGGTGGTTGGCGAAGCGCACCGTCGCGCCGGTCGCACGCTGACCGCCGGGCTGGATGCCGGAGCGCGTCGCGCGAGCGCGCACGGCCTCACGGCCGACGGTCGCGGCTGGCTGACGTGGGAGGGCACGCACGTGGAGATCCCGCTGCCGGGCGCGCATAATCTTCGCAACGCCGCGCTCGCGCTGGCCGTGGCGTCGGAGTTCGGCGTGGCGCCCAGCGCTGCCGCGGCGGGCATCGCGCGCATGCCGCAGCCGGCGATGCGCTCCGCCGTCGGGCCCCTCGGCCGTGCCCTCTTGGTCCACGATGCCTACAACAGCAACCCCGGTTCGGCGCGCGCCGCCCTCGCCCTGTTGCGGGACGTCGGGGCGGGGCGTCAACGGGTCGCGGTGCTGGGCACGATGCGGGAACTGGGAGCGGCGAGCGCGCGGGCCCATCGGGAGGTCGCCGAGGTGGCGCTGGCGAGCGGGGCCGATCTGATCTGCGGCCTCGGCGAGTTCGAAGCTCCGTTGCGCGAGCTCGCCTCGGAGACCGATCGCATCATCACCGCATCCGACGTCGAGGATCTGTGGCCGCTGTTGCGGCCGCGCTTGGCCCCCGACGCCGCCATCCTGCTGAAAGCGTCGCGCGGCGTGCGCCTCGAGCGCCTCGTGCCCCTCCTCACCACCTGGGCGACCTGATGCTGTACGAGTTCCTGCTTCCGCTCACCCAGTACGAGAGCGCGTTCAACATTTTCCGCTACATCTCGTTCCGTGCGGCCGGAGCGGCCATCACGGCGCTGCTGATCTCGTTCATCGTCGGCCCGTGGATCCTGGCACGGCTCCGCCGCATGCAGATCCACCAGGTGGTGCGCGCCGGTACGCCCGATTCGCACGCCGAAAAGGGCCGCACCCCCACGATGGGCGGCATGATCATCCTCGCCGCCGTGCTCGGCTCGAGCCTTCTCTGGATGCAACTGCGGAGCAAGTACGTGTGGCTCGCGCTCCTGGTGACGGTGCTGATGGGCGCCATTGGCTTCCTTGACGACTACCTCAAACTCAAGCAGAAGCGCGAGGGACGCGAAAACCGCGGACTGGTGGAGCGCTATAAGCTGGCCGGGCAGATCACCATCGGCCTCGCGCTGGGCTACTACCTCTGGCAGTTCCCGATCAACA
>JANJUF010000003.1 GCA_024710705.1 Gemmatimonadaceae bacterium | reverse complement strand
GGAACCCTCGACCGCGCCTTTCGCGCCCTGCTCGGCATCGGGCTGATCAGCCTCGTCTTCGTCGGCCCTCAGACCCCGTGGGGCTGGCTCGGGATCATTCCGCTGGCCACGTCCCTGATGGGCTGGTGCCCGGCTTACGCCCTGTTGGGCATCAACACCTGCGGGGTGCGCGCCGCGAAGTAGGAAGTAGATTGGCAGGATGCGACTCTCTCCTGCCTCCCTCGCGCTGCTCCTCGCCGCCCCCGCGCTCGCCAGCGCGCAGGCCACGGGCACGTCCGCAGTCACGCCGTCGGCCGACCCACACCTCGCGCGCGCCGAGCGCGTGTTGCGGTCCACCCCGTTGATTGACGGGCATAACGATCTCCCTTGGGCCATCCGCAACGCGACCCCGCCGCGCGATGTGCCCGCCTACGACCTGCGCGGAACGGTGCCGGGACACACCGACCTCGCGCGCCTGCGCGCCGGCATGGTCGGCGGCCAGTTCTGGTCGGTGTACATTCCCGGCGAGGACGCGACGCGCACCTACGGTTACGCGCGCACCCAGCTCGAGCAGATTGACATCGCCCAGCAGGTCTTCGCGCGGTATCCCGACGCATTCGCCTTCACGACCACCGCCGCGGGCTTCCGCGAGGCCTTCGCGGCGGGGCGCATCGGCTCGGTGATGGGCATGGAGGGCGGCCACGCCATCGAGAACTCCCTCGGCGCGCTGCGGGCCTACCATGCCATGGGCGTGCGCTACATGACGCTCACGCACAACGTGCATCTCGACTGGGCCGACGCGCACGTGCCCAATCCGCGCCACGGCGGACTCACCGCATTCGGCAAGGAAGTCGTGCGCGAGATGAACCGCCTCGGCATGCTGGTGGATCTCTCGCACACCTCGCCTGGGACGATGAGCGACGCGCTCGACGTCACCGAGGCGCCGGTGATCTTCTCGCACTCGAACGCCTTCGCGCTGGCCAACCACACGCGGAACGTGCCCGACTCCATCCTGCGTCGGATGCCGCAGAACGGCGGCGTGGTGATGGTCACGTTCGTGCCGGGCTTCGTGAGCCGCACACCCGGGGCGACGCTGGCGCAGGTCGCCGATCACATTGACCACATCCGCCGTGTGGCCGGTGTGGACCACGTGGGCATCGGCGGCGACTTCGATGGCATCGACCAGGTCGTCGTGGGCCTCGAGGATGTCGCGAGCTATCCGCGGCTCTTCGCCGAGCTCTCGCGGCGGGGCTGGAGCGAGGAGGATCTCCGGAAGCTGGCCGGCGAGAATATCCTGCGGGCCTTCGAGCGGGCCGAGGCGGTGGCGGCGCGCCTGCAGCGCACGCGCGCCCCGAGCACGGCGACTATCGAGCAGCTCGACCCGACAGGAGACTGACGGCGCGCACGCGAAGCCACTGGCGCATGCCGGCCAGTGAGCTCAGGTGCTCGGCGCCGATCTCCTTGATGGCGTCGGCGTAGTGGCCGGCACCGCTGCCACCGAAGACCACGCCGATCTGTGGCGGCAGATGCTTCCGCAACGCGCGGATCTCCTCCGCGAGGTCGGGATCGTCGGTGGGGTAGACGATCGAGAGCGCGAGGGCGCTGGCCTTCGCGTGCGCACAGGCCCGCGCCAGCTCGTCGGCCGGGAGGTTTGGGCCGAGGTAGGCGACGCGCCAGCCGTTGCCGGCGGCCGTGGTGGCGGCGAGCATGGCGCCCAATTCGTGAAGCTGGTTGGCCGGGGTGCCCACCACGATGACCGGCGCGCCGGTGTCGCGCACCGAGAGGTCGGCCATCCACACCAGCACACGGCGGATGGTGGTGGTGGCGAGATGTTCGTTGGCCGGGCGAAGCCGCCCCTGATGCCACAGCGACCCGATGGTGAAGAGCAGGGGGGCGATGACCTGGTCGAGCACTTCGTCCACCGGCATGCGCAGCACGGCCGAGCGCAGCGTCTGCTCGAGCTTGTGCGCATCGAACTCCTCCACCGCCATCAAGGCCGAGGAGAGATACGACTCCACCGCCGGATGGTCAGGACCGAGGCCCACCCGCTCCCGTGACTCGCGCTCATCCCCTTCAATGAGACGGGCAAGTTCCTCGTTGGGGAGCGGCACGAGCTGGCCGATCTGCCGGCCGGAGCGCGATGCGCGGGCCAACAGCGCAAGTCGCTCGATGTCCGCGTCGCTGTAGTGGCGCTGGCCACCCGGGGAACGGGTCGGCGTCACCGCCTTGTAGCGACGCTCCCAGGCACGGAGCACATCAGGCGTGAGGCCGGTGCGCTGTGCGACAATCCGAACGGGGTGGCGGCCGGGAGAGACTGGCATGCGATTATTATATGGACAAATCGTGGCGATGTCAAGCTAATGATTGGACAGAATGTCCAAATCAGCCGAGATGTCCATATCCATAACTGAACAAAAAAGTTGCGCCTAGCCTGCCCGCTGCTTTTCGATCCTGGCCTGGAAGATGGCGAACACTCGTTGCCCGGCCTCAGTCTGCGTGGCCACCCACTGCGCATTCCGAAAGGCCCGCGGATTCAGCTCGGTCTGGATCCGGTCCAGCCAGGGCCAGACCTTCGCCAGCAGGAGCATGCCTTCGCCGTTGCTCTCCATGCCCAGGTCAGGATTAAGGGTGCCGTGCTTCATCAACCCATAGGCCATCTCCCAATAGGTGGACACCTGGCGATACGCCCGGTTCAACGGGTGGTCGGTTTTCACGATGGCGGCGACGTCCTCGAACGTCTTGGGCAGGAACTGGGCGTTCAGCGAGTCCCGCGATTCGCGCATCACGGGGTCGCGGCGCAGCTCATAGAGGCGAAGGACGAGCTCGGCGTCGTGGTGGTCGGGAGCGGACTTGATGTACATCGGCGGGCCGGGTGGTGGTGGCGTGCGTGGGCGGCGCAGTGGTGAGGCGCGGCGTCTGCGGGGTATCTTAACGCGCAATCCCTTGCCCCGGCTCGGGGCCCGCCTTCCTTCATCCTGGAACCTCGTCACCATGCGTCCACTCGCCCTCCTCGCGCTCGCGCTCGTCACCGCCGCGCCGCTCGCCGCGCAGCAAGACCTGCGCGCGCCCCTCAGCACCCGTGCCACGTTCTCGATGCCGCTCTCCACGCCCCGCGTGCAGGGCCAGCCGGCGCCGACCCCCAAGATGGTCACCATCGACTACGGCCAGCCGCACGCCCGTGGCCGCGCGGTGCCGGTCGAGCTCGCCACCGACGGCACGATCTGGCGCACCGGGGCCAACTCCTCCACCACGCTGAAGACGGAAGCCGACCTCACGATTGGCGGCGCCGCCGTGCCGGCCGGCAACTACTCGCTGTACACGATCCGCGAGAACGGCCAGTACTTCCTGATCATCAACAACAACACGGGACAGTGGGGCACGGAGTACGCCGCCGAGCGCGACCTGGTGCGTGTGCCGCTGCGCGCCCGCACGCTGCACGAGCCGCAGGAGTCGCTGCAGATCGTGATGGTGCCCACCGACGCCACCTCGGCGCGCGGGGCGTTCAACATCATCTGGGGGAACCTCGCCCTGACGACGGACTGGTCGGCGCGGTGAGTTGGTGGAAATGCGCGGCGGCGGGCCTGGTCGCTGTCTGCTGGACCGGGACCGCCGCCGCGCAGCAGGCCCCACTCTCCGAGCTCGCGGCGCGTCTCGCCGCTGGTGACTCGGCGTGGGAGCGGGACGATCATCCGGCGGCCTTCGCCGCCTACGACTTCGTGGTGCGGGCCGACTCGGCGTACTCGGCGCGGGCGCTCTTCCGCGTAGGACTGCTCCACGGATGGAGCAATCGCTTCACGCCGGCGCTCGCGGCCCTGCGGCGCTATGTGCGGGCGGAACCGAACGACCTGGACGGGCGGGTCGCGCTCGCGCGGACGCACGCGTGGGCGTCGCGCTACGTCGAGTCGCTCGCGCACTACGACAGCGTGCTGGCGCGCGATGCGACCTATCGCGATGCGGTGCTGGGGCGCGCGCAGGCGCTGGCGTGGTCAAACCGCTTGGGCGCCGCCGAGGCGGCGTTGGCGCAGTGGGTCACCACGCACGAGAGCGACGCCGAGGCGTGGGCGACGCTGGGACAGTTCCAACGTTGGCGCGGAGCGCCCTTCGAGGCCGAGCAGTCGCTGCAACGTGCACTGGCGGTCGACGCCTCGAACGCGACGGCCCGCGAGCAATTCGCGTGGGTGCGCGCCGAGACGCGGCCGGCGGCGCTGGTCACGATGGTCACGGGCGAAGACTCCGAACAGAACGCCTTCACGTTGGTGGAGATCGGCGCCACGCTGCCGACGCGACGCGCCGGACGCTACAGTGCCAGCGCGCGGAATCGCTGGGTGCAGATCGGGGCCGCGCCGGCCGTGCGCGTGCCGGGGGCGCTGGTGGTGGGGCAGTGGCAGCGCCCGGCGTCCACGTGGAGCCTGCGCGGGGAGCTCGGGGTGGTGGACTACTCGGCGGCGGCGAATGGCGGCCTGCGGGAGCGGGCGGGACTGCGCGCCAGCGGAGCTGCGGGGGCGCGGCTGCGGTTCGCGGCCGGACTCGGCCGCGAGCCCTTCGATGAGCTGGCCAGCACGGCGACGCGGGCCCTGATGCTCAGCGTGGCCGACGTGGACGTGAGCGCCACCGTAACGTCGCGCCTGTCGGTCGGCGTCGCGGCCAGTCGCGGAACGGTCCTGGGCAGCGGTGTGGACGTCGGACGCACGACGGCGTTGGGGGCGCTGCGCTTCGCGCCGCGTCGAGGTGTCCAGTTGGCGCTGACACATCGCTACGTGAGTTGGGATGCGCCGCAATACGGCATCTTCTTCGCGCCGCAGGCGTGGAACCTGTCGGAAGCGAGCGCCAGCTGGGAGCGCACGGCTGACCTCGGGCTGGTAGTGGGCGGGGACCTGGCCATCGGCGCGCAGGGGGTGCGGTTCGAACAGGGGCCGGTAGATCGCAGCATCGCGCCGCGGGCGGCGATGCGCTTGGGCTACCGGCCGCAGCCGGGGCGTGAGCTCGTGGGTGCGCTCGTGTACGCCAATGTCGCGGGTGCGGGCGCGACGACGGCGGGCGATTACCGGTTTGGCGCGTTGACCATCGCGGGGCGCTGGACGTTCTGACTCAGCGCCCGAGCACCACCATCAGTTCGCCGGCGAGGGTGAGCGGGTCGAACGGCTTGGTGAGGCAGGCAATGGCACCCAGCTCGAGCGCGCTGTCCTGCTCGCCCCGCTGGGCGCGCGCCGTGAGGAAGATCACTGGGATGTCGGCCGTCGCCGGGTCGGCCTTCAGTCGCCGACAGGTCTCGTAGCCGTCGAGCTCGGGCATCATGGCGTCGAGCAGGATGGCATCCGGCCTGGCCTCCTTCACCCGCTCCAGCAGCGCCACGCCTGATGGGAGCACTTCCGCCTCGATGTTCGGATCGAGGCCGAGCGCGAGCTCGAGGATGGTGCGGATGTCGGGCTCGTCGTCGGCGCAGAGAAGACGCATGCCCTGAATGTGGCGTGTCGCGCAGCGGGGAAGCAACCGCCCGGCCTGTCGAGTCGGCGTTTCCGCGACGATAATTGCGTATGCCTCCCCCCGGCGATCTCTCGGCGGTGCTCGCGCAGTTGCGCGAACGGTATCTCGCGTCGAGTGGAAACACGGTGGCGGCGTTCTCGCAGTTGGGCGAGCAGCTGCAGTTGAACCCGACCGCGCCGGAGGTGGTGGAGGCGTTGCGTCGCGAGTTGCATCGGGTTCACGGCACGGCCGGCAGCTACGGTTTCCACGAAGCGAGTCGCCTGGCGGGTGCGCTGGAGCCGGTGGCCATCCGGTGGGCCGCCGATCCGGGCCTGGATCGCGACCGGCGCGCCGCCATCGTGCGGCAGTTCGTGCGCGCACTCGGCGCGTCCTTCGCCGCCGAGGGTTCGTCGCCGCAGACCGGGAGCGATGGCAAGGTGGAGCATCGCCTGCTGCTCGTGGAACTGCCGGAGGGCGTCGCGGTGCCGCTGGTGTCCGAGGCCATGCACCGGGGCTACCACGTGGAGCAGGTCACGTCGCAGGGCGTCGGGGCCGTGTTCGAGGCCACGCCGCCGACCATCGTGATTGCCGGGGCGCACATCACCCTGGCCGTGCCCGAGGGCGTGCCCGTGCTGCTGCTGCGCGGCGCCAATGGCGTCGTCGCGGCGCAGCCGACGTCCGCCCGACTGCTGGAGGCCAGCACCGATCCGCGTGAGATCCTGCTGATGGCGGAGTCGCTGGCGACCCGCACCGGACTCGTCGGTGTCACGCTCCTGGTGATTGACGATGACCCGGCGATGTCGGCGCTGTTGCGGGCGCTGTGCGAGCGGCAGGGGATGTTCGTGGAGACGCGGGAGCACGCACAGGACATTCAGGCCACGCTCGAGGAGGTGCGGCCGGCGCTGCTGCTGCTCGACATCGGCCTGCCCGGGGTGAACGGCTTGGTCGTCACGCGCGAACTGAAGGGCGACGAGCGCTACCGCGAACTGCCGATCATGCTGGTGTCGGGCGCCACCGATGTGGATACGCGCACGGCAGCCTTCGTGGCTGGCGCCGACGACTTCCAGTCGAAGCCGGTCGTGGCGGAAGAGTTGCTGCGCCGCATCGAGCGCCTGTTGGAGACCGCACGCCAGCGGCAGCTGACGCGGGGCATCCACCCGGGGTCGGGGCTCCTGCTTCCGCAGCGCGCGGACCGGGCGTTCGATGCGGCGCTCAGCCGTGCGGCCAGCGTGGCCGACCCGATGTCGTTGGCAATCGTGCGCCCACTGGAGCCCCCCGATGGCGTGAGGCGCTCGGCGCTCTGGCACCGCGAGTTGCGACTGCTCGCGGCGACGCTTGGGGCGGAAGGGGTGCTGGCCGGGTTTCGAGACGAGACGGCGGCGATGTTCCTGTTCCCGATGTCCGCCGCCGATGCCGTGCATCGCCTGGGGCCGTACGCCGAGGCCTCGCGGATGGATCTGGTGCCCTGGGCGACCGGGGTCGCGGACCTGTTGGCCGGCGCCGATCCGGATGCGTCGCGGCTCGCGCAACTGGCGGAGGAGGCCTGGCTCGCGGCGCGCGACGCGGGGGCTGCGGCCCGCCGTTGGGATCCGTCCGACGCCGGCGTGGCGCCCGACGTGGTGGTGGTGGAGGACGATGCGGCGCTCGCCGACCTTCTCACTTTCGCGCTGGCGGCGCGCGGACTGACCTGGATCCGGTATTCCACCGGACCGGAGGCCTTGGACGCGATGCGCGGCATGCTCGTGCGCGGCCGCTCGCCCCTCGTCCTGCTCGACGTGGACTTGCCGGGCCTCGATGGCTTCTCGCTCTTCGAGCGCCTGCGCGTGGAGCGGCCCGGCGTGTTCCGCGTGGTATTCATCTCGGTGCACGCCACCGAAGCGGACCAACTGCGCGCCATCCGCGCCGGCGCGCTCGACTACCTCGCCAAGCCACTCAGTCTCCGCGTGCTGATGGCGAAGGTCATCGGGTGGCGGGCCCGGAGCGGCACGTGACTACGGCCTACGTCCTCGGCGTGATCGCGATCGTTCAGGGCGTCTTCCTCCTGTTGATGGTGGTGTTCGTGGCGGTGCGACGCGGCTACGATCGGCAGCGTCGGGCGACCTTCGTGGCGGGGCAGGCCGCGTTGGCCGGGCCATTGCGCGAGTGGATCGTGGCCGGGGCGCATCCGGAGCCGGTGGTGCGCGCGCTCGCGGCCCTTCCGCGCGGTACCGCGGTGGGCTATGTGGCGCTCCTCGCGCGCCAGACGATTCCGGCGGCGCAGCGCGACGAGCTGGCGCTGGCCCTGCGGCACGAGCGATGGGTGACCCACGCGCTGCGGCAGCGCGGCTCGCGGTTCTGGTGGCGGCGCCTCGAGGCGGCGCGGGCCCTCTCGATCGTCGGGACGGCCCGCGATCGCCCCGCCGTGCTCGCCCTCGTGCGCGACGAGCACCCGGCCGTGCAGATCGCCGCCGCTGCGGCCTTGCCGCGGGTGGCCGACGCCGCCACCTACGGCGCGGTCGTGGACGAACTCGAGACCATGCCGAAAGTGGTGCGGCAATATCTCACCGGCGTGCTGCGGCAGGCGGGGTCGGTGGCGGCCGCGGCCCTCGTGCAGCGCATCGCCCACGGCGCGGCGATGCCGGATCTCGCGTCGTGGATCGACCTAGCGTCGTCGCTCGACGACCCGCGGGCGGTGGCGGCCGTGTTGGCCCACGTCGAGCATCCGTCGGCGGCGGTGCGGCGGGCGGTGGCGCGGACGCTGGGGCATCACGCTGGCCCGGAGGCCGCGCGCGCGCTGGGCACGTTGGTGCGCGATCCCGACGGATCGGTGCGCGCCGCTGCCGCGCTCTCGGTGGGAGAGCTTGGGGCAGGCGCGACGGCGCCGCTGGTCGCGCCGCTGGTGTCCGATCCGGTGTGGCGGGTGCGCCTGCACGCGGCCTTGGCCCTGGCGCAGCTCGGCGAGCGCGGGCGCGCGGCCCTGCGTGCCGCCCGCGAGGGGGATGATCGCTTCGCCCGCGATATGGCCACCCTCGTGAGCGGGCTTTCCGACGGCGCCGTGCTCGAAATGGGAAGCGGCTGATGCCTGGCGATTCCCCGACCCTCGAGCTGGTCCGCGCCATCCTCTGGTTCGGCGACCACGCCGCCCTGACGTACCTGCTCATCCTGAGCACCTGCTACGCCATCCTCCTCCTGCTCTCGATCCCCGAGCTCTGGAAGCACTGGCGGCTCGCCGCCGACGAGCACCTCCAGCGGCTGCTCTCCAGCGAGTCCCTGCCGCCGCTCTCGCTGATGGTGCCGGCGTACAACGAGGAGGTGACGATCGGGGCCAGCCTCCTCTCCTTCCTCACGCTGGAGTATCCCCACCTGGAGATCGTCGTGGTGAACGACGGTTCCAAGGACCAGACGATGAACGTGCTGGTGCGCGACTTCGACCTGTACGAGGTGCCGCCGGCCTTTCCGGTGATCATCCGCACGCAGGAGGTGCGCGCCTACTATCGCTCGCGCCGGCACGCCAAGCTGCTGGTGATCGACAAGTTCAACGGCGGCAAGGCTGACTCGCTGAACGCGGCGATGAATGCGGCGCGGCATCCCTTCGTGGTGGCGGTGGATGCCGACACGCTGATCGAACCCGACGCCCTGACGCGGTTGGCGCGTCCCTTCCTGCTGGGCTCGAACGTGGCGGCGGTGGGTGGCACCATCCGGGTCGCCAACGACTGCACGGTGGAGATGGGGCGGGTGACCGAGGCGCGCGTGGATCCGCGCTGGCTGGTGGGCTGCCAGGTGGTGGAGTACCTGCGGGCCTTTCTCTTCGGGCGACTCGGCTGGAACTCCCTCGGCGGCAACCTGATCATCTCCGGGGCCTTCGGCCTCTTCCGCAAGGAGTATCTCCTCGCCATCGGCGGCTACCGTACGGGCAACGTGACGGAGGACATGGACCTCGTGGTGCGACTGCACCGCTACCTGCGCGAGAACCGGATCAAGGCGACGCTGCCCTTCATTCCCGATCCGGTGGCGTGGACCGAGGTGCCGACCTCGGCGCGGGTGCTCGCCCGGCAGCGTGAGCGCTGGCACCGTGGGTTGATCGGCACGCTCTGGACGCATCGCGCGATGCTGTTCAATCCGCGCTACGGGAGCGTGGGCATGTTGGCCGTCCCCTTCTACCTCTTCGGCGAGATGCTCGCCCCCATCGTCGAGATCTTCGGTTGGGCGGCGCTGATCCTCGGGCTCGCCGTGGGCGCGGTGGACGGCCAGTTCGCGCTGCTGTTCTTCATCGTTGCGGTGGCCTACGGCAGCATCCTGTCGGTCTGGGCGGTGGTGCTCGAGGCCGTGAGCTTCAAGCGCTATCGCCGCCGCCGCGACTTCTGGCGCCTCATCGGCTTTGCCCTCATTGAAGGCCTCGGCTACCGCCAGATGACGGTGCTCTTCCGACTCCAGGCCTTCTGGAAGCATCTCCGGGGCGACGAAGGTTGGGGCCGGATGACCCGCGAAGGCTTCGGCGTGCGGCCGGCCGCGAGGTAGCGTCCGGTCAGCGACCGCCGGCCGATGAGCCTTCGCTCCCCTGCAACTCGCGCTTGATTCGATTGATGAGCGCCGACTCCGGGTCGCGCGTCTTCACGAAGGCGTCGGAGATGCGGATGCCCGAATCCCTGAGGTCGTCCGGACCGAACTCGGACGCCGAGTACAGGAGGATGGCGAGGGTGCGGTAGCGGGGGTCGGCGCGCAGGCGTCGGGCCAAGGCGAGGCCGTCCACGCCCGGAAGCCCGTGGTCCACCACCACGACCTGCACGCGCTGCCGCGCCAACGCCCGCATGGCCGTCTCGGCATCGCCCACCGCCACCGGATTCGAGAAGGGCTCGAGCAGGGCCGTGAGGATCGCACGCATCGAATCGTCGTCCTCGACGATGAGCACGCCGGGACGCGCGTCCTCCACGCCGGCGATGGCCGGGGCGAGCGGCAGCACCAGGCTGAAGATCGTCCCGCCGCCCTCGGCGTTCTCGAAGCCGATGCGCCCGCCGTGCAGTTCGGTGATGCCCTTGGCGATGCTGAGGCCCAGCCCCGTGCCGCCGCTCTGCCGCGACGCTGCGCCGCCCGCCTGCTGGAAGCGGCCGAAGATCCGCGAGGCGAACTCGGCCGGGATGCCGGGGCCGTGGTCGCGCACGCAGATCTTCACGCCACCCTCGTCGGTCCGCGCGCTCACGTCCACCGACGCGCCTTTGGGGGAGAACTTCACGGCGTTCGAGATCAGGTTCGTGAACACCTGGATGAGGCGGTCGGAGTCGCCGATGATCTCGACGTCCGCGATGTCCTCCAGCACGAGGCGCACGTCGGCGTCGCGGCCGAACCCCTCGAGGCCGGCGATGGTGGACTCCAGGAGCGGACGCAGGCGGAGCCGGTCGCGGCGGATGGAGACCTGCCCGGCGTCCATCTTCTCGATGTCGAGGATGTCGTTGATGAGCCGGATGAGGCGATCGGTGTTGGTGAGCGCGATGCGGAGCAGGTCGCGCCCCTTGGGGGAGAGGTCGCCGCCGGCGCCGCCAAGCAGGAGGCCGAGGGCGCCGCGCATCGAGGTGAGCGGCGTGCGCAGCTCGTGGCTCACCGTGGAGACGAAGTCGGCCTTGAGCCGCTCGAGCTCCTTCAGTTTCTCGATGTCGTCCTGGAGCTGGCGCTCGCGCGTGGCGATGCTGAGGGCGAGGCGGTCGAAGGTGTGGGCGAGGCGCGCCATCTCGAGGTTGGGCGCCCGATGCGCGTTGGGGAGTCGCGCCTCATCGTAGCGACCCGCGTCCAGGGCCTCGGCGGCCACCACCACCTGCCCGAGGGCGCGGGCAAGCAGGCGCATCAGCAGCACCAGCAGCAGCAGGAACACCGCCAGTGCAGCGGCGCGGATGAGAAAGGTCTCCCATTCGGACACGGCCACCGCCGTCTCCATCTCCTGCTCGAGGGCGATCAGCTCGGAACGCACGTCGCGCACGATCGTGGCGTGCAGCACGCGGATGGAGTCGAGCATCGCGGCCCCGCGGTCCAGCCGTGCGGCGCCAGCCGTCCCCGGCGCGAACGCGCCGAATCCGCGGTCTCGCCGCAACGCGAAGTTCGGCGTCACGACCTCACGGTCCCAGCGATCCACCATCCCGGCCAAGCGGTCCAGGTCGAGCCGCAGGTTCAGGTTGGTGCGCATCATCTCCCGCACGATCCCGACGTCGGTGGCGAAGCCGCGCCGCGCCGTCTCGTACCGCTCCCCGTACGACTCATCGCCAAACACGACGAACCCGCGCTGCGAGGCCGACATCACCGTGGCCGAGGTGAAGAGCCGCACGGCGGCCACCTCCGCCAGGTGCAGCTGGTCGAGACGGGCAGTCCGCATGGCCTCGTCTTCGGCCGCGCGGTCGGCGGCCAGCCGCGCCGTGAGGAACCACGCGACGCCCACAAGCAGCCCGGTCAGCCCCAGCTGTACCGTCAGGGGCAGCCGCCGCCACCGCCAGCCGCGCAGGGAGGTACTCGGGCCGGTATGCGGTTCGTTGAGGTCCACGCCAGAGGGGATTCGAGAGGACGGTCGGCGAATATCGGATTTCCGGGGCACCCGGCGCCCCAGAATGGTAAATTGCGGGCGTCGATCCCGTCACTCCTCGCCGCCACCCGCCGATGCCCGCTTCTCGCTCGCCCCTCCACGACCTCCACGCCGCCGGCCAGTCCATCTGGCTCGACTTCATCGATCGCGCCCTGCTCCAGGGAAACACCCTCGCCACGCGGATTCGCGACGAGGCCCTCACGGGGATGACCTCCAATCCCACGATCTTCGAGAAGGCCCTCGCCTCGGGGACCGCATACGACGCGCAGTTGAAGAGCGCCGCCGACGGCCGCACGGCCTGGGAGCTCTTCGAACTCGTCGAGACCGACGACGTGCGCACGGCCTGCGACCGATTCCGCGCGGTGTACGATGCCTCCTCGCAGCGCGATGGCTACGTCTCCATCGAGGTATCGCCGGGCTCGGCGCACGACGCCAAGGCCACGGTCGAGGAAGCGCATCGCCTCTGGAAGACGGTGGACCGCCCGAACGTGATGATCAAGGTGCCCGGCACGCCCGAGGGCTGCATCGCGCTCGAGCAGTTGATCGCCGACGGGCTCAACGTGAATGTCACGCTGCTCTTTGCCGTGGCGGCGCACGACCGTGTGATTGACGCCTACCTCAAGGGACTCGAGCGCCGCCTCGAGGCCGGGAAGCCGCTATCGCACGTGGCCTCGGTGGCCTCGTTCTTCGTGAGTCGCGTGGACTCGGCCATTGACGCCTCGCTCGACGCCCTGGTGAAGGCCGGCACGCTCAGCGCCGATCGGGCCAAGGCGCTGCAGGGCAAGGCCGCCATTGCCAACGCCAAGCGCGCCTACAAGCTCTTCCAGGACCGCTTCTCGGGCCCGCGCTGGGAAGCCCTGCGCTCCCAAGGTGCCCAACTGCAGCGCCCCCTCTGGGCCAGCACCAGCACCAAGAATCCGTCCTACCGCGACACGATCTACGTGGAGGAGCTCATCGGCCCCGACACGGTGAACACGATGCCGCCGAACACGCTCGAGGCATTCCGTGACCATGGCGTGACGGCCCGCACGGTTGATGCGGACCTCGCCGGTGCCGAACGGGTGCTCGGCGAACTCGAGGCCGTGGGCATTTCGCTCGACGCCGTCACCGACAAGCTCCTGGCCGAGGGCCTCGCCTCGTTCCAGAAATCCTTCGACACCCTCATCGCCGGCATCGAGCAGAAGACGGCCGCCCTCGGCCACGCCGTCGCTGCGGGCCGCTGACCCCGTGCCCTCCGACGTCACCAAGATTGTCGCCACCATCGGGCCCGCCTCGGCGAGTCCCGACGTCATCCGCCAGCTCATCCTCGCCGGGATGAACGTGGCGCGGCTCAACTTTTCGCACGGCGCGCACGAGCAGCACGCCCGCACGGTGGAGACCATCCGCGGCATCGCCCTGGACCTCCAGCGTCCGGTGGCCATCCTTGGCGATCTGCAGGGCCCGCGGATCCGCATCGGCGTGCTGGCCGAGGCCCGCACCTTGGTGGAGGGGGACACGCTCGTCCTCGCGCCCGAGGAGGTCGCCCGCGACGGTGAGATCCCCGTGACCTACGCCCTGCTCGCCCAGGACGTGCAGAAGGGCGGCACGGTGCTGGTGGACGATGGCCTCATCGCCCTCGAAGTCACCGGGGTGGATGCGCCACGGGTGGCAGTGAAGGTGCGCTACGGTGGCCTGCTCAAGAGCAACAAGGGGATGAATCTCCCTGGCATCGACGTGTCGGCGCCCTCGCTCACCGAGAAGGATCGCGCCGACATTCCCTTCGCCATCGAGCATGATCTCGACTACCTCGCGCTGAGTTTCGTGCGGCGCCCGGAGGACATCCTCGAGCTGAAGGCGTTGCTGCCGAAGGGCATGCTGGTGGTGGCGAAGATCGAGAAGGACTCGGCGCTGGAGCGCATCGAGGGGATCCTGAAGGTCACCGACGCGGTGATGGTGGCGCGCGGCGACCTCGGCGTGGAACTGCCCTTCGAACAGGTGCCGCTGCAGCAGAAGCGCATCATCGGCCTTGCCAATCGCTACGGCCGACCGGTGATCACCGCCACCCAGATGCTCGAGAGCATGGTGCAGCATCCGCGCCCCACGCGCGCCGAGGCCAGCGACGTGGCGAATGCCATCCTCGATGGCACCGATGCCGTCATGCTCTCGGCCGAGACGGCGGCCGGCTTGCATCCGGTGCTGGCGGTGAAGGCCATGCGCCGCATCGCCAGCGCCGCCGAGCAGGCGCCGGTGGCGCGCGGACAGGGCATCGATCGTCTCCAGCCCGGGCAGGCGACGGTGGAGGAGACGATCGCCTCGGCCAGCGTCACCGCCGTGCGACTGCTCGGCGCGCACACCATCGTGGTGTTCACCAAGAGCGGATTCTCGGCGCGCATCGTGGCGGCGCGGCGGCCGGGGGTTCGCATCGTGGTGCTCACGGACAACGCCCGCACCTACCGGCAGTTGGCGATGGTGTGGGGCGTGGTGCCGTTCCTGGTGCCCCACTGCGATACCTACGACCAGATGGCCGGTCTGGCGCGCGAACTGCTCGTGCAGCACGGGCTGGCGCGGCCCGGCGAGCGGATCGTGATCACGGCCGGCGTGCCCTTCGACGTGCCGGGCACGACCAACCAGTTGAAGGTGGAGACGGTGTGAGGCTGACGTTCCTGGGCACGGGAACGAGCTTCGGCGTGCCGCAGATCGGCTGTGCCTGCGATGTGTGCCGCTCGGACGACCCGCGCGACAAGCGCACGCGGGTGGGCGCCATCGTGGAGGACGCGGGGCTGCGCCTGCTGCTCGACACGCCCCCGGAACTGCGCCTGCAACTGCTGGCCGCCGGCGTGGACCAACTCGACGCCGTGCTCTACACGCACGACCACGCCGACCACACGCACGGCATTGACGACATCCGGGCCATCTCGGTGCGCCGCGACGGGGCGCTGCCGATCTATGGCTCGGCCGACACCCTGAGGTCGCTGGCGCAGAAGTTCCCGTACATCTTCGATGCGTCCATGAAGCCGCTCCCCGGCACGAGCAAGCCGGAGGGCTTCGCGCACCCGATGCGCGCAGGCGAGCCCCTGCGCATCGGGCACCTCGACGTGACGCCGGTGGCGCTGCCGCACGGGCGCATGCAAGTGTTCGGATATCGCATCGGTCCGCTGGCGTACGTGACCGATGCCAAGGCGCTGCCCGACGCGGCGATTGCCGTGCTGCGCGGCGCCAAGGTACTGGTGCTCAACGCGCTCTTCCGCACGGCGCATCCCACGCATCTGTCCATCAGCGAGGCGGTGGAGACGGCCCAGCGCATCGGCGCCGAGCGGACCTTCTTCACGCATCTCACGCACCAGACCTCGCACGCGGCCTTGGCGGCATCGCTGCCGGCCGGAATTGCACCGGCCTACGATGGCCTCATCGTGGAGATTCCCTCGTGACGATCCACCTCGACCTGAGCGGGATGCTCCGCGCGGCCGTGCCCACCGGGCCCGACGCCGCAGCGCTCGCCGCGCTGCAGCCGCGGCTCACGGCCGCCGCGCAGGGCTTCGAGGCATCGGTCGCCCGCGGCGTCCTCGGATTCCGCGAGCTCGAGGCGCAGGCCGCCGAGCGGTCGCACGTGCTGGAGTGGGCGAGTCGCGCGCGCCGCGGTCTCGATGACGTCATCGTGCTGGGCATCGGCGGCTCGTCGCTGGGCGCCATCGCCCTGCGCACCGCGCTGCTGCCGCGCGACTGGAATGCCCGCAGCACGCCGCAGCGCGAGGGGCGCCCGCGCCTGCACGTGCTCGACAACGTGGATCCACGCAGCGTCGGCGGCCTACTGGATCTGGTGTCGCTCGAGCGCACGCGCGTGCTGGTGGTCTCCAAGTCGGGCAGCACCGCCGAGACCATGTCGCAGTACCTGCTCGTGCGCAATCGGCTCCAGGCCGCCGGCCTCGCGGCCAGTGCGCATCTCGCCTTCGTCACCGATCCGGCGCTGGGCGCGTTGCGGAAGCTGGCCGACGCCGAGGGGATTCCGGCGTTCGAGGTCCCTGCCAACGTGGGCGGACGTTTCTCCGTGCTCTCGCCCGTGGGCACGTTGCCGGCGGCCTTGCTCGGAATGGATGTGGAGCAGCTGGTGGCCGGCGCCGTCGCCATGCGCGATCGCTGCGTGGGTGACCAACTCCGTGGCAATCCCGCCCTCGCCTTCGCCGCGCTCCAGTGGCGCGCGCAGGAGGAGGCGGGGCAGGGCATGCACGTGCTGATGCCGTACAGCGATGCCTTCCGCGACCTCGCGCCGTGGTTCGTGCAGCTCTGGGCCGAGTCGCTGGGCAAGCGCCGGCCCGATGGCCGCCACGTGGGCCCCACGCCGATTGCCGCGGTAGGGGCCACCGACCAGCACGCGCAGGTGCAACTGTTCATGGAAGGTCCGGCCGACAAGACCGTCACCTTCGTGGATGTGGAGGAGCACGAGGACCTGCGCATTCCAGACGCCGAGGGCACGCCGGCATCGTTGGCCTACCTTCGCGGCCGCGGATTCGGCGAATTGCTGCGCGCCGAGGCACGGGCCACCGCCGGCGCCCTCGCGCAGATGGGTCGCCCCACGATGACCCTTCGCGTGACCCGCGCCGATGCCTGGCACCTCGGCGGGCTCTTCATGTTCCTCGAGCTGGCCACCATCTACGCCGGCCAGCTCTACGGCGTGGATCCGCTCGACCAGCCCGGCGTGGAGCTCGGCAAACAGCTCACGTACTACCAGTTCGGCCACCCCGACTGGCAGCAGATGCGCAGCGTGTGGGAGTCGCTGCCGACGTCGAATCCCGACTGGGTGATCTGAGTCGGCTGCGCCGCACTGTGGCGCGCAGTTGATGCACCGCTGCCGCGTTGCCTGCTCGAGTGAAGACGGGCATCTTTAGGGGCTGATACTTCACCCTGATCCCCGACCGATGTCCACCGCACCCGCCTCCGTGGTCCGCGCGCTTGGTTCCGCCGCCACGATCGCCAACGGCCGACTGACGCTGCATGACGAAGCCGCGCTGGCCTCCCCGATGATGGATTCCCTCGTGCGCCTTGCCGTGTTCGGCGATGCCACGGAACAGGACTGGGCCCGCTGGTCCATCTGGGAAGCCGGCCGCGCCGTGGGCACGTTCTCGGCCTCCATCCACGAGTTCTACATGGCGCGCGGGCGGGGCGAGGTGAAGCCCGTCACCGTGCCGGCCATCAACGTGCGCGGCGCCTCGTACGACACCGCCCGTGCGATCTTCCGGGTGGCCCACAAGCTCGAGGGCGGCGCCTTCCTGCTGGAGATCGCCCGTTCGGAGATTGCCTACACCGAGCAACGCCCCGCCGAGTACGTGGCCGTGATGCTGGCGGCCGCGCTCCGCGAGGGGCACCGCGGCCCCGTGTTCATCCAAGGCGACCACTTCCAGGTGAATGCCAAGAAGTACAAGGCCGATCCGGTGGCCGAAGTGGCGGCCGTCAAGCAGCTGGCCACCGAGGCCATCGCCGCCGGCTTCTACAACATCGACCTCGACACCTCCACGCTCGTGGACTTGGCGCACCCCACCCTCGACGCGCAGCAGCGGCTGAACTTCGAGGTGGGCGTGGAGCTCACGCAGCACGTGCGCGGGCTGGAGCCGAAGGGCGTGACGATCTCGCTGGGAGGGGAGATCGGCGAAGTGGGCACCGAGAACTCCACCGTGGCCGAGCTCGTGGCCTTCATGGACGGCTACAACCGCACGCTCAAGGCCAAGGCGCCGGGAATGGTGGGGCTGAGCAAGATCTCGGTGCAGTCCGGCACCTCGCACGGCGGCGTGGTGCTGGCCGACGGCTCCATTGCCGACGTCGCGCTGGACTTCAAGACGCTCGAGGACCTCTCGCGCGTGGCCCGTGAGAAGTACGGGCTCAGCGGGGCGGTGCAGCACGGGGCGAGCACGCTACCCGACAGCGCGTTCTATCACTTTCCGCGCACCGAGACGGCCGAGATCCACCTCGCCACGGGTTTCCAGAACATGCTGTACGACCATCTCCCGGCCGCCCTGCGGGAGGAGATCTACGCCTGGCTGCGCACCAACGCCGCCGAGGAGCGCAAGGCCGGGGACACCGACGAGCAGTTCTTCTACAAGACCCGCAAGAAGGCCCTGGGCCCGTTCAAGCGGCAGCTCTGGGACCTTCCGGCCGACGTAAAGGCGAAACTCGCATTAGCGTATGATGAAAAGTTCACGTTCCTCTTCGAGAATCTCGCGGTGGGTGGAACAGCGGCTCCGGTGGCGCGGTATGTGAAAGGACCGATGATCGTGCGGCCCGCGCCTGGGACGGGCGGTCCCGCGGTCGAAGCCGCGCCGGACGATCCGGACGCGGGTGAGTGATCGGACGAACCGGTTCCCCCACTGGAGTGCACGTTATGAAGAAGACCCTTCTCCTGATGACCGTGGCGCTGTTCGCCACCGCGTGCGTGTCGAAGTCGGAGCACGAACGGCAGGTCGCGCAGGCCGCCGCCCTCGCGGCCGAAAAGGATTCCCTGCTGAATGAAGTGGTTGCGACCTCGCAGTTCATCGCCGAGGTCAACTCGGAAATCGACAAGGTGCGCACCGGCCAGCCGGTGAGCTCGCGTACCGGGGAGATGGAGACGCTCTCGCCGATGGAGGCGCGGGCCCAGCTGTTGAACCGCGTCACCGAGCTCACGGCCCGGGTGAAGACGGCCGAGGACCGCCTCGCGCAGAGCCGTCGCCGCATCGCCGCGCTGACGGCCGGCAATGCCGCGCTCTCCGGCAAGCTCGACTCGACGGTGGCGTCGTTCCAGACCCTGCTCGACAACCAGAAGGCCGAGATCGTGATGGTGGTGGAGCAGGTCACCGCGCTCACCTCCCAGAACGCCCAGCTGCGCGAAGCCAACTCCGCGTTGGTGGCCGAAGGGGAATCCTTGAAGGCCGACCGCGAGTCGCTGCTCGCCGAGAACAACACCGTGTACTGGGTGGCCGGCAAGCGCGACGACCTCATCAAGCGCGGCATCATCGAGCAGCGCGGTGGCATGCTGGGCATCGGCCGGACGTCGGTGCTGGCCCGCACCCTCGATGCCGACGAGTTCATCGAGGTGGACCGCCGCGAGCTGAGCGAGTTGGCCTTGCCGGACCCGAACAAGAGCTATCGCATCATCTCGCCCAACGACATGTCGGGGCTGGACGCGGCGCCGTCGGACGGCAGGTTTAAGGGAGCGGTGCGCATCGCCGATCCGGTGAGCTTCTGGCGCCCATCGCGTTTCCTGGTGTTGGTCGAACTCTGATAGGGGAGGTCCCCCGTGCGTGACGGATCAGGTGAGCAAGCCGTGGTAATCGAACGTCGCGGCGGTGGTGGTCTGGGAGTGTTCCTGCTCGGCGCCGCGGTCGGCGCCGGGCTGGCCCTGATGTTCGCCCCGCAGTCGGGGGACGAGACCAGGGCCCAGCTTCGGAGCACGGCGCGGAAGGTGAAGCGCCGTGCCCGCGCGGTGGTGGAGGATGGGCGCGAGGCGGTGGATGACCTCGCGCACCGCGGCAAGTCGGCGGCGCGCGAGGCGCGGGCCGCCCTCGAGGAACGGCTCGCGCGCCACCGCGAGGCCTTCGACGGAGAGGATGACAGCGTCTGATCACGGCACTGGGCCGTATCTTCGGTCGCGTGCTCCGTGGGCTGCGCGATGACGACGTGACGTTCCTCGCCGGCGGGTTGGCCTTCAACATCCTCCTCGCCGGCGTGCCGTTCATCCTCCTGCTGGCCTCGGCGCTCGGCTACCTGTACGGGGAGTCCCTCGAGTCCTCCACGGAACTCGTGCAGCGCGTGCTCGACCGCCTGCTCCCGCCCCAGCTCGACGTCGAGGGGTCCATGCTGGACCCGGTGTTGGCCGACGTGCAGCGGACGCGGGCCCTGTTCGGCATCGGCGGCGCCATCGGCTTCCTGTACTTCTCGGCCCGCCTGTTCGGCTCCCTGCGTAGCGTGATGGGCACCGTCTTCGCGCACGGCCGTGATCGGGGATTCCTCAAGGGAATGCTCTGGGATCTCCACCTCAGCGTGATGACGGTGGTCCTCGGCGTCGCCTGGGTCATGGTCAGCGCGTGGGTGACGGTCTCGAGCGGCCGCATCGGCGGCACGCTCGCCGAGTTCGGCGTGCGCGAGGAAGTCCTCAGCGGCGCCCAAGTCCTCGCCGGCCGCCTCATCGCCGCGGCCGTGCTCGTGGCCCTCTTCGCCGCCCTGTACCGCTGGCTCCCGAAGCAGAAGACGGATTGGATCCCCAGCATCGGCGGCGGCATCACCGCCGCCGCGTTCTTCGAGATCGCCCGCGGCCTCTTCGGCCTCCTCGCCCGCACGTTCCCCCCCGGCTCGATCTACTCCGGCACCCTCGGCGCCCTCGTCGTGGTGGTGTTCTGGACCTACTACGCCGCCCTGATCTTCATCCTCGGCGCCGAAGTCGCCAGCGCCACCAAGGAATACTTGATCCTGCAGGCAACGGAAGCCGCCGCCGCAGAAGTAGCCGAGGAAACGGAGCAGTAGTTGCGCTTGCCGTTGCGCTTGCCGTTGCGGTTTCCGTTGCCGTCGCCGGTACCTTCCGTCTTCCGTCTTCCGTCTCATGCCAATGATTGACCTCCGCTCCGACACCGTCACGCGCCCGTCACCACCCATGCGCCAAGCCATGGCCAGCGCGGAAGTCGGCGACGATGTGCTCGATGGCGACCCCACCGTCCTGCGGCTCGAGGCCCAGGTCGCCACGCTTCTCGGCAAGCCGCGCGGATTGTTCTTCCCCACCGGCACCATGGCCAACCAGGCCGCGCTCTGGCTCCTCGGCGAGCGCGGCACCGAGGTCTACTGCCATCACGATTCGCACATCGTGAACTGGGAGATCGCCGGGACGTCCGGGCTCGTCGGCCTGCAGCCGCGGATGGTGTATGGCGGCCCCGTGCTCGAGGCCGAGGCGCTGCGTAGCAGCTTCCGCCTCCCATCGCGGCACGCGCCGCGGGCGAGCCTCGTCTGCGCCGAGAACACCCACAACGGTGCCGGGGGCAGGGTCACGTCGCTGGCCGACCTGCAGGCCATCTATCGGGTGGCCACCGACGCCGGACTGCCAGTGCACCTCGATGGCGCGCGCCTGTGGAACGCGCACGTGGCCACCGGGACGCCGCTCGCCGACTTCGGCGCCTGCGCCGAGACCGTCATGCTCTCCTTCTCCAAGGGCCTCGGCGCGCCTGTGGGCGCGGTGTTGGTGGGGAGCGAGCAGGCGATGGCCAAGGGCTGGGAGGTGCGCAAGCGCCTCGGCGGCGGGATGCGGCAGAGCGGCATCCTCGCGGCGGCCGCGCTGCACGGGCTGGAGCACAACCTGCCGCGGCTCAAGGACGACCACCGCCGCGCGCGGGAGTTGGCAGCGGGGCTCGCCACCATCGCGGACCTGCAGGTCGTCCCGCCCGACACCAACATCGTGATGGTCGAACTGCCGCCGCGGTTGCATACTGACACCGTGGTTGCTCGCGCCCGGGACGCCGGCGTGCTCGTGAGTGCGTGGAATGCCACCCGCCTGCGCGCCGTCCTGCACCTGGATGTGGACGACGCGGACTGTGCCAATGCCATCACGCGCCTACAGGAGGTGCTCCGATGAACCCGTGGCTACTCGCTGGCTCCTTGCTCGTCCTCGGTGCGGCGGCGGCCCACGCCCTGCTCGGCGAGAAGGTCATCCTCCCACGGCTCTTCCGGCACGCCGGCGACCCCGATCTCGGGCATCGGCGTGCGGCCGACGACCCGGCCACCCGCCAGTCGGTGCGCCTGGCCTGGCATTCGCTCACCATCGCGCTGCTGGGCTACGCGATGCTCCTCCTGACCGCGAGCCTCGATGGCGATGCCTTCGGCGGCGCGTGGCGGGAGACGGTGCTGTTGCTGGCCGGCGTCCTGGCGGGCCTGGCGCTGCTCGCGCTCGTGATGACCCGGGGGCGGCATATCGGCTGGATGTGGTTCGCCGTGGCGGCCGCCGCCGTGTGGATCGCCGCCGAGTAGTGCCGATGGCGTGATGCCCGACCAGCGGTTGAGTTGCGCGCCTTTCGCGCTCGGAGAACACGGTGAAGTGCCACGTCCGGCATCTGGACCAGAAGCTGGGAGTGAGGAGCCGAACCGAGGCGGCGCTGGGGCATCAGGGACCGGGTGGGGCGGGCCATTCCTCGGGGTGGGCAGTGTTGTCCGCACCCAGTGCGCCGACTAGCTTTCCTAGTGTTCCAGGTCCCGGGGGGCTTCTACCCGCCAACCCCGCCAGGGCCGAAAGGCAGCAACGGTACGTGACGTCGTCGTCGCCTCGTCAGACCTGGAACACTCGCGCGAGTGACCAACGCTTTGAAGCGTTCGGTCCTCGCGCGAGTTTTTTGTGCTCCGTCGCGGGCCCTCTCGTGTCTTCGAGGTGATCGCCTCGCCGATCCAGAACCCAAGCGAAGCCCGGAACGCGGGGCTAAATTGCCCGCTTATGTCGCTCGCCCTCGCCCGCAAGTATCGCCCGCGCCGCTTCACCGAGGTGGCGGTCCAATCGCACGTGGCGAACACCCTGCGGAACGCCATCCTCACCGACCGGGTGGCCCACGCCTACCTCTTCTGCGGGCCGCGCGGCACCGGCAAGACCACCCTCGCCCGGGTGCTGGCCATGGCGCTCAACTGCGAGCGCCGCCGTGAGGACCGCGAGCCCTGCGGGGAGTGCCCCTCCTGCGAGCGGGTGTGGAGCGGTGGGGCCTCGCTGGACGTGGTCGAGATCGACGCCGCCTCCAACCGTGGCGTGGACGACGCCCGCGACCTGCGCGAGCGGGCCATGTACGCCCCCTCCGGTGAGGACCGCTACAAGGTCTACATCATCGACGAGGCGCATATGCTCACGCGTGAGGCGTGGAACGCCCTCCTCAAGATCCTCGAGGAACCGCCGCCGCGGGTAGTGTTCGTGTTCGCCACCACCGAGCCGCAGAAGATCCAACAGGCCGCCGCGCCGGTGCTCTCGCGCGTGCAACGCTTCGACCTGAAGCGCATCGGGCCGGCCGACGTGCGCGAACGGCTCACTGCGGTGCTCAAGGCCGAAGGGATCCCCGCCGAGGCTGACGCGCTGGGCATGCTCGCCCGCGCCGCCGATGGCTCCATGCGCGACGCCCTCTCCCTCACCGACCAGGTGCTCTCGCTCGGCGAGGGTGGCGTCACCGCCC
The DNA here is from genome assembly GCA_024710705.1 of Gemmatimonadaceae bacterium. Taxonomy (GTDB): domain Bacteria; phylum Gemmatimonadota; class Gemmatimonadetes; order Gemmatimonadales; family Gemmatimonadaceae; genus Pseudogemmatithrix. The sequence continues at coordinate 1,760 of JANJUF010000003.1, read as the reverse complement.
AGCGGGTGCGCGATGCGCTCGGGCTGGTGCCGGAGGACGAGCATCTCGCCCTGCTCGACCTGATCATCGAGCGGCGGGCTGGCGATGTGTTCGCCGCCGTCGGGCGCCTGGCCGACCACGGCGTGGATTTCACCGTACTGCTGAGCGAGTTCGCCGAGGTGCTGCGTGCGCAGCTCGCCGTGGTGCTCGGCGGGTCGCTGCCCGACGTGTCGGAGCGGCTCAAGGAAGAGCTGCCCAAGCGGGCCAAGCACTTCGCGGCCGGGGACCTGCTGCGCATGCTCACGCTGCTGGTGGAGATCGAGCCACACCTCAAGCGCAGCGGGCAGCAGCAGATGCTGTTCGAGACGCTGTTGGTGCGCTGTGCGCTGCTGGATCGCACGGTGCTGCTGGAGGAGGTGTTGCGCGGCGTCGCGAGTGGGTCCGGCCCGAGCGGCGGTGCCACGCGCGAGGCGCCACGGAGCGCGCCGGTCGTGCGTGAGCGGCCGGTGTCGGCTGCCCCGGCCGCCGCAGCGCCGGTCGTCGTCGCCGACGCGCCTCCGCCCAAGCCCGCCCTCCTCGCCCTCGACATCAACCGCCTCGTCGAGCATTGGGACGCCATCGTGGACGGCCTCATCCGCGACGGGCGCTCCCTGCTCGGCGCCGCCCTCGGCCACGCCACGCCCACCGCTGTCACCGCCAGCGGCGTGGTCACCCTCACCGTGGACGCCACCGCGCAGGCCGAGCTCATCACCGAGCAGGAGAGCGCCATCGTCGGGGCCATCCGCAAACGCTTCGAGAACGTCGCGCGGCTCAACGTGAAGTCGGTGGGCGATGCCGCCGCCGCCCCGCGTCGCCTCAACGAAGGCGCGGTGAAGGCCGATCGCATCGCCATGCTGCGCAAGCAGAGCAAGCTCCTCGATGCCGCGGTGGACGCGCTCGACCTCGAACTGCTCGACTGACCGACGCCATGACCGACTTCATGAAGATGCTGCAGCAGGCCCAGGAGATGACGGGCAAGCTGAAGGAAGTGCAGGATCAGCTCGAGCGCGCCAGCGTCACCGGCAGCGCCGGCGGCGGCATGGTCCGCGTGGAGGCCGACGGCAAGGGCACGGTGAAGCGTGTCTCCATTGATCCCTCGGTCGTGAACCCGGCCGACGTGGAGATGCTCGAGGACCTGCTCGCGGTGGCGCTGCAGGAAGCGCAGCGGAAGGCCAAGGAACTCGGCGAGGCCGAGATGCAGAAGATGGCCGGCGGGATGGGCCTCGGCGGCCTCCCCTTCAAGCTTCCGTTCTGAGGCGCCGGTGTCCGCGATCGACGACCTCGTGACCGAACTCTCACGACTTCCGACCATCGGGCGGAAGTCGGCGCTGCGGCTCACCTACTTTCTCTTGCGGCAGCCCACCGACCAGGCCAAGCGCCTGGCCGCGGCGCTCCTGGCCCTCGGCGAGAAGATCCGCCCCTGCGACGAATGCGGGAACCTCACCGAGGTCTCGCCCTGCGCGCTCTGCGCCGATCCGCGCCGCGACCGCAGCATCATCTGCGTGGTGGAGGAGGCCTCGGACATCCCGGCCATCGAGCGCACGGGGGAGTTCCGCGGGCTGTACCACGTGTTGGGAGGGCGGCTCGCGCCGCTCGACGGGGTGGGCCCGGACGACCTCGCCGTGGCCGGATTGGTGCGCCGGGTCACAGCGGGCGGGGTGGCCGAAGTGATCGTGGCGACCAATCCCAAACTCGAAGGCGAGGCCACCGCGCTGTATCTTCAGGAGCAGTTGCGGGAGGCC
>JANJUF010000118.1 GCA_024710705.1 Gemmatimonadaceae bacterium | reverse complement strand
GGGTCGGCGAGCAGCGTGTAGAGATCCGCCTCGGGAAAGAGCCGGCAGAGTTGTCCTGTGATCTCCTCGGAGCCGCCGTGCGTCAGCAGCCACTCGTGGACGAGGGCGACCCTCACCCCGGGGGCCACTTGAGCGCGCGGCCGCCGAGGATGTGCAGATGCATGTGCTCCACCGTCTGGCCGCCGTGCTCCCCGGTGTTGATCACCGCGCGATAGCCCTTCTCGGTGATCCCCAGCTCCTTCGCCACCTGCCGGCCCAGCATCCCCATCGCCCCGAGCACGCTGCCGTCGGGCATGTCGTTCATCGAGCGGAAATGCTTCTTCGGCACCACCAGGATGTGCACGGGGGCCTGCGGCGAGATGTCACGGAAGGCGATGCAATGCTCGCTCTCCCCGACCTTGTCGGATTCGATGTCGCCCTTCACGATGGAACAGAAGACGCATTCAGACATATGCGGGCCTCGCGCCCGAAAGTGAAACGGTGAGGTGTGGTCAGCCCTGCTGCTCGAGCGCGGCACGGACCGCGGCCACGGCCGCCAGCGCCGCCGTCTCGAATCGGAGGACGCTCGCACCGAGCGATGCCGGATGGAAGCCCCCCCGCTCAAACGCCGCCCGCTCCGGTGCCTCGAACCCTCCTTCCGGCCCGACGACCAGCGTCACGCCCGTGGAGAGGTCGCGCTCGCGGCGCAGCACATCCAACAGCGGCGGCGCGCCGGCGTCCATCACCACCGCCACGCCCTCCGGTCGCGCGCCGATCGCGTGCTCGACGGTCGCGTCCGGATACATCGAAGGCAGCCACGCCCCGCCCGACTGCTCCAGCGCGCTCACCATCCGGGCGCGCACCTTCTGTTGGAATGTCGACCCCTCCCCACGCGGGTTCACGTGCTTCGACCGCTTGAACGACACCGGCCGCCAACTCGCCACCGCCAGCTCCGTCGCCTTCTCGGCCAGCCACAGCATCCGGTCCTTGTCGGCGACCGGCAGCAGGAGATGGATCGGCGGCGGCGGATCCACCGTGACCGCACGATCCACCGCGATCATCGCGTGCCGCTTGGCCAGCGTGGTGAGCGTCCCCTCGGCCGACATCCCCTGCCCGTCGAGCAGGCGCACCCGCACACCCGGCTCCAACCGGCGCACCCGCATGTGATGCGCCGCCTCCTCGCCCAGCGTGACGGTGGACGGGGCCGCGAAGGGTTCGTCGGCGACGAAGGTGGGCAGGCTCACCCGGATAATCTCCTGCGCGCCCGCACGCTCCACCACTGCTCTTCCGCATCCTCGCCGTCCACCGCCCAGCCGGCGTCCCGCAGGGCCTCGAGCATCCGCGGCCGCTCCTCGAGCAGGATGCCGCTGAGGATGATCACCCCATCCTCGGCCAGCGTCATCGCCATCAGCGGCAAGAGCTCGACCAGCACCGACGAGATGATGTTCGCCAGGATCACCCGCACCGGGGCCACCAGCGGCAGGAACAGGGCCGCATCGCCCTCCAGCACGCCGACCTGGTCGGCCACGTCGTTGCGGAGCACGTTCTCCTCCGCGTTGCCGATGGCGTCGTGGTCAATCTCGATGGCGAAGGCACGGGCCGCGCCGAGCTTCGCCGCCGCGATCGCCAGCACCGCGCTGCCGGCGCCCAAGTCGGCCACGGTGTCGCCAGGCCGGATGACACCCTGCATCAGCCGCACCACGCCGCGCGTCGTCGGGTGGTCCCCCGTGCCGAAGGCCATCGCCGGTTCGATGATGATCGTCGTCGCCGGATCGCGGCCCGCCGCCAACCACGGCGGCGTCACCACCAGGCGCCCGAGCTGATGGGCCGTGATGCGCTCCTTCCACTTCTCGGCCCAGTCGGTGTCGTCGAGCGGGCTCACGTCCGCCACCAGGTCTTCGTCGGCCGCGCGCACACGCGACACGAAACCCTCGGCGGCCGTGGCGGCAGGCAGATGCGTCACCAGCGAGTCGCCCTCCTCCTGCAGGCCCTCGGCACCGGCCTCGAACATCGCCGCCGCCACGAGCGCCCGCAGCGACTCGGATGACGGCGTGATCACCACCCGCGTCCACCCACGCGACGCGAGCGACTCACCCATTCAGCGCTTCCTTCATCTTCGCCCAGAATCCCTTCTCGCGCTTCTCCGGCGGACGCGCCTGCACCTCGTGCAGCTGCTCGATGAGCCGCTCCTCTTCCTTGGAGAGCTTCTGCGGCGTCCAGATCTGCACCCGCACGTGCAGGTCGCCCACGCCGCTCGCGTTCACGCGCGGCAGCCCACGCCCGCGCAGCACGAACACCTCGCCGCTCTGCGTCCCCTCGGGGATGCGCAGCGTCAGCGGACCGACCACGCCCGGCACGTCCACGTCGGCGCCGAGCACCGCCTGCGGATACGTGATGAGCACTTCGCAGTACAGATCCTCGCCGTCGCGCTCGAAGCGATCGTCCTCGATCACCTCGAACACCACGATCACGTCGCCGCGTGGCCCACCACGCACGCCCGCGTTGCCCACGCCGCGCAGGTGCATGTACTGCCCGCTGGAGACGCCGGCCGGCACCTTCAGGTCAATCGTGTGCTCGCCGCGCTGGCGCCCTTCGCCGCGGCAGGTCTTGCAGGGCGACGGGATCATCACGCCCTCGCCGCGACAGGTCGGGCACGGTGCCACGCTCACGAACTGCCCGAAGAAACTCTGCTGCGCGCGCCGCACCTCGCCCACGCCGGCGCAGGTCGCGCAGCGCGTCGGCTGGGTCCCTGGCTCGGCGCCAGTCCCCGTGCAGCGCTCGCAGGGATCCAGCAGCTTCAGCGTGATCTGCTTGCTCAGCCCCGTCGCCACCTCGAGCATCGTGAGCTGCAGGTCCACCTTGACGTCGGCGCCACTGCGCGGCCCCTGCGACTGCCGCCCGCCGCCGCCGCCGCCGAAGAGGTCGCCAATCCCGAAGTCGCGCATGAAGATGTTGAGCGCCTCGGACAGGTCCACGTGGTGGAACCCGGCCCCGCCGGGCCCGCTCCGCAGCCCAGCCTCGCCGTACCGATCGTACGCCGCCCGCTTCTGCGGGTCGCGCAGGATGTCGTAGGCCTCCGTGATCGCCTTGAACTGCTCCTCGGCCTCCTTGGATCCCCCGTTGCGGTCGGGATGATACTTGGTGGCGAGCTTGCGATACGCCTGCTTGATGTCGTCGTCGCTGGCCGTCTTCGGGACGCCGAGCGTTTCGTAGTATGTGCTCATATGCTGTCAGTGAAACTAACGGGATGCTTGGCCGGTTCGGTGCGCGGTCGGTCGGTGCGCGGTCGGTCGGTGCGCGGTCGGTCGGTGCACAACACGCCCCCGAGCCTCCGTGGTGGGACAGGTCGGCTCGGGGGCGTGTTGAGCTCCTCCCTCCCCACACACTGTCGTTTCAGCCCCGCCCCCCTCCCCGCCGTGGCAGGTCCCCCGCACCCCGCACCGTCCCGCACCCGGGCCCCGCTCCCCGCCGACGCAGGGCACCCCGCACCGCAGTGGACTCACCACCCGCATCGCCGTTCGCATCCCGCACCGCCGTCCTACGCCAGCAAATCGGTGACGAGCGACGATGTATGCGTCACGAGCGCGATCACCTTCTCGTACGGCATCCGCGTCGGCCCGATCACGCCGATCACCCCAGTCAGGCTGCCGGCCCGATACTCCGCCGTCACCATCGTCAGCCCACCGAGCAACTGCGACCCGTGCTCGTCGCCGATCGTGATGGACACCCCCGGCGTCGCCGTCCGCTGACGCAACAACCCCGCGAGATGCGTCCGCGTTTCCGTGAGCGCGATGAGTTGCTTCATCCGCTCCCCGCTGGCGAACTCCGGTTTGTCGGCAAGCAACGAGGCCTGGCCGAGCAACACCGAATCCTCGTCGCTTGCCGTGGCGAGGTCGAACATCTGTTCGCCTTCCTGCACGAAGATGTTCAGCAGCTCCGTCGCCCCGCCGAGCGGCACGGCGTCGCGCAGCCGCGAGGCCAGGGACGTCCGGATCTCCGACAACGACAGCCCCGCGAGCCGCTCGTTCAGCACGCGCTGCACCTCGGCCACGGCGTTGTCGGCGATCTCGCCGGCGAGCTCGATGAAGATCGTGCGCACGGCGCCGCCGTGGAGCGTGAGCACGAGGATCAACCGCTCGCTGTTCATCCGCACCAGCTCGAGCCGCTGCAGGATCGTCTGGTCCAGGCGGGGCCCAAGCGCGACGCCGAGTTCCTGCGTGAGCACGCCGAGCGACTGGGCCGCACGGCGGAGGATCGTCTCGATCGCGGACCCGCGCTCGCCGATCTGCTCGGCCAGGCGCTCGCGCTCAGGCAGAGCCGGCGGCGCCAGGCGCAGCAGGCCATCTACATAGAATCGATAGGCCTTGTCGGTGGGAATGCGCCCCGCCGACGTGTGCGGGTGGAAGAGGTAGCCCTTCTCCTCGAGGTCCGACATCACGTTGCGGATTGTGGCCGGCGACACCCCGAGCCCAAAGCGACGGCTGATCGTCCGGGATCCCGCCGGTTCGGCGGTCTCCACGTACGACCGGATCACGGCCTCTAGAACCTGCCGCTCCCGTTCGCTCAGCTCGGCGTGCACAAGTGCCATAAGTATCGGATTATGAAGGACTTCGGAGCGAAGTCAAGGCGGCGGCGAGGGCATCGAGCCGCAACCAGCCCGTGGGGGTGAGGGTCAGTCGCCCCGGTGTCGCGGCGACGCCCGCACTGGCGCCGACATCCGCGCTTACCAAGGCTCCTTTACCCGCGCCCTCACCCGCGCCTTCACCCGCGCCCTCACCCGCGCCTTCACCCGCGCCCTCTCCCGCGCCGACGCCAAGGGCCTCGCCCGTCCCCTCGCGCGCGCCACTCCGTAGCCGCGCCCAGCCAGCCTGGAGCCACGGAGTAACCGTCGTCAGCTCATTTTGATGGAGTACGAGCCCGTCCGAGGTCCGCAAACCGAGGTACACCGCCTCGGCGGACCGCTCCCATGGACCCAACATCTCCGATCCGCCCATGGGGTCGGACCCTTCCTGCACGGCCCGCAGCCAGTCGGCGTAGGCGGGTCGGTTCCATCGCCGCTCCCGTCCGTCGAAGCCGTGCGCCGAGGGTCCGAGCCCGAGGTAGGGCGCACCACTCCAGTACGACGAGTTGTGCCGGGCGCGGTGGCCCGGGCGGCCGTAGTTCGAGACCTCGTAGTGCTCGAACCCTGCCCCGGTCAACCGCTCGTGCGCCTCCAGGAACTCGTCCGCGTAGCGCTCCTCAGGTGCCTCGGCGACCTCGCCACGGGCAGTCCACCGGCCCAATGGAGTCTGCGGTTCGATGGTCAGTCCGTACAGCGACAAGTGCTCTGTGTCCAGCTTTAGCGCATCCTCCAAGTCTCTTGTCCAGTTTCTGTGGAGGGAGTCTGGGACGGCGAAGATGAGGTCGAGCGAGAGCTCCTGGATACCGGAGTCCCTCAGGATCCGCACGCCATCCGCGACCTGCTCGACCGAGTGCTCGCGGTGCATCCAGCGGAGCACCTCGGGGTCGAAACTCTGCACCCCGATCGAGGCCCGATTGACTCCGGCGGCGACCCAGGCTGCTGCGGCGGCGGGGCTGATGTCTTCGGGATTGACCTCGATGGTCACTTCGACATCATCAACCGATGTGGATAACTTTTCCACTCCGAGTTGGTGTGCAACACTTCGAAGGAGCTGTGCCAGACCTTCGCCGCCGAGCTTGGATGGAGTCCCACCGCCCAGATAGATCGAGCGGATGGGCGTGGTGCCCGGTCCGATGGCTCGCGTGACCATCTCCGCCATTATGGCGTCATTGAACTCGGAGACGGGAACGTCCTTCCGGACCGCGATTGCGAAGTCGCAGTACGAGCAGCGCCGGCCGCAGAACGGCACGTGGATATAGACGTGCGGCCACTCACTTGGCCTGGCCGCCGGGATCTGCGTGGAGGAGCTCACCTGAGGGGAAGCGCGAGGGCGCCGGGTGAGGGGAGAGCGCCTGCAATGCGCGCCGCGCGGTGGTCGAGCGGCCATCCACGCGATGAAAATGACTTCAAGTGAATTCTCAAATGTTTAATATTCATCATGTTACCGCGCTTTGCTAGAATTGACATTAACAATATCTGCGTTATCAACAGTCTCCGAGAATCTCGCAATTCCGGCAGATTTCGCCCAGTAGAACTGGCCTCGAGGCGAGCATAATTACGGGTTTCGGGCAGCCAGCCAGGTCTCGCGAGGCACGTGGCCGCCTCGAGTCGGTCCGTTGCCTGGCCTCCCCACCGGCGCGATCAGCAGTCCGACCGCCGGTAGCCCCCTCCATCTCCCTGCACGAGTCCGGAAAGCTCCAACCGCAGCAGACTCTCGGAACACTGCCTTACTGACAGCATCGTAGCGAAGGCGACCTCGTGGGCCGGAATCGGCCTCGACCCCAGCGCGGCGAGGATGGCCAGGTCCTCCGGACAGAGGCCGGCCTCACCAGCCAGTGACCTCCCGCCCCCTGCCCCCTGTGAAACACCGGGGCCAGATGTGGATAAACCGTACAACATCAACAGATCTTCCACACCGGTGATCACCTGGGCTCCGTCTCGGATGAGCTGGTTCGAGCCGGCCGATCGAGGGTCATCAATCGGCCCGGGCACGGCCGCCACGACCCGCCCCAGTTCCAGCGCCTGCGAGGCCGTGTTGATGGCCCCGGACTTGAACCCAGCCTCCACCACGAGCGTGACGGCAGAGAGTGCCGCGATGATCCGGTTCCTCCGTGGGAAGCAGCCCCGGAAGGCCTTGGTGCCGGGCTCCATCTCCGAAACGGCCACTCCGTTGTCTTGGACAAGGGCGTGCAGGTGCCGGTGTCCAGCAGGGTATGGGACGTCCACTCCGGGCCCCATCACCGCCACGGTGCGTCCACGGGCCCGTATGGCGGCCTGGTGGGCGGCGGCGTCCACGCCGCGGGCCAATCCGCTCACCACCACGAGGCCCGCCTGCACGGCCGCCGTGGCCAGTCGCTCGGCGGTACGCTCGCCATAGGCCGAGGCCTCCCGGGTGCCCACGATCGCCACCATGCGCGACGGGGCCTCGCGGAGGGTGTCGATGTCGCCCAAGGACCATAATCCCGCCGGCGGCTGCGAAAGCTCGCCCAGGCAGGCAGGAAGCGTGGCGGCCGCGTGCAGGACCGGAGTCCGGCTGGCGGCCGCCGCGGCGCTCACCCGACCGGAAGCTCGCCGGCGGCTTTCCGCATCTCCAGCAGCTTGCTCCACCAGGCGGCCTTGAGCACATCCAGCCCCTGCCGGCCCGCCGCCGAGATGGACCACAGCCCGAAGGCCCCCGGCGCCTCGATCTCGGGCACGTAGTCCTCACCCATCAGGTCGAGCTTGGTGAAGACCACGCAATGCGGCTTGGCCGCGAGCTCACTTGAATAGCTCTCCACCTCTCGGCGCAACTGATCATACTCGGCCTGCCAGTCCATCGCGTCAATCGGGATGAGGAAGGCCAGCATGCGGGTGCGCTCGATGTGCCGCAGGAACTGCAGCCCCAGCCCCTTCCCGGTGTGCGCCCCTTCGATGATGCCCGGGATGTCGGCCACCACGAAGGTGCGCGAGTCGCTCAACTGCACCACGCCGAGGTTCGGGGCGAGGGTGGTGAACGGGTAGTCGGCGATCTTGGGGCGGGCCGCCGAGATGACGCTGAGCAGCGTGGACTTCCCGGCGTTCGGCTGGCCCACCAGCCCGATGTCGGCGATGAGCTTGAGCTCGAACTCCAAGTTCCGGACCTGCCCTTCCTCGCCCGGCTGCCACTCGCGAGGCGACTGGTGGGTGGCGGTGGCGAAGAACGTATTGCCCTTCCCGCCGCGCCCGCCCTTGGCGACGATCAGCTCCTGCCCGTGCTCGAGGATCTCGCCCAGTCGCTCGCCGGTATCGCGGTCGCGGATGACGGTGCCCGGCGGCACGGGCATCACGATGTCCTTGCCGGAGCGTCCCGTCTTGTTGGACCCCATGCCGTGCTCGCCGCGCTCCGCTTCCCAATGGTCGCGGTAGGTGAAGTCGAGCAGGGTGGAGAGATTGGCGTCGCCACGGACGATGATGTCGCCGCCCTTGCCGCCATCGCCGCCGTCGGGGCCGCCCATGGGGGCGAATTTCTCGCGGCGGAAGGATGTGCAGCCTGAGCCGCCGGTGCCGGCGGTGGCGCGTACGGTGACGAGGTCAATGAACACGCGCGAAAGCTAACCGATTGCTGGGCTGGCTCCCATCGAATCCTTGCGTCGCTGGTTCTGAGCGCGGTCGGGTCCGTGCGCGGTCGGGTCCGTGCGCGGTCGGGTCCGTGCGCGGTCGGGTCCGTGCGCGGTCGGGTCCGTGCGCGGTCGGTCGGAGCACAACACGCCCCCGAGCCTCCGTGGTGGGACAGGTCGGCTCGGGGGCGTGTTGAGCTCCTCCCTCCCCACACACTGTCGTTCCAGCCCCGCCCCCCGCCCCGGCGTTGCAGGTCCCCCGCATCCCGCACCGTCCCGCATCCGGGTCCCGCTCCCCGCCGACGCAGGGCACCCCGCATCGCAGTGTCCGTTACTTCCCTAGCACTCTCGCCAATAGCAGCCGTGCTCGCATCAGCGCACCCTCCTCCACCACCCCGCCAAGCGCCTCCAGCGTCCCGCTCACCTCGCTCCGCGAAGCGCCCGCATTCAGCGCACCATGCAGGTGCGAGTGCAGCTGGCGATCCTGCCCCGTCGCCACGCAGGCTGCGACGATGCACAGCTCGCGCAGCCGCAGGTCCAGGCCGGGGCGCGACAGGATCTTTCCGTACCCCTCGGCGATCATCCACTCGTCCAAGGCCGGATGCAGGTGCCGGATGTTGGCGCGGAGCTTTCCATAGAACTTCCCGTACACCACCTCGCAGGTCTGCTCGCCCTGCGCGCGCCATCGCGACAGATCGGGCGCCGGGAGGTCCTCGTGCGCGGGGGCGGGGAGTCCGCTCACCTTGCGCCACTCGCGGGCGGCGTTGAGCGCGCGGGGGAATCCGGCAAACAGGTACGCCTGGAGAATCGCCTCCTCCACCCACGCCGTCGGCGTGTCGGCCTCGAGCACCTCGGCGCAGGCGCTGCGGATCTCGGCCTCGCTGCCCGCCGAGATGCGCGCCGAGAGCCGGACCAGCGCCGCGATCTCTGGTGCAAGCGCGACGACGGCGGCGTGGTCCGGCACGAGCCCGGGACTCGCGCGATACGGATGATCGCGATCGGGCGTCCCGCCTCCCGGCCCCTCGCGGTCGGGGCTCACGCGGTCAGCGCCCCGCGCACTTCGCCCACCTGTTCCCCGCGCGTGTTGCGCAGCGGCTTCGCCATGAACTCGGCCAGCCGCGGCGGGAGCTCGTGCGGCAGCACCGTCAACTGCTGCAAGGCGCTGAGCACGGCGACGTACTGCGCGCGCACGGCCCCATCCTCCACCTTCACGGCCAAGCCGATGCCCAGCGATGGCACGGTCACCGAATGCACGCCCTCGGCGCCGACCTTGGCGATCACGGCGCCGTTCGTCTCCTCGATGAGCACGGTGTCGAACCGATCGGTGCCGCCGAGCAGATGTGGGTGCGTGCGGATGGCCGCGGCGGTGCGCGCGGGGATGTCCTCACCGGCGTGCACGGCCCGCCCCCAGCGCGCGTAGGCCAAGGCCATGCGGTCCAGCGACAGGCCCATCACGGCCACGCCGCATCCGTCCACGCCCAGTGGCATGTCGTCGAGCGGCAGGCCCGTCCAGGCCGAGACTTCGCCGAGGCAGGAGCGTTGCACCGGATGCTCGGCTTGCTCGTAGCCGCGGATGGTCCACCCGGCGGTCTGGGCACGGGCGAGCATGGCGGCGTGCTTGCCGGAGCAGTTGTTGTGGAGCCGCGTGGGCGCGGCCCCGCTCTCGCGCAGCAGCCGCGCGCCGCGCACGCTCAGCGGCTCGTGCGCACCGCAGGCTAGGTCGCCTTCCTCAAGGCCCAACTGGCTGAGCATGCGCTGCACGACGGCCACGTGCTCGGGCTCCCCGCCGTGCGAGGCGCAGGCCAGCGCGAGTTCCTCGGGGCCCCAGCCGAGCTTGTCGAAGCCGCCGCTGGAGAGCAGCGGCATCACCTGGAAGAACTTGGCGCAGGACCGCCACATGGTGACGAGCGCCGAGTCTCGGGCGGCGGCCACGAGGACGTCGTCGGCGCCGATCACGGCGGCGTGCACGCGGTGACGCGACTCAATGATGTCCCCGCGGGTGACCTCGACATCGAGATTGAGCGCTAGCATATGCGTGAACCTAACACGGGGTGCGCGAGCTGTGCGCGGATGGCTCACGGCGCGGTCGCTTCCGCGCGCGGTCGCTTCTGTGTGCGGTCGCTTCTGTGTGCGGTCGGTCGGAGCACAACACGCCCCCGAGCCTCCGTGGTGGGACAGGTCGGCTCGGGGGCGTGTTGAGCTCCTCCCTCCCCGGTCCTCCCTCCCCGCCGTGCCAACCCCGCCCCCCTCCCCGCCGT